>CACGMX010000027.1 GCA_902574405.1 uncultured Prochlorococcus sp. | reverse complement strand
CAAAAAATGAAAATAACAACAAAAACTGAAGCATTAAATATTGTCGAGACCTCTTATTTAGCATCTCTTTCGTCTTTATTATGGGTTGCATTATATTATTTGCCAATTGGTGGGGCTTTATTAAGGCTGATTTTACCCCTACCAATGATCGTTTTGTACTTGAGAAGAGGAACTAAAACTGCATTGGAAGGACTCCTAATACAATTTCTACTTTTATTCATAATTATGGGCCCTGTTAGAGGAACTTTATTTTTATTTCCTTATGGATTCTTGGCTTTTTGGTTGGGCTGGTGTTGGTTTAGAGAAAAAAGTTGGAGATTGAGTTTGACTTTAGGAGTTATTATTGGAACCCTTGGCTTTCTCCTGCGGGTAGTAGCATTATCTACATTGGTTGGTGATAATCTTTGGGTGTTAATTACTAGAGCAAGTTATGGTCTACTAGAAAAGTTCATTGGATTATTACATTTACCTTTTTCTCCCTCAATTTTAACTATCCAATTAGGTGCAATTTTTTTAATAATTTTTCAAGAAATAGTTTATGTTTTGACGGTACATGTAGTTGCATATTCTCTGTTTCCAAGATTTAAATTAACTATCCCAGATCCTCCAAGATTATTAAATAGTTTAGTTGATTTAAATAATTGAAAAAAGTAAAAATGTATAGTACAGAATTAGGAATAAATTTTTTTGGTAATGAATCCAATAAAAAAAGACAACTTAATAAGATAGAAATAATAAAGAAAAACATTAATAATTTCAAAATATTTCTGGTAATTGCAGGTACTAATACATCTCAAATTCCAGGCATTTCCGCTGCAGGTATTAATGCAAAAGCAAGGAGAACAACTGCGCTCGCAGATGCCGAATTTTTGCTTGAGGGTGCTTCAAAATATCATAAATATAAATTGCCTCTTCTCAATTCAGGAGTAACTCCAGCTCTAATAAGTCATGTTTGTTCAAAGCTTATAAATATTTGTCCAGTAATTGTTCCTCTAGGAATAGGAGCAAAACCTTATTTTAATCATTTGGTTGTAGAAGATAGAGATTTGGGCCCATCAAATTGTCTTTCTACTGGTAAATCGATGAATAAAGAGAGAGTTTTAAATCTCTATAAAAAAGGTCTTGTGATAGGAAAATCCTTAAAACAACCAGTTCTAATTTCTGAATCTGTACCTGGTGGCACCACAACGGCTCAGGCAGTAATGGAAGCTTTTGGTTTGCAGGTATCTAATTTAGTAGGGAGTAGTTTATTTAAAGCTCCAAGAGAACTTAGAAGAAAAGTAGTCAAAAGAGGACTTTTCAATGCAAATTTCAAGGCTGATTTCAACTCTTTTGATGTTGTCGCGGCGGTAGGTGATCCTTTCCAAGCTTTCTCAATGGGTCTATTAATTGGTGCAAGGTTAGCAAAACAACCTGCTATATTGTCTGGTGGAAGCCAGATGTTAGCGGTCATTTTGCTTGTATTAGAACTCTTAGATGAAAAAAATAAAGATGACTTTATTGAAGATGTCTTTATTGCGACAACTGGGTGGCTTGTGAAAGATAATTCTCTAAATGAATTGGTAAATCTAATTAATGAAAAATATGATGTCAAATTATTAGGTTTAGCAAGTCCTTTGAATTTCAAATCTTCAAAATACAAAGAATTGAATGATTATGAATTAGGTCATGTAAAAGAAGGTGTAGGTGCTGGTGGAATATCAATGCTTGCTTTCTTAGATGGATTTAAAAATGAAGAAATAGTTTCATTGTGTCAACAAAATCTGGAAATGATGAAGGGCCTAGGTCAAATTTCTTTAGAGGAGGATTGCTGAATGTTGTCAAAATTTTTAACCAGAAGAGAATTTTTAAATTGTGGTCAGCTTTCGCTTTTATTTTTCTTAAACTCTTGCAGTAATGTTCCTAATAAAGTAAAAATTGCACTACAAAATTCTTTTTACCCAGAATCTTTTAAAGATGCTATTCCAAAAGATTGGAAGCAAGAAAAAATTAATTTTGAAAATATTCCTCTACAAAAAAATAGAAACAGAATTTTCAATTCTGACTTTACTTTAATAAATGATGGATGGATTACTAATATAGATTTTGCAGAATTCGAAAAAATAAATGACTACGCACTGATCGAAAGTTTGGATGAGAGATCGATAGATTTTTTAGGAAGTTTTAATCAAAATCAAAGAAGTAAATTATTTCCTATTGGCGTTGTACCATATTCAATTGTCATTAAAAATAATAAAGGATTAATAAATTCAGCTAGAATTTCTTGGGATTTCCTTCTTTCTAAAAAATTAACTGGAAAAATTGTTTTCCCACAGAGTCCCAGAATAATATTGTCAATTGCTAAAAAAATTAATACATCTAATTCTTTAAAAAAACTAAAAGGCCAAGCAATGTTATTTGATGATAAAAATATGCTCAATTGGTTGATTAATTCTGATGCTAGTGTCGCAATAGTTCCTTATAGTCTCTGTTCAAAATATTTAAAAATAGATCCAAGGCTTTCTTTAGTTTTCCCAAGCCAAGGCGTACCTTTGATGTGGCATTTTCTTCTTAGTCGATCTAATCGAAATAATGCAATATTAATTAAATGGATTAAATCTTTAGAAAATAAATCAAGAGTAGATAAATTAGTAAAAAATGGTTGGTATCTACCATTCAATAGTGATTACTTACAAAGTAAATATAAATCTGAAATGTTCCCCGTATCAGGACCTTCTGAGAAATGTTGGGAAAATAGCTGGTCTTTCCCTGTACTAACAAATGAACAAAAAATTAATCTTAAAAATATCTGGAATGAGTCCTTATCCCCATAATCTTTTTGTAGGATTTTCAATTAATAAGTTATGAGTTTCCTTTAATAATTTTGGTATATCTAATTTAGTAGGGCATTTAGGAACACATTCATTACATTCTTGACAAAATGAGGAATTTTTTTCTTCCCACCAGTGGCCAGCTTTTCCTATTAAATTGTATCTTTCTTTTGCAAATTCTAATTGGCCATAACCAATAGATATATTTCTTAAACGAAGTATTTCGGGAATAGGCACTTCATTTGGACATGGAAGACAAGATCTACATTGTTCACATTTGGTTGAGTTTAATCTTTCATTTGAAACCTCCTCAATTTTATTCAGGGCGCTTTTTTCAAGTTTTGTAAGCTTCTCGAATGAGTTTCTAAGTTTATGCGCAAATTCAAAATCTTTTTTGTTGGTCGCCCCCAAAGATAAAGTTGTAATGCCTTTTGCCAGGAGAAATCGATACGCTAATTCTAATGGATGAAAAGGCTTAGAGGCCTTTATTAAAATATCACTTGGAGAATACAATCTACCGCCTTTATCAGCAGGTGATATTGCCAAAACACCCATACCTTTTTTAATAGCTTCCTCTGCTAAAACAATCTTAGATTGATCTAAATAATGCAAATGAAGACTACAAAAAGTAAAAACTTCACAGTTGATTGCATCTTTAATTAGTGAATAACTTCCGTGAGAACTAAAACCAACTTGATCAACTAGTTCCTTCTCAAGTATCCAAGATATGAATTTCTTACCCTCTCCAGAAAGAACCCAATCTAGATGTTGTTTTAAGTTGAGTCCGTGAATTGCAAGATTATTAATTTTCTCGCGATTTAAATTTTTAAGAGACTTTTTAAAATTATTTTTTAAAAAGTCAAAATCACCCTTTGGTAAAACTTTGGAAGTAATCACCCAATTTTTTTCTTTTATATTCTCTTCTATTGCTAATTTTTTTATTGAATTTCCAATAAGTGATTCAGCATCACCATAAGAGGGTGCTGTTTCTATGTGGTTAATTCCTACATAATGTGCATTTTTTATTATGCTATGCATTTTTTCGAGACTTTCAATTGCTCGCATTGTCCCTAAAGTGAATAAGCTCACTTTCGCCCCTCTACCAAATGATCTTTTTTGTGAATTAATAATCATCTAAATATGATCAATTTCTTTTTATTTACTCTTTAATTTATTTATAGTTGAAAATCATTTAAAGTAAATTAAAGTAAATACAAAATTTTGCAAAAATATTTTTTTTAAATCTATGTTTACAGGAATAATTCAATCAGTTGGAAAACTAAGACAAGAAAAAAATATTTTAGAAATTGAGATTCTTGATAATTTATTTGATATGGCAATCGGTGACAGCATAGCTGTTGATGGAATTTGTTTGACAGTTAAAGAGATTTTTCAAAATAAATTTACTGTTGATGTTAGTGAAGAGACATTAAAAAAAACAACTTTAGGAGTAAAGTCGAACATGAACCAGATTGTTAATTTGGAGCCCGCTCTTAGGGTGTCTGACCGTCTAGGAGGGCATATAGTCAGCGGACATGTAGATGGCCTTGGAATAGTTGAGAATATAGAAAAATTAGAGAAATCTTGGCTCTTATCAATAAAGTGGGAAAATAATAATTTTTCTAAATATGTAGTTAATAAAGGGAGTATTTGTGTAAATGGTATAAGTCTTACAATTGCAAAATATGAGCAGGAAGGAGAAATATTTACTATTGCGATAATTCCTCATACTTGGCATAACACAAATCTGAATAAATTAAATATCGGTGACAGCGTAAACCTTGAGGCAGATGCACTAATTAAATATGTAGAGAAATTACTCTTATTTAATAAAAATAGTAATCAAGATTCATCTTCAAATAATATTTCTTCTCAGTGGCTTAAAGAAAACGGTTGGTAAAATATATTTTTTAATTTAATGGAATAAGATAAATTGTTTTTGATTCTTTTTTAAGATCGATTTTAAATTCCTTACCAGGTTCTAGACCTAATTTTTTGGTGTAGGCATGACCAATTAATAGGTTCCCATTGCCATGAACTTTAGTTTTGAATTCAGTCTGTCTTCCTCTTGAAGCTCTATTACCATTTTTCCCCTGTCGACCATTTCCTATTTTGTAACCCTTAGCTTCAGATTTTTTACTTAATAACTTTGCTTTTTCAAGAAGTTCTTTTCCTTCTAGCATTACCTGACAAATTTCTAATTATATATTCTTACTAAAAAGGAGAACTGTGGCAATATAAATTAATAAAAAATATATTTAAATTTTTAAATATATTTTTTTATAAAAGATACAAAATAATAAATAAAATAACCCATATTCCATCTACAAAATGCCAGTACAATTCAACAGCTTCCAAAGGGAAAATATTTTGACTAGTTAATCTTCCCCCCTTGATTCTCGATTGCCAAGAAATAATTAAAATCATTAAAGTACCTAAAGTGACATGTAATCCGTGAAAACCAGTCAGAGCATAAAAAGTACTTGCAAATAAATTATCAGTTAATCCAAAAGGTAAGTGAAAATATTCAAATAATTGACATATTAAAAATATAATTCCGAGAAAAGCAGTAAAAAATAACCATTTTTGTGATTCAGAGTTTTTATCTTTTAAAAGTGCTTTACCTGCTTTATGGAAAGTTGCACTACTAACAAGTAATAAAATTGTATTTAGTGTAGGTATTGGTAGTTCTAATTCATAAATAGCACCATCAGGTAATGGATTTACTGCTTTATAAGTTAAATAAGCGGCAAAGAATCCAGCAAAAGTCATTCCGTCCGCAATTAGGAAAGTTATGAGGCCAAACATTCTGAAGTCTTCATGTGTTTCATTAACTTCAGAATTGTTTTTTTGAATTTCTTTTGAGCTATCTAGTGTTGTCATGTGTTTTTATTTTTGTTCAGAAATTTCTTTGCCATAACCATAAGGTTCTTCAACTAATGGAGCTTCTCCTTCCCAATTTTCAACAGGAGGTGGAGAAGATGTTAACCATTCAGGTGTAAGAGCATTCCAAGGGTTGTCTCCAGCATCTTTTCCATTTCTCGCACTAATAAATACATTAATTAAAAAAGGAATTGTACTTATAGCCATCAAAAGAGCCCCAAGGCTACTAATTTGATTAACGAACTGGAATTGAGGATCATATTCTGCAACTCTTCTCGGCATTCCATTTAAACCAAGCCAATGTTGAGGAGCAAAACACAAGTTAAATCCAATAAAGGTTATGATAAAGTGTAAAATTCCTAATTTTTCATTGAGCATCTTTCCAGTTACTTTGGGGAACCAATGATAAATTGAAGAGAAAATAATAAAAACAGTCCCTCCATAAACTATGTAATGAAAATGGGCTACAACGAAATAGGTATCATGTACGTGAATATCGAAAGGTACCTGTGCCAAAGCAACTCCTGTAATACCTCCAAAAACAAAATTTATAATAAATCCGCAAGAGAATAACATTGCACTATTGATGGAAATTTTACCTCCCCATAATGTTGCAACCCAATTGAAAAATTTTATACCTGTTGGAACAGCAATAAATGCCGTGGCAATAGTAAAGAACAATCTCATCCAAGGGGGCGTTCCACTCGTAAACATGTGATGCGCCCAAACAACCAAACCTAAAACTACTATCCCCATTATTGAAAAAACCATTGTTGTATATCCAAAAAGTGGTTTTCGAGCATGTATAGGAAGTATTTCACTAACTAAACCAAAGGCAGGAAGAACCATAATGTATACAGCTGGATGAGAATAAAACCAAAATAAATGCTGATAAACTACGACATTGCCACCTAAAACAGGATTGAAAAAACCTGTATTAGCGATGATATCGAAGCTAAGAAGAATCAAAGTACCTGCTAAAACAGGAGTTGACAAAACAACTAATAGACTCGTCCCAAGCATTGCCCAGCAATACATTGGCAATTGCATAAGTTTTAATCCCGGCCTTCTTAATTTGATAATGGTCGCAATAAAGTTTATGCCACCAAATATAGAACTGCCTCCAAGTAATAGAACACTCAGAATCCAAATAATTTGTCCCGATTGAGGAGTAGTTATGCTCAAAGGTGGATAAGCAGTCCATCCAGCCTGAGCAGCCCCCTCGATAAAATAGCTTACTACTAGCATCAAACCTGAAGGGGGAATTAACCAAAAAGCTACGGCATTTAATCTTGGGAATGCCATATCTCTAGCACCCACATAAAATGGAATCAAATAATTTCCAAAAGCACCGTTAACTACAGGCACTATCCAAAGGAATATCATTATTGTTCCGTGTAAAGTTAAAACTTGGTTATAAACATCTCTAGGCATAAAATCAGACATTGGACTGGCTAGTTCAATTCTTATAGCGCTCGCTAAGGTTCCTCCAATTAAATAAAAGAGAAAACCACAAACCAAGTATTGTATCCCAATTACTTTATGATCGAGGCTAAAACTAAAGTATCTAAGCCAGCCTTTAGGTTGAAGACTTTCATTATTAGTTTTTTGTGGGTCAATTGATATCGTCATAAATTTACCTCTGGTTTTTTATTTTTGTTAAACCAGTCGTTGTAATCAGATTCTTCTTCAACAATTATCGAGGCTCTCATTCCTCCATGATATGGGCCACATAATTCTGCGCAGATTATCGGATATTTTCCTACTTTTGTAGGAGTGAAATTTAGAATAGTCGGCTGCCCAGGAATAATATCCTGTTTAATTCTGAACTCTGGTACCCAAAAAGCATGAATGACATCTTTGGATTCCATTTTCATTGATACTTTTTGATCAACAGGAACGTGTAGTTCTCCTGATATGAAATTGCCCTTGGGATAATTGAATAGAAATGCAAATTGCATAGCTGAAACTTCAATTGATAAATTATTTTTTGCTATTTCATTACCAGAAGTTTGACTTATTCCAGCCCATATTTTTTCAGTGTTAGAACTCATCATTTCATGGTTATGATTTAGTTCTTTCATTCCTCCCATTCGATCGTAGATGTTGTAGCTATATAAACCTATTAATAAAACAATTATTGAAGGAATAATTGTCCATACAATCTCTAAACTTAAATTCCCCTCTAAAGCTATACCATCGCCTATCTGATCATTTCTTTTCCTGAATTTAAATAAGCTATAAATAACTGCTATTGTCATTCCTATAAAAATAATTAATCCAATGATGAAAAGAATTTTAAAAAGTTCATCGTAAATTGGTGCATTAATACTTGCTTCTGCTGGGAGCAAATTTACATTAAAACCAATCCAAAAAGATATAGCAAAAACGAGCGAAATAATTAATATTAAATAAATGTTTTTATTTAACAATTGATTTCTAAAAATTTGTATTTATATCCTCAAGATATTCAATTTTTTTAATCCTGCATCCTTTGTTAAAAGAAAATCGTTTAAATTCACAACTTCTTAAGATTTATGAAATAAAAGGCGTATTATTAATAACTTTTTAGAGTTAATTGTCAGGGAAAAAAGATTAAATTAGTAAATTATTTTTTAAATTTAACATATTAATTTTTAATTAATGTTTGGTTTTTGAATCTAATTTATTATGCAAAATAATAGGATTTATCCATTTGATTAATAACCAATTATATAAATCAAAATATCTGACAATTTTTAAAAGGTTGGGAAGTCATAGTGTACTTGCACTTATAGCATTAATTGTAATTGGAGGTGCTACTAGAGTCATGGAAGCGGGACTTGCCTGTCCAGATTGGCCATTATGTTACGGGTCTTTTTTGCCTTTTAATCATATGAACCTAAGAGTTTTTCTAGAGTGGTTTCATCGTCTAGATGCTTTTCTGGTTGGGATATTAATTCTTTTTCAATTTACCCTTTCAATTATTTGGAAAAATAAAATTCCAAATTGGTTACCTAAAACTTATTCGTTACTACTTTTTCTTGTTATTGTCCAAGGATCTTTTGGAGCTTTAACAGTAATAAACCTGCTTGATTCATATACTGTTACGGGCCATCTTTTAATAGCTTTTCTACTCCTCATTACAACAATTTCAATCAATCAAAATTTGGAAAATGATGAAATAGAAGAGCCATTAATTTGGTGGAGATTGTTATTGTTTGTTCCTCTTTTACTTACTTTGATTCAATCTTTTATTGGAGTAAGGCTTTCATCAACCTGGTCAGCACATATTTGTTTATCTTTCAATAAACAATGCCTAATTCTAAATACTCATAAATTATTTGCTTTTCCAATTACTTTTTCAATTCTATTGATTATTGCTACAGCAATTTATAAGAGAAGTTTCCTTACTGAAAATTGGAAATACCTCTCAGCACTTATTTTTTTATTGTTTTCCCAAATTGTTTTGGGTGTTTTAAGTCTTAAAACAAATTTGAATCAACCTATTTTTATTATCGGTCATCAACTCAACGCTTCTTTATTTATTGCGATATTAACAACATTAATTTTTAGAAATCCTTTTACCAAAAAAGGTCTAAACCACTCCCTAAATTCTCAAATGGCTGGTATCAATTAATGAACAGTAGTAACTTAGAAAACTTGAACTATAAATCTTCAATTAGGGATGAAGTTGTACCTTCAAGAAAAAGATTAACTTTGCCACCTTGGCTTGAAGTGGCAAAACCTAGATTAATCCCACTTTTACTAGCAACAACTTTGGGAGGAATGGCTTTAACAGAGGAATGGCCTTTGTCTTCACCGAAACTTATCTGTACTTTGGGAGGTGGAGCTTTGGCAGCAGCAGCAGCAGGAGCTCTTAATTGCTTGTGGGAGATGGAATTAGACAAGAGGATGACAAGAACTAGCAAAAGAGCACTGCCATCAGGAAAGTTGTCATCTGAGACTGTATTTTTAGCTGCTGTATCATGTACTTTGGCAGCTTCGATGCTTTTAGTAAGTGGTGTAAATTATTTGGCTGCGGGATTAACTCTTCTTGGTTTATTTAGCTACGTAATTTTATATACAGTTATTTTGAAACCTCGTACAACAAAAAATATTGTTTTCGGAGGAGTTGCTGGTGCGATACCACCGTTAGTCGGAGCATCTGCTGCCACAGGGCATGTAGGCCTTAGTGGTTGGTGGTTGTTTGGTTTAGTAATGTTATGGACTCCAGCTCATTTTTGGGCACTTGCAATTTTGTTGAAGGATGATTACTCATCTGTTGGTATTCCCATGCTCCCTTCTGTTAAAGGATCTGTTTTTACTGCTAAAGCAATTTCTCGTTACGGATGGGCAACAGTTTTAATGAGTATTATGGGAGTCTTTGCTTTACCTGAAGGGGGGCTCTTATACGGAATTATGTTATTGCCATTTAATGGAAGACTTTTGCAATTAATAAATCAATTAAAGAAATCTCCTGATGATCTTTCAAAAGCAAAGTCTCTTTTTAGGTGGTCTATTCTCTATATGTTTGGTATTTGTCTTTTGTTATTAATTTCTAGAACCCATTTATCCGTAGAATTTGAGCAGCAATCAATGCAAATATTTTTCTCTATAGTCTCCCTCTTAAGTAATTAAATTAGATGTAAAATGTTTTTTAAGTAAATAGTAAGTTTGATGAATTATATAAAAGTCAAAGAACTCTCAAAATCTTATTCAGATATCAAGGCATTAAAAAATTTATCGATGGAAATTGAAGCTGGCACATTATTCGGAATACTAGGTCCAAACGGTGCTGGCAAATCAACACTAATAAAAATACTTGCTACTTTAATAGAGCCTGATAGTGGAGAAGTTTTTATAAATAATTTTAATCTGATAAAAAATTCAAGGAAGATTAGAGAATTAATTGGTTATGTTGCCCAAGACATTGCACTTGATAAAATATTAACTGGACGAGAGCTTTTGGATTTTCAATCAGATTTATATCACATCAATAAAAATAAAAAACTTGAAAGGATAAATAAATTAATAGATCAATTAGAAATGAATGATTGGATTGATCGTAAGTGCGGAACTTATTCAGGGGGAATGAAAAGAAGAATAGATCTAGCAGCTGGACTTTTACATTTGCCCCAAGTATTAATTTTGGATGAACCAACTGTTGGTTTAGATATTGAAAGTAGAAATATTATATGGCAACTTTTGAAAGATTTGAGAAATAATGGAATGACCATTATTTTAAGTAGTCACTATCTTGATGAAATAGATAAATTGGCAGACAGATTAGTGATAATTGATGATGGAAGAGTTATAGCAAAAGGGACTCCTGCAGAGCTCAAAAATAAATTAGGAGGAGATAGAGTAACTTTGAAAGTAAGAGAATTTAGTAATCAGGAAGAAGCAAATAATATATCTAAAATTTTATCTTCGATAGATGGAATTAGTCAGATTATCATAAATGAAGCTCAAGGTTTCTCGATAAATTTCGTAGCAGATAAGCAAAAAGATTTACTTACGAAGCTAAAAGTGGAATTGGCTTTCTCAAAGTTTGAAATTTTTTCTCTTACCCAAAGTCAGCCAAGCTTGGATGATGTATATCTTCAGGCAACTGGGAAAACATTATTGGATGCTGAAATTTCTATGGCAGGGAAAAGAGACCTAAAAAAAGAATCAAAGAAATCCATGCGATAAAAAAACTTTTGGTTAACTACCTATAATGAATACTAATAACTGCTAATTATGGAATTAAAACAGTATAATTTATTTTTTTTATATCAAGAAACATTTGCCTTAACAAAGAGATTATTTATTCAACTAAAAAGAAGACCATCAACTCTTTTAGCAGGAATATTACAACCAATAATTTGGCTTTTTTTATTTGGGGCATTATTCTCTAAAGCTCCTGAAGGTTTTTTACCAGGTGTTGATTCTTATGGGAATTTTTTAGGAGCAGGACTTATTGTTTTTACTGCTTTTAGCGGAGCCCTAAACTCTGGTCTTCCTTTAATGTTTGATAGAGAGTTTGGATTTCTTAATAGATTACTTGTGGCTCCTTTAACCAGTAGATTATCCATAGTTTTATCTTCTTTTTTTTACATAACCATCTTGAGCTTTGTTCAGAGTGTCGTAATAATGATTGTTTCATACATTTTGGGTTATGGATGGCCCAACTTATATGGTTTAGGAATTGTATTTACAACACTAATTTTATTAGTTCTTTTTGTGACATCAATAAGTTTATGTTTAGCGTTTGTTTTGCCCGGGCATATTGAATTAATCGCTCTTATATTCGTAATAAATTTACCTCTTCTATTTGCGAGTACTGCTTTAGCTCCAATCTCTTTTATGCCAAATTGGCTTGGCTGGTTAGCTTCATTAAATCCATTAACTTTTGCTATTGAACCTATTAGGACTGCCTATACACAAACTATGGATTTAGAATTAGTGGCTTTACATGCCCCATATGGTGATTTAACTTGTAAGAGTTGTATCTCAATTTTATTTTCTTTAACAGTTTTTTCCTTGATTATTATAAGACCTCTGTTAAATAGAAAGTTAAATTAGAAATTTTATGCTTTTAAAAAATCAATTAATAGAAGTTTTTATACAAGCCTCTTTAGAAAATAATTTTTTGCTTAAAGAAAATGTTGTTCTTAAGTGGGTTCATAGATTTGGGATTGATTCATTAAATGATTTATTAATCCATAGTTCACTACAAAAAGAAAATCAAGAACAGATCTCTTTAATTGATGAAGTGCATGAAGAAAATCAAGAACAAATTAAGCTTGAATTATCAAAAACTTTTGAAAATATTGAAGAAACAAAGTGGGAATCAAATGGCTTGGAAACTGATAGCAGCAATGAAATATCTAGCAAAAATCAAAATTCAAATAAAATAAATCAATTTACTGAAACCCCAAAATTACCCCTACCTTATATTAAAAATTTAAGAAAGTGGATTAAAAACGATAAAAAAGCTAGTTAGCTTTTACATCATTCCCGGCATTCCCATGCCGCCCATTCCTGGCATTCCCATGCCGCCCATTCCTGGCATTCCCATGCCGCCCATCCCTGGCATTCCCATGCCACTCATTCCTCCCATTGGATCTCCCCCTGGTCCTCCAGGGGCTGCGGCTTCAGGCTCTGGAATGTCTGCCATCGCAACTTCTGTTGTGAGCAGCATAGCAGCAATAGATACTGAATCTTGAAGAGCTAATCTTATTACTTTGGTTGGATCTAATATTCCTGAATCTTTTAAATCCTCATATTTTCCTGAATTGGCATTAAAACCTTTCTTCATTCTTTTAATTTCAGCGACAACTACATCTCCATTAAAACCAGCATTTTTTGCTATTTGTTTGGTGGGTTCCAAAAGGGCTTCTTTGACTATATTTATCCCTGTTCTTAAATCATCTGAAGATGTTTCACTTAAATTTAAAAGGTCATCTGATATTTCAATTAAAGTTTGTCCCCCTCCAGAAACAACACCCTCTTCAATAGCAGCTTTCGTAGCATTAAGGGAATCTTCGATTCTCAACTTTTTATGCTTCATCTCTGTTTCTGTAGCAGCTCCTACTTTGATAAGAGCTACTCCTCCGGATAGTTTGGCTATCCTTTCATTGATTTTATCTTGATCATACTCAGATTCAGTTATATTAACTTCTCTCTTTAATTGCTCCACTCTGGCTTTAACTAAATCTTTAGTGTCTTCGAAGGCAACAATTGTAGTTTTATCCTTTGTGATAGTTATTTTTTTTGCTTTTCCTAAATCATTAATCGATACTTTATCAAGTGTCATCGATTTATCTTCGCTAATTAACTTAGCCCCTGTAAGAATTGCAATATCTTCGAGGGCAGCTTTTCTTCTCTCACCAAATAACGGAGCTCTTACGGAAGCAACATTTAAAACTCCACTATTCTTATTTAAAACCAGAGTGGTTAAAGCCTCTCCTTCGATATCTTCAGCAAGAATTAGAAAAGGTGAGCCTGACTTCTGAATTTCTTCAAGTATTGGAACTAGATCAACTAAAGTTGAGACTTTTTGATCAGTTATTAATATTTTAGGATTTTCAAGTTCACAAACTTGTCTTTCTTGGTCTGTTACGAAATATGGAGAACTATAACCTCTATCAAAAGACATACCTTCAGTTATATCTAATTCTGTTTCTAGTGATTGAGATTCTTCGACAGTTATTACACCATCTGAAGTAACAATATCCATTGCTTTCGAAATTATAGATCCAATTTCTTCATCACCTCCAGCACTAACTGTTGCAACTTTTTGGATATCAGAACCACTTAATGAAATACTTCTAGAACTTAATTTTTCTAAGACAAAAGCTAGGCCTGCCTCCATACCTTTTTTTAACTCCATAGGGTTAGCTCCAGAAGCAATATTTTTTAATCCCTCCTGAACCATCTT
>CACGMX010000026.1 GCA_902574405.1 uncultured Prochlorococcus sp. | reverse complement strand
TTCGTGCCCCCGCTAGCAGTGTCGCCTTTAACACCAGGGTCAGTCTCAGAAACTTTCAAAGTAATAGATATTGGAAGTTCAACTTCTAAGACTTTACCATTATAGAAAATGACACTGACCTCCATTCCCTCTTTCAAATACTTTGCTCCTTTTCCAATTTGTTCAGAGGAAAGTCTTGTCTCTTCGAAACTGGTCATATCCATAAAAACATAATCACCAGACTCCACATATGTATGTTGGAGGTTAGACTTCTCAAGGATAGCCTGCTGTACTGATTCTCCGGCTCGAAAAGTTTTTTCAACCACGTTGCCGCTTTGAACTGATTTTAATTTTGTTCGCACGAAAGCAGAACCCTTACCAGGCTTGACATGTAGAAATTCTACAACACGCCAAACTTGTCCATCCAATTCGATGGTAGTACCTGTGCGAAAATCGTTACTGGAAATCATTCCTGTATTACATCCCCAAGGATCATAAACCTGCAAGAGTGTTATGCAAAAATTCTTATCAAATCAGAACAAACTTTTTTTTATTTTATCGCTTGTAATTTTACAGTTTTTTATTTTTACACCGATTCAAACACTAGCTGATTTACCTACTGGAAATGCAGTAAAAGACCCTAACGCAATCCTCAGAAATGCACTCCCTATCAAGCAAGTTGAGTTACAAGAAATTCAACACAAATTAGAAGAAACTAGTGACCTTGTAAGAGGAGGAAGATGGCCCGCGCTTACAAAAACTGTTACAAAATGTCAATCTTTACTGAAAAAAAACCAAAATAAAATTATTCAAGAACTACCAAAAGACAAAAAGAAAATTGCTGAAAATACTTTTTTAGAACTCAAAGAAAATTTTGATAGTCTTCAAGATTACTCTAAATCAAAGGATAAGTACTCATTTGTGGCGACACGAAGAGATGCTTTAAATAAAATAGGTGGATTAGAAGAATATTTTCTACCAAATGAATTCCCATACTCTATTCCCCGAGAATTTGATAATTTACCACGATTAATGGGCCGAGCAAAAGTAAATATTAAAACCTCCAAAGGAGACATGAAAGCTATTATCGATGGATTTAATGCACCACTTACAGCAGGCGCCTTTATAGATTTATCTTCAAAAAACTTCTACAAAGATCTACCTATCAACAGAGCAGAAGAATTTTTTGTACTGCAAACAGGTGATCCAATTGGTGAGGATATTGGTTATGTAGATCCTGAAACAAACGAAGAACGTCACGTTCCTTTGGAAATTAGAATTCCTGATGAACAGGATACTTTTTATAATGAAACTTTTGAAGATTTAGGTCTTTACACAGAGACGCCAACATTACCTTTTGCAACACTTGGAACTCTAGGATGGTCGCATTCAAATACAGCTGTTGATGATGGCTCATCGCAATTTTTCTTCTTTTTATATGAAGCAGAATTAAATCCAGCAGGTCGTAATTTAATTGACGGGAGGAATGCTGCCTTTGGTTACGTTGTCGATGGATTTGATGTATTAGAAGAGCTTACTAAAGATGACACAATTATTTCAATTGATGTTTTAGAAGGGATTGAAAACCTCAAATTAAATGCATAAAGAAATATTAGAAGATATCGGGGAAAAAGAATTAATAAATAGGCTAGGGAAATTTATGCCTAAAAACCAAAATTCAGATGATTGCGCTTTAATCAAAACTAAAAATGAAAATTTACTTATTAATACTGATTCTTTGGTAGAAAATGTTCATTTCAATGACATTACTATTTGTCCTGTTGATCTTGGATGGAAAGCAGTTGTTAGCAACATCTCTGACTTATTATCCAGTGGGAGCAAGAAAACTATAGGTATTACAATAAGCCTAGTTCTACCTACTAAAACTGAGTGGATTTGGGTTGAAGAGTTATATAAAGGAATAAATAAAGCTTTAAAAGAATATGGCGGCATAATTCTTGGGGGAGATTGCACAAAAGGGAATCAAAAAGCCATATCAATTACTGCCTTTGGGATTCAAGGTGAACTTGAATTACGAAGAAGCGCGTGTAAACCAGGAGATGTCATCTTAACTACAGGAATCCATGGTCTTAGCAAACTCGGGTTTTTAATTAAAAATAAAATTAATTTAGATAATGATATTTCTCTTAATAAAAGATTAATCAGTAAATCCATTGAACATTTTTGTCGCCCTAAAGTTTACCCAAATTTCCTAAAAAATCTTATAAAAACTCGCTCCAATAAAAAAATCAAGAGAATAGGATGTACTGATAGCAGTGATGGTTTATTTCAAGCTTTACAAGATTTAGCAAGTGCTAGCAAATGCAAAGCAATTATCAATTATGAAAAAATACCCAAAGATAAGGATTGGCCGAGAGGAGATAAATGGGACGAATATTATTTTTTTGGAGGTGAAGATTATGAATTAGTTTTCTCCTTGCCAAAAAAATGGGCTAAGAACTTATCCAAACTTGATAAAGATATTAACGAGATTGGTATTTTTGCTGATGGTGAACCATCAATAGAATTTAAAGATAGTAAAAAAAACAAATTTTTAAATAACACACCTTTCAAACACTTTTAATTATTCCCAATTTTTTGCAACAATCTCTGCTAAATCTACAACTCTCTGGCTATAACCCCACTCATTGTCATACCACGCAAGCACTTTTACGAGGTTATCTCCGATACACATAGTAAGGTCACTATCTACAATTGATGATTCATTGGTACCTGCGTAATCGCTTGAAACTAATGGTTCATCTCCATACTTAATAATGCCTTTCATTGAGCTTAGAGATGCTTCCTTTAGAGCATGATTGACTTCCTCAGCTGTGACAGATTTAGAAGATTCAAAAACAAAATCTACTGCTGAAACGTTAGGAGTTGGAACTCTCATTGCAATTCCTGTTAATTTACCTTTCATTTCTGGGTATACCAAAGCTACTGCTTTTGCAGCTCCTGTAGAAGTAGGAACGATGTTTGTAGCAGCGGCTCTAGCCCTCCTTAGATCTCTATGACTATTATCTAAAATTCTTTGATCGCCTGTATAACTATGAATTGTAGTCATCAAACCTTTGTTAATCCCAAAAGTTTGGTCTAAAACTTTAACTACTGGAGCTAAACAATTCGTTGTACAACTAGCATTACTCAAAATGTCATAGTCTTTATGTTTATATTTATCAGCATTGACTCCAACTACATAAGTACCAACGCCATCACCTTTACCAGGAGCAGTTAAGATGACTTTTTTTGCTCCTACCTCTAAGTGCTTACTTGCACCTACGTCTGTATTAAATACTCCAGTAGATTCAATAACCAAATCTACACCCCAGTCTTTCCAAGGGAGATTCATTGGGTTTCTATCAGAGAAACATTTAATTGTCTTGTTATTAATTACAAAAGTATCATCGGTATATTTAATATCAACACCATCAAGTTGACCTAGGACTGAGTCATACTTTAATAGATGGGCATTAGTCTTAGGATCTGAGGTAACATTAATTCCAACTACTTCAATATTTGTGTAAGCCCCTCTACTCAGCCAACAACGCATAAAGTTTCGACCAATTCTGCCAAAGCCGTTAATTGCAACACGCAAAGTCATAATTAATAATTTCTAAATGATTAACCTAAGTTGCTGATCATACTGAATTTTGTGCAATAACGTAAGGTTTTTTTGATTTATTAAGCAAATAAGTCTAGTTTTGTATTAATTCAAGAAAAAAAACAATTTTTTTTTTAAGAAAAAATAGCAAAATTTTACATAGAAGTTATTTTGATTTAAGTAAAAGATAAACATTGGATAAAAAATTACTGTTGAAAAGTCATTTTCATTTTATTGGGATTGGAGGTATTGGGATGTCAGCATTAGCAATAGGTTTACTTAAAAAAGGTTGTTCAGTTTCAGGATCTGATTTAGTTAAAAACGATGAAACTAAAAAATTGGAGAAATTAGGAGCAGTAATCTTTACTTCTCAAATTCGACAAAATATTGAATTTGTTATTTCAAAATTTACCAACAAATTGATTAATTTTGTTGTAAGCTCCGCGATCAAGCCAGAAAATGAAGAATTTTCGTACTGCAGAGAAAAAAATTTATCAATACAACATCGTTCAGAGATACTTGCAATGCTAATGCATAGTTATACTGCATTGGCGGTAGCCGGAAGTCACGGAAAAACATCAACCAGTACATTTCTATCTACAATACTTGAGTTGTGTACAGGTAATTCTTCTTCAATAACTGGAGGAATAATTCCTATTTACAACTCTAATTGTCATATAGAAAATACAAAATACTTAGTAGCTGAAGTTGATGAATCTGATGGGACAATTAACAAATATAAATCTGATATCGGAATAATCAATAACATTGATTATGATCACTGCGATCACTTTTCTGATTTAAGTGAAGTCATATCTTCATTTAAAAGTTTCGCTAAAAACTCTAAAAAATTACTACTTAATTTTGATTGTGAAACCTCAAGAAATAATTTTTATTCTAATTTTAATTGGTCAAACACTACAGCTAAAAACGTAGCTTATGCAATAATTCCTACTGAAATTAATTTAAAGTATACAATTGGAGAATATTATGAAAATGGAAATTTAATTAGTAGTTTAAATATTCCAATTCCAGGATTACACAATCTATCTAATATCACCGCAGCAATAGCAGCTTCAAGAATGATAGGAGTAGATTTTATAAAAATTAAAAAAAATATAAAATATCTGAAACTCCCAAAAAAAAGATTTGAATTCAGAGGCAAAATAGATGAAAGAAGTTTATATGATGATTATGCACATCATCCAAACGAAATAAAAGAGACGCTTAAATTAGGAAGATTATTGATTCAGCAAAAAAATAATAATGAATGTCAAAAAAGGCGATTAATAGCTATATTTCAACCTCATAGATACTCTCGTGTAAAGCAATTTACTAAAGAATTCGCTGAAGAATTATCAAAAGCAGATGTTATTTATATAACTAGTATTTATGGAGCAGGAGAAAGGAACAAAGATCAAATTACTTCGAAAATTATCACTGATCTGATTTACAAAAAAAATAAGAATGTTAGTTACATAAATAATTATTATGAAGTTACAAAGAATTTTTTCGAATTAACTCAAAAAGGGGATTTAATTTTGAATATGGGTGCTGGGGATTGTCATAATTTCTGGTCAATTTTAAATAAAAAAACAAATAAAATAGATGACTAATTAATGAATAAAAAAAATTTTTCTGAAAACTGTAATTTAAGTAGCTATACAACTATAAAAGTGGGAGGAGTAGCTGAATATTTTGCTGAGCCAAGGAGCATTAAAGAATTTTCATATCTAATAAAATGGGCTAATTCAAACAAACACAGATATCAAATAATTGGCGCAGGTTCAAATCTTTTAATCAATAATATTTTCATAAAAGGCTTAGTTGTTTGTACCAAAAAATTGAAATCACTAAAGATAGAGCCATATACAGGAATTGTTGAAGCGGAAGCAGGTGTAATGCTCCCAACATTATCTAATTCTCTTGCTAAAAATGGATTACAAGGAGGAGAATGGGCTGTCGGAATTCCAGGTACATTAGGAGGAGCAATTTATATGAATGCTGGCACAGGCAATTTATCGCTAGCAAAAAATCTTATTTCTGTAAAAGTTATAAATAATAAAACTCATGAAAAACTTGAAATTAAAAAAAAAGATATCAATTTTGAGTATAGATTTAGCTCTTTTCAAAGAAATGATTTAACAATTATTAGTGCAAGATTACATTTTGAACCTAATGGAAATTTAGAACAATTAATTCAAACAACCAAAAATAACCTTAAATTAAAAACAGAAACACAACCATATCATCAACCAAGTTTTGGTAGTGTTTTTAAAAATCCTGAAAATAATTATGCAGCAAAATTAATTGATGATATGGGTTTAAAGGGATTTAAAATTGGCGGTGCTGAAATTTCTACAATGCATTCAAATTTTATAATTAACACTTCTTCAGCAAGTTCAAAAGATATTTATGAATTAATAACAGTAATTCAACAAAAAGTACTACAAAACAAAGGTATTTATTTGCAACCGGAAGTAAGAATGATTGGTTTTGACTATCCTAACTAAAGAAACGTTTTTACAAAATGGCGGGTTTTGGACTTCCTAACTTTGGACAACTTACAGAAGCTTTTAAAAAAGCTAAACAAATTCAGCAAGATGCTCAAAAATTACAAGATGAACTTGAAAATATGGAGATTGAAGGCAAAAGTGATGATGAAATGATAAAAGTTTGGATAAGTGGAAACCAACTTCCTTTAAAGGTAGAAGTACAAGAAAATATCTTAAATGCAAATAAAGAACAAATAGAGCAAAACATTCTACAAGCTATTCAAAAAGCTCATGAATTATCAACTACAACTATGAAAGAAAGGATGAATGATTTGACTGGTGGTTTAAATCTTAATCTTCCTGGTTTTGATAATAGTGACTCTTAGAAGACTCAATCATTTCTTTATAAAAAGAATATCTTTCGAAGGATTTATTTAAATTACATCCCTCATCCTTTAGATGTAAGCAGTTGCGAAATTTACACTTAATTCCTTCTTCGATTACCTGTTTATATATTTCTGAATAAAGATTTGGTAACAACTTAATATCAACCTCTAGAGGTTGCATATTAAAACCAGGAGTATCCACAATGTAACTTTGATTCGAAATAGAAAATAACTCAACATTTCGAGTAGTATTTTTCCCTCTCTTAATTTTATTGGATACTGGAGCAGTACTATTTTGAAGACCTGGAATTATCATATTTAGCAAAGTAGTTTTGCCAACTCCGGATGGACCCATAAAAATTGAACATTCTTTTTGCTTTAACTCAGCTAATAAATTATTAAAGCAATCAGATTTCTGTAAATTTAAAGTTATTACTTGATAACCCCATTTCTCAAATTTATCAAGTAAAAATGATCTTCTTTTATTAGAAATTAAATCACACTTTGTCAAAACTAATGAGACTTCAACTCCCATTGATTCTGCTGATATCAAAAACCTATTAACTTGAGATAAATTTAACTCTGGTTCTTCAACGGAACAAGTAACGTATATGTTAGAAATATTTGCAACTGAAGGTCTAACTAAAAGATTTTTTCTTTTTTTTAGACTTGTTATTACTGCACGTTTACTTTTAAAATCAATTTTTTCAATCGCTACTTCATCTCCAACATAAATTAATTGATCCTTGAAATTTATAGACTTCTTAACCTTACATAAAAATTTCTCGCTATTTCTAGAATTTTCTTGACTTTTTAAATCAACTAAAAAAAAATCATTAAATTTTTTCGTAACTAAACCTAAATATTTACTGTTAGTTTTCATTCAATATTTTTATTTTTATAAATCTTTCATTTTCTTTGATTTGTTTAAACAAACATCCCATCTCTTTTAAATTATTTAATACCATTTCTTTTGCTTCACCTTTATCTAGTTCAACAATAAGTTGTTCGTTTTTAGATAACTTCTCCAAAGCCAATTTAATTTTGACAACATTTAAAGGACATGGGACAGATTTAAGATCCAGATGTTTTAAGGAAGTCATTAAGATTCCTTACCAAATAATTTACTAAAAAGTCCACTACTGGAATTAATATTTTTATCTGAATATTGAGAAGCTAAACCCTCTAATAGCTCTCGTTCTCCGTCGGTTATACGAGTTGGTAAATTTACTTTTACTAAAACTTCATGATTTCCTCTCGCGACCGGATTACCAAGTCTAGGTACCCCTTTATTCTCAAGTAAGAGAGTTGTATTTGGCTGCGTACCACTTGGAATTTTTAAATTAACATCCCCATCAACTGTAGTAATTTTAACAGTATCACCTAAAATAGCCTGTAAATAACTCACAGCTATTTCTGAGTAAATTGTCACACCCTCTCTTTTCAGTTTTGAATCATTCTTAACCTTTATAAAAACATAAAGATCTCCAGGGGGACCGCCTTTTAAACCAACGTTTCCCTCACCAGAGACTCTTAATTTAGTGCCAGTATCAACTCCTGCGGGGATATTAATTCTTAATTTTTTTCTGACTTGCTTCACTCCATTACCGCCGCAACTTACACATGGATCTGCAATTATCTGACCAGTCCCATTACATGAAGGACATTCAGCTACTTGTGTGAAATTACCAAAAGGTGTTCTTGTAGCTCTTCTAACTTGTCCACTTCCACCACATGTTGAACAGGTTTTGGGTCCAGTTCCTGGTTTTGCACCTGTTCCCCTACAGACTTCACATGTCTCTAGATGAGGAATTTTAATTTCTCTTTGTTGGCCAAAAATTGCATCTTTGAAGTCAACATTAAGGTCATACCTAAGATCATCTCCTTGTTGAGGACCTCTTCTTTGTGTTCTGCCTCCCTGTGGATTTTGCCCACCAAATCCATTAAAAAAAGTTTCAAATAAATCAGCAAAGCCACCCATGTCTCCCATATCAGGCATTCCAGCTGCGCCCCCAAGACCAGCCTCTCCAAATTGGTCATATCTTGCTCTAGTTTCAGGATCCGCTAATGCTTCGTAAGCCTTACCAATTTCTTTAAATTTATCTTCCGCACCAGGTTCTTTATTAACATCAGGATGATATTGTCTTGCTAATTTTCTATAAGCCTTTTTTAAGGTATCCGCATCAGCATCTCTCGGAACTCCAAGTATTTGATAGAAATCAGCCATTAGATAATGCTTAAATAAGAATTTAGAATTATAGATCTTCAGAGGTATTTACCTCTGAATCAATATCCCCTTCAACTTTATCCTTTTCTACTTCCTGTTGTGAATTTTGTATGCCAGGTCCCATAGAAACCTTTACCAAAGCATGTCTCAAAATCTTACCTTCTAGATGATATCCTCGCTGTAATTCTTCAATTATAAAATCTTCTTTCAACTCCTCACTAGGCTCTCTTAATACCGCTTCATGTAAGTTTGGATCAAATTGCTGACCAACAACCCTCATGGGCGACACTCCCTGTTGTTTTAAAACTTCTACTAATTGTTTATATAATCCTTGATAACTTCTATGAAGAGCTTGAGCCTCTTCACTTTCTGGTTTAAGTTGTTGTCTTGCTCTCTCGAAATTATCAACAATAGGTAGTATTGCAGTTAAAGTCTTTGATACAAGTTGGATTTTTAAATCGTCCTGATCTCTAGACTGCCGTTTTCTAAAATTATCAAAATCTGCTGAAATCCTTACATATTGATTTTTTAATGTTTCATGCTCTTTTTCTAGTTGCTCTAATCTTGCATCATTATTAGAAATAGAATTTTTTAATTCTTCGGTATTTATTTCTTCTATTTTTTGAGAAGACAATTCATTATTTTCAGTAGTTAAATCTTGCGCAGATGATGAATCTTCAAGAGTACAATCCTGATCAGAAAGATCATTTTCTTTATTATCAATATTTTCTGATTGATTTTCAATCATTTTTCTAAAATTTAATAAGACTATTCTCCAATAAATTGATGCACAAAACAAGTTGCGGAAGGCCGCACAAATATTTAGTCAGGAACAAACCTTAATGCTAATCCATTGTTACAGTATCTTTTGCCAGTAGGAAGTGGTCCGTCATTGAAAACATGTCCTTGATGACCTCCGCATCTAGAGCAATGATATTCGGTTCTAGGGACAATTAACTTAAAATCAACTTTCGTTTCTACTGAACCTTGAATTGAATCCCAAAAGCTTGGCCATCCTGTACCACTATCGAACTTTTTATCTGAAGAAAAAAGCGGCAAATCGCAACCTGCACAGTGAAAAATCCCTTTTCTTTTCTCATTATTTAATTGGCTGCTGAAAGCTCTTTCAGTTCCTTCTTCCCTCAAAATATAATAAGATTCAGGACTAAGCTTAGATTTCCATTCGTCTTTTGAAAAATTCCACTCTTCTTTAGAAGCAAGTGAAGATGCTAAAGCTTTCATAGGTTTAAAGATTATTTTTAAGATTGACATAGTAGGAATTAGAATAAAAGTCCTTCTTGATAGAAATTGATTCATATATTTAAATCACAAAAAAGTAATGAAATTAAATCCTCTAAATTCTATTAAAAATATTCATAAATTAAGTATTGCACCAATGATGGATTGTACTGATAAACACTTCAGAATGATAATGAGAAAAATAAGTTCTGAATCTTTACTGTATACGGAAATGATTGTTGCCAAAAGTCTAATTTATACGAATAAAAAAGAAAAATTTCTAGATTTTAATAGCGAAGAACACCCGATATCGATTCAATTTGGCGGGGATGATCCTAAAATCCTTAAAGAGGCAGCTCGAATGGCGGAGGATTGGGGTTATGACGAAATAAACTTTAATGTTGGTTGTCCTAGTCCAAGGGTCTGTTCTGGAAATTTTGGGGCTTCACTTATGAAAGACCCTGAAAAAGTAGCAAAATGTATAGAATCCTTAAAAAATAATTGCAACTTACCTGTTACGATCAAACACAGAATCGGTGTGGACAACGATGATAGTTTTATTAACTTGAATAATTTCGTAAGAGTTATCGCAAATGCTGGTGCAGATAGATTTACAGTTCATGCAAGGAAAGCCATATTAAAAGGTCTAAATCCAAAACAAAACAGGACCATACCCCCACTGAATTACGATTTAGTAAAAAGATTGAAAAAATCAAATCCAGAATTATTAATAGAAATCAATGGAGGTTTAACAAATATCGATGAATCATTGAAAGCCTTAAAGGATTTTGATGGGGTCATGATTGGAAGGTCAGTATATAAACATCCCTTAAGATGGTCTGAAATTGATCAAAAGATTTATGGCATCAACACAAAACCTAAATCTGCTTCAGAAATTATTTTCTCCTTAATTCCATATATAGAAGCTCATTTAAGTAATGGAGGTAAAACTTGGGATATTTGTAAACATCTTATAAATTTAGTTGAAGGTATACCAAAAGCAAAAATTTGGAGGAATCAAATTTCAATTAAATCTATAAAAAAAGAATTAAATATTGAATATCTGTTCAAATTAACAGCAGCGCTTGAAGAAATGGGTTTCTAATTTGCCGCATTTGATGAAGAATTGCCCTCATTAGAAACTCCCCTTTTTCTCCTGCTCCTACCACTTTCATATTCAGAGTTTTCAGAAGGATTTCCATAACTTCTATCTTCCCAACCTTCTGCTCCAGAAGATTTATTAGTGTAGGAACTATTAGATTCGGAATTACCACCGTAGCTACCGCCGCCGTAGCCACCGTTATTATTACCGCCGTAGCCACCTCTTCCTCCTCTACGAGATCCACCTGAGCCTCTTGGCTCGGCCTTATTAATTCTTAATGGCCTTCCCATAAGTTCCGTGCCTTGCAGACCATCAATAGCAGATGACTCAATTGTCTCATCTGCCATTTCAATGAATGCGAATCCTCTTTTCCTTCCAGTATCTCTCTCCAAAGGAAGAGAACAATTTAGAACCTCACCAAAAGGTGCAAACAACTGTATTACATCTTCACGCTCTGCGCGGAACGGCAAGTTGCCAACAAAAATACTCACTTTAAATTCAACAAAGAAAAATTTACCTAAAAAACTACAATGAGTAGTCCAAATATATTACTTCATTATTCTACTTCAAAGTATACCCATGTTGTAGGAAAATAATTGAGATTCAATGTAACAATTTTTTTTGCCAATTATTTACCTCTTTTTCTACCTGAACAAAACCTGTACCACCTTCGCTATTTCTTGATTTAACGACATTAAGAGGTTTAAGATCCGCAAAAACATCCTCAGCAAAATCAGGATGAAATTTTTTAAATTCATCAATTTTGAGATTTTTAAATAACATTTTTCTATCTAAGCAATATTTAACAATTTCACCTACAACTTGATAAGCAGTCCTAAAAGGAACATCTTTACCAACTAAGTAATCTGCTAAATCAGTGGCATTAGAAAAGTCATTTTCTACAGACTCAGATAATTTTTCAATGTTAAATTCAATGCCCTCATTAATTAAGATAGTCATTGCTTTGATACAAGAAGATATAGTTTCCGCAGTATCAAATATTGGCTCTTTATCTTCTTGAAAATCCTTGTTGTATGAAAGTGGTACACCTTTGACCATAGTTAACAATGCCTGAAGATTTCCATAAACTCTTCCCGTTTTACCTCTTATCAATTCTGGAACATCAGGATTTTTTTTCTGCGGCATTAAGCTACTTCCGGTGGCACATTTATCTGTTAATTTTGCAAAAGAAAACTCATCAGTTACCCATAGAATTATTTCCTCTGAAATTTTACTTAAATGAGACATTAACAAAGCAGAAGCAGAAACAAACTCAATACAAAAATCTCTATCACTTACTGCATCAATACTATTTTTATAAATCTTTTCAAAACCCAATTCTGCTGCTGTAAAGTGCCTATCTAGTTTTATTTTGGTTCCAGCTAATGCTGCAGCTCCTAAAGGCGATATATTAACTCTTGCGCGTACTTCTTTAAACCTTTCACGGTCTCTTTGGAGCATTTCTATATAAGCCAATAAATGATGAGCTAAAGATAATGGTTGAGCTCTTTGCATGTGGGTATATCCAGGAATTAAGGTATAAATATTAGCTTTGGCAAGATTTAAGAAGGATTTTTGCAAATCTGTTATTAAAATTTGAATATCGTCAATCTCTTTTCTCAGCCATAATCTTAAATCTGTACCAACTTGATCATTTCTACTCCTACCTGTATGTAATTTTTTTCCAGTTTCACCAATTAAACTGATTAATTTTTCTTCTATACAATAGTGAATATCTTCAGAAGGTGGACCAGGTGAGAATTTACCCTCCAAATACTCAACTTTTATTGCCTCTAGACCATTAATAATTTGCAAAGCTTCTGAAGAGGATAAAACGTGAGTTTTGCCAAGCATCTTCGCATGAGCAACCGAGCAAGCTAAATCTTCTAAAATAAGCTTTCTATCAAAAACAATTGAGGCATTAAACTTTTCAATAAAAGGGTCAAGTGCATTATCAAACCTTTTACTCCAAACTTTTGCCATATTAATTAGTAGCTTTAAGTATCTCTAATAAAGCATTTTTTTATATAAGTGACAAAAATTATCTATTTCAATTGAAAAATAATCATCGAAGCATCATCTTCTAGATGTCTATTTTGCCCTGTAAAATCATCTAACTTTTTAAATATTTTATTTAAAATTTCTTGGGATGTATAAGACTGCTTACATAATTTTGTGAGAGTTTTAATTAATCTTTCCTCATCAAATCTTTGACCTAAAGAATTAGAAGTATCAATTACTCCATCAGTATAATAAAGAAGTAAATCATTTTGATTAAGCTTAATTTCACCACAATGATATTCAGCATCTTTTTGTAATCCAAGCACTAATCCTTCTGCATCTAATTTTATAATTTTCTGATCTAAACTTTTCCAAAGCAAAGGAGGATTATGTGCTGCATTGGCGAATCTCAATTTTTTAGTTCTAGGGTCATAATCTGAATAAAATAATGTAACAAATCTATGTGATTGATCTAAATCATTTATTGCTAGTTGATTCAAATCATGCAAAATTCTATCTGGAGGTAGACCTGTAAGAACCTCTGCACGAAGCATTCCTCTTAACATAGTCATTAAAAGACCAGCTGGAATCCCTTTACCCATGACATCTCCTATTACAAAGGCCCATCTTGATTTTTCTTTTCTTTTTTCGGAGATATTCGTCTTTAAGCACATAAAATCATAGTAATCCCCTCCAAGCTGTAGAGCAGGTCTACAATGTGCAGCCAAATCTATACCGTGAATAATTGGACAATAATCTGGGAGTAACTGAGATTGTATTTCAGCACCAGTGGAAATTTCTCTATCTACGTTTTCGTGCTTTTTCTTTGTTTTGAGTAAGTAGTGATTTTCTAATCCAACAGCTAGACAATTCACAATGAAATTAAAGTTACTTTCTTCAGTAATCGACTGATTTGAAATATCTTTGCTAAAAATGTAAATAAATCCTCTACATTTTCCTCTAGACAGTAGTTTTTTTGTTTCAATTTTATATTCTTTAAAATTATTTTTTAAAGCATTTTCAAAAGTTAGAATTTCTTTTATTTTAAAATTTTTTGAAAAATGAAATTGATCCAAAAAACTATTAATTTCTTCTTGTATTGTTAAATATTGATCATTCGCAGAAATTTTCATATTTTCGTGCCAAATCT
>CACGMX010000025.1 GCA_902574405.1 uncultured Prochlorococcus sp. | reverse complement strand
TACTTTATTCCAGTAATAAAACCTCTTTGGATTTATTTATCAAAAATATAAAAATTATTTCTTATTACTCAAATATAGAGTCCTTCAAATTTTTTTTATTATTCTGATAAAACATTAATATTCTAATTACCAAAAAAAATTAGTTTACATCTTAAATAGCAGCTCTTAATTAACAGAGTTGCTTTTTTTTTTTGTTTACTAAACTTTGGTAATCATTTTCAAATAAATACTTAATTTACACTATATTTTTCGATTTTTATCAATGTTATCTAAACAAGTTGAGCATAGTAAATGCCCTTTTTTATTCCAAAATGTTTTTTTTGACCTCTCTATATCCTTTCTGCATAATAAACATTTAAAAATGGGAACCATTGAATTATATTTTTCTGGAATAGGGACTTCTTCTTTTAGAATTAATATTTAACTAAATTATATTAAGACTTAAATTTAAATCAATACAAAAATTCAAAAGTTTTAATATATCTAAGGTCCCTTTCTCTAGGTATTAAATAGTAAAAAAAAATAGAATAAAAAAAAGACCTGCGATAAAGCAGGTCTTTTCTTGTGTGTAAGTTTTTTAAATCCTCTTAGAAAGAGAATGAAGATTTAACGATAACTCCTGTTAGATCATCACCAGATTTTTCTTCAATAAATACACCTGGAGTGATTGTTAGGCCATCATTAACTGGATAAGAGTAAGCTGCTTCATAAATCATGTACTCTGTTACATTACTAGCATAGTTAGCAGATGTTGCTGCACCAATGCTTACTGAACCAGGACCAACTTCAGGGAAAGTTAAACCAAGGAAGTATCCGGTCTTCTCTGTTCCAGATGTTTCTTCAGTTTCATAACCAACGCTTACGTCTGCTATTTCAAAGCTGTAATTACCGTTGATTCCCCAAGTTGTTGTCTCAGCAGATGTGTTGTTATCGTCATATACATAACCAACTGATACACCCCATGAATCGGCAGTATATGCAGCTTCAACACCGTAAGAGTCAGTACCTTCTTTTGTTAAAAGTCCGTTTGCATTAGCAGCAGCACTACCATCAGCAGTACCTGATAGACCTGCAGCTAGTGAAAATCCTGAATCAAAGGCATAACTACCAGCAGCTGTAAAGCCATTACCAGCAGAACCGATAGAGTTAACAGTTCCACAATCACCCATGTAATCAGTGAATGCACTGTATGTACAAGCTCCTGTGAAAGCAGCACTGAGGTCTGTATCAACACCAACAATCATTGAAACTCCACCAACAGGGAAAGAGTAAGTAACTCCATCAACAGATAATCCAGCACCTGTATCAAATGCCATTGGGTTATCAGCAGTAGAAGCAGCAGAAGAACCACTGTCAATAGCTATATCAAGAGAATCTTCTCCAGTGAAGCTAGTTGATAAACCAATATTGAACTGGTAATCAAATGTAGTTGCTTCAGAAGTTGAGTCACCATCGATTGCTCCGATAGCAGAGTCAATACTGAAAGAAGCAGTTGTTGTTTCTGAGAAACCGCCAGCTTCGAAATTATTAAGTCTTGCTTCTAAACCATCTACACGGCTATTAGTAATAGCAATTTCTTCAACAGAGTTGAAGTCATTAACAGTAATTTCGTTCGCAGTAGCAGACAAAGGCGCAAGTAAGCCTAATGTCGCTGGTGCTACTAGCAAGCTTTTGAAAAGCTTCATAAATTTCCTCACACAATTAAGGTAATGTAAGGTTAGTGCATTCAAATAATAAAAACAACCGTTAGTAGACAACTATCGAGCTGGCCATTGCAAAAATAAATCCCTTTAGATTTTTAGATTTTAGCTTTAAGAATTTTATTTGTTTTGATAATTTCAATGGCGGGTTGCAAAAGCTCTTCATATTCTTTCCAAATCCCTATGGAAGAAGAATAAAATTTTTTTCTTATTTGAGCGCTACTTGCAGTAAATACATTTCTCTTATTTAAATGTGGCGAAAGATATTCTTCCCTCCAATCCCAATCAAGCCAATTTATAATCTCTGGTATAACTTTATTGGGACTATCAATTAAATCCTCATAATAATAATCATAAATATTTTCACCATATTTAATTTTATACTCCCGCATAGTTTCAAAATAGTGAATATATAAATTAGCGATATCGGGCAATGAGAAAGAAAATGTCTGATTTAGGAAGTTTGCCCTGTATATAGACAAAATATTATCAAGAGGGTTTCTAATACAATTGATTATCTTAGCTTGAGGGAAAAAATTAGCAATTATGGGACAGTAAATATAATTAAATAAATTTTTATCAGTATAAATAGTAGAGGTTTCATATTGATTATTAACTTTCTTTTGGTATATTCCATAGACATTTTCAATGTTTTTAGTTTCCTTAACAGATTCCTCCAAAAAGTAAACCTCACCCATATCGATAACATTGGGATTTAAGCTCAATATATTTTCAAGTAAAGTACTGCCGGATCTTGGCATGCCTACAATAAAGACGTAATTACAAGAACTTTTTAAATATTTATTCTTTGAATTCTTAAATTTTATTGATTTATAAAATTCAATATGTTTTACCTTGAGACTTAAGTCAGATTTCCTGTATTTAAGGCTTTCATCGTTGCCGACCTTAAGATATTTTGCACTCTCTTTAAATTTTCTTTGTTTATGCAATAAATTTGAGATCGCAAATGCTGCATAGATTTTTGAGCTAGGATTTAGATTCTCAATTTTTGTATTTAATAAAAAATTTAATTCATCTTGATGATTCTTAAAATCATAAATCCCAGATAATTCATGAAAGCTGTTAAAGTCAAATTTATTTTTTGAAATGATAAACAAGTTTGTCTCAATGGCAAGTTTTAATTGACCTGAATTTCTATAGAAACATGCTAAATTCGTATAAAAAGGCATGAAGTTAGGTGATAAACTTATTCCCTTTTTTAATATATTTATACTTTTATCTAGTTGATTTTTATCCCGATAAAGCATACTTAAGTTTAAGTATGCCAGTTCAAACCTTCTATATTTTTTAATTAAATCTAAAAGGATAACTTCTGCTTCATCGTAGTTTCTTTTTTTTATGTATGCATTAGCTCTTAAAATATCAACTCTTATTTCATTATTATTATCCAGTAGAACTTTTTTCTTTTTTAAAACTTCTAGTATTTTTAATGCTTCATCTATATTGTATTGATTGATATAAATCTCAGATTTTAAAAGTTTATAAGTATCATTATTTGTCGATAATTTAATCGCTTTGTTTATATAAGTTATTGCATGATCGAAATTTCTCGATGCGAAGTACAAAAGAGAAAAATTATAAAGTAAATCTCCGTTATTAGGATCCACCTGTATGGCCTTTTGCAGGATCCTTTCTGCATCATTAAATTTGTTCTCCAGTCTTAATATTTCAGCTAATAAAATGTAAGAACTTATCGATGATGGAAAATTATTAATTAAACTTAGAAATACTCTTTTTGCTAAATTAAACTTCTTTATATCCCTACAAAATAATCCATAAGCAAAGAGTACATCAAAAGATTCTCCATTTGATTTTAATAATTCTTGAAAAGTATTATTTGCCGCTAAAACATTTCCAGCTTTTTGATTTATTTTGGCTTCTTCAATTTTTTTTAATAAATCAATTTTTTTCAATATATTTCTTTTAATTTTGCTCATTATACTTAAATTTAATATGATTAAAAAACATTTTTATCGCATAAAATTTCATAAAAAAAAGACCTGCGATAAAGCAGGTCTTTTCTTGTGTGTAAGTTTTTTAAATCCTCTTAGAAAGAGAATGAAGATTTAACGATAACTCCTGTTAGATCATCACCAGATTTTTCTTCAATAAATACACCTGGAGTGATTGTTAGGCCATCATTAACTGGATAAGAGTAAGCTGCTTCATAAATCATGTACTCTGTTACATTACTAGCATAGTTAGCAGATGTTGCTGCACCAATGCTTACTGAACCAGGACCAACTTCAGGGAAAGTTAAACCAAGGAAGTATCCGGTCTTCTCTGTTCCAGATGTTTCTTCAGTTTCATAACCAACGCTTACGTCTGCTATTTCAAAGCTGTAATTACCGTTGATTCCCCAAGTTGTTGTCTCAGCAGATGTGTTGTTATCGTCATATACATAACCAACTGATACACCCCATGAATCGGCAGTATATGCAGCTTCAACACCGTAAGAGTCAGTACCTTCTTTTGTTAAAAGTCCGTTTGCATTAGCAGCAGCACTACCATCAGCAGTACCTGATAGACCTGCAGCTAGTGAAAATCCTGAATCAAAGGCATAACTACCAGCAGCTGTAAAGCCATTACCAGCAGAACCGATAGAGTTAACAGTTCCACAATCACCCATGTAATCAGTGAATGCACTGTATGTACAAGCTCCTGTGAAAGCAGCACTGAGGTCTGTATCAACACCAACAATCATTGAAACTCCACCAACAGGGAAAGAGTAAGTAACTCCATCAACAGATAATCCAGCACCTGTATCAAATGCCATTGGGTTATCAGCAGTAGAAGCAGCAGAAGAACCACTGTCAATAGCTATATCAAGAGAATCTTCTCCAGTGAAGCTAGTTGATAAACCAATATTGAACTGGTAATCAAATGTAGTTGCTTCAGAAGTTGAGTCACCATCGATTGCTCCGATAGCAGAGTCAATACTGAAAGAAGCAGTTGTTGTTTCTGAGAAACCGCCAGCTTCGAAATTATTAAGTCTTGCTTCTAAACCATCTACACGGCTATTAGTAATAGCAAGTTCTTCAGCAGGGTTGAAGTCATTAATTGTAACTTCGTTTGCAGTAGCAGACAAAGGCGCAAGTAAGCCTAATGTCGCTGGTGCTACTAGCAAGCTTTTAAAAAGCTTCATAAATTTCCTCACACGAAATTTAAAGTACACCTTAAAATAACTCAAAAATTGATTTAATTTCAAGTGTCAACTGCTACATTTTGGATTATGTTTATTTTTTTTTTAATATCGTCAAGAAATAATTGAATTTTAAAAGTGAGAACTACTGCTGCAGAGGGGTTTTAAGTAGTCATATGGAAATGGCAAATAATTTTTTTCAGGGTTGTGACGGTAATATTTGTGTCCCTTAAAAGAATTTTCAAAATATTATTGTTGAAATTCATAAATTCTAAAAGATATTTTTTTATGAAGTAATTTTCTTAGAAATTTTAAAAGAGGTTTTTTTTGTTTTATAAATTTTCTTTTTAGAAATATTAATATCATCGACATACCAACCTGAAGCTAACCTTGTATCTATTTCTTCATAATCCTTTTTAATATTAAGCTTTGATAAGGATTTTTTTTTATACTCCATCTAAAAATTTGTTTATTACTCACTATAGCAAGGATTTAAATTATTACTTTCAACATAAATACTTTTTGAATAAAAATTTAAATCTTTAGAAAAAAGAAAAAATTACGAAATTTCACCTCAAAAAAAATTTATCCTAGTTATATTTTTAAAAATTTAATAACCTGAGGAGCACAAGGTTAAATGACTCAACTTAAAATTATTTTCAATTCATTGCCTAGAGATTTGGCGGAATTTATTTTCTTTTTGATAGTAGGTTTTACAGCGGGATCATTAGGATTTGTTTAACAGATAAAGAGTTTATTAAAAATTTAGATCATTTATATTTCAATTTAAATGTTATTTTGATTACTTTCAAAAAGTTATAGATGATTCTACGGGATAGTTCAATTCTAATTTTCCTTCCAATTTCATTAATTCAACAACAACTAGAATTCCCACTACTTGTTTGTTGTTACTCTCAAGAATCTTCGAAACACAATTGACCGTTCCGCCAGTAGCTAGTAAATCATCAACAATGGCAAAAGAGCTATATTTCTCAAGAGCCTTTTTTTGAATAGAAAGTCTATTTTCACTATATTCTAAGCTATAGTTCTTTTCAAAAAGTTCCCCTGGCAGCTTCCCAGGTTTTCTAGCTACGATCATTGGCTTTGAAGCTTGCAAAGAGATCGCAGAACCAAAAATAAAGCCTCTAGCATCTATGGAAATTATTGCTTCAGCATTTTTTATAATTTGACTGCAAGACATCTTTAAAATAAGTTCCTTGAATATTTTTGGTTCCTGAACAATTCCAAGAACATCTTTAAACTCAATTCCTTCTTTTGGATAATCTTTGTAAGTATCAATAAATTTTTTAAGACTCTTCATTCCTTTTTCCAATATTAGTTTTAATAATCTATCTCACATTATATTAATTCTAGCTTAGTGAATTTTTTTCCAAATATACCTAAAAAGATTTCAATTAACCCTTAATCGAAGTAATAAAAAAAGAATAGATTTTTTTAGAAGTCACATTTAATAATTATCGATAGCAAGAATGATTGAAACACTCTCTTAATTTAGATAAAAATAATTAGTCAGATATTAGAGATAAAAGCATATTTATGTGTAAAAATATTTTTTTGCAGAAAGTTTTACTATTTACTCTTTTATAGATGACTGTTATGAACTAAGCTTTACTTATTATCTAATAAGACAAACAATATCGAAAAAGTCTAAAAATTTTTATCTTTTCTACCATAATTATCTTCAAATCTAACAATATCATCTTCTCCAACATATGAACCACTTTGAACTTCAATAATCTCAAGAGCTATCTTGCCAGGATTAGATAATCTATGGACAGCTCCTAAAGGGATATAGGTGCTTTCATTTTCTCTTAGAACAAATTTCTTATTTTCTAAAACGACTTCAGCCGTACCTCTTAAAACTATCCAATGTTCAGATCTATGATGATGCATTTGTAGGGATAATTCAGCACCAGGATTAACATGGATAATTTTTACCTTCCATCTTTGATCTTCAATAATTTTCAGATAAAATCCCCATGGACGATAGCCTTTTTTATGAAAATTAGCTTCCTTAATATCCTTAAGTTGTAATTCGCCAACTAACTTTTTTATATTTTCTGATTGATTTTTTTCAGCTACTAAAGTTGCATCATCAGTATTAATTATGACGAGATCTTTTAATCCTAAACTCACCAAAAGCTTACTATCACTATGAAAATAACAATTTTCTGTTGCTTTACTTATAACATTTCCATTTGTCACATTTCCCAAAATATCTTTATCTGAATTTTCCCAAACTGACTTCCAGCTTCCAATATCACTCCAATCAGCATCCAAAGGAAGAACAATTCCTTTATTGGTATTTTCCATTACAGCATTATCAATAGAGATATTTGGGCAATCTTCAAAAGATTTAGCATCTAATCTTTGAAAATCAAGATCATTTTCACTATTGCTTAGTGTTTTTGTGCAAGCGTTATAAATTGCTGGGTTTAAAATCTTTATTTCATTAATAATTGTTTTCGCTCTAAATAAGAAAATTCCACTATTCCATGTAAAACATTTATCTTTTATAAGTTCTTTTGCTTTTTGAAAATTAGGCTTTTCTATAAACTTTGAAATTTTATATCCTTCAATATTTTTTAAATTAAATGGTTTTTCTGTTTGGATATAACCGTAACCCGTTTCAGGGGAACTTGGGATAACTCCAAAAGTCACTAGTTTATGATCTTCAGAATAAAGCTTACCAATTTCTATTAAGTCTCTAAACTTTTTTTCATTATTTATTTGATGATCAGCCGAAAGTATTAATAAGTGTGGATCATTTTCGATCTCTAGAGACTTTAATGCCGCTAAAATAATTGCAGGGGCTGTGTTTTTACCAAATGGTTCAAGAAGAATTGATTTGGGTTTTATATTGATCTCTCGCATTTGCTCCGCGACAAGAAATCTATGTTTACTATTACAAATTAATATTGGTTCCATTAGGTCTTTTATACCTTCAAGTCTTTGCTGAGTATTTTGAAGTAAAGATTTTTTATTTTTACTGTTTATAGATAAAAATTGTTTGGGAAAACTTTTTCTAGATAAAGGCCATAATCTTGTGCCTTGCCCCCCACACAATATTACAGGCAAAATTTTATTCTTATTTCTTGAAATATCATGTAAATCTTTCATAATTTAGTTACCAACTCAAAATAATTTTGAAAAAAATACATAACAAAAATACTATATTTTTCTAATTTAAAAAATAAAGATAATTGGAACATTCACTATTATTAATCGAGCTATTGAAACTTTTATTGCCTCAATATATTTTTATTTTTTAAATATCTATAGTTTGAGATTGTTAAATCTAATCCTTGATCAAAACTTGTTTTTGGTTCCCACCCCATGCTGGTTATTTTTGAGATATCTAGTTGTTTTTTGGGAGTACCATCTGGCTTAGAAGCGTCCCATAATATCTCACCTTTAAATCCACATTTTTCTGCAATTTTTTCTGCAATTTTTTTTATCTTAATATCATTTCCAGTTCCTACATTTAAATATTTTATTTCCTCCTTATGTGGTTTCCAATTTTCTAAAACGAATTTGCATGCATCAGCAAGATCATCAACATATAAAAACTCTCTTAGCGGGGATCCGCTACCCCAACATACTACATTTTCAAAATTATTTTCTGCGGCTCTATCAAATTTACTAATTAAAGCAGGTATGACATGACTTTTTTCCGGATGATAATAATCTCCAGGACCATATAAATTTGTTGGCATTAAAGAAATCGCATCAAAGCCATATTGAATATTTAAAGCTTCACATAGTTTAATTCCTGCTATTTTTGCAATTGCGTACCATTGATTTGTACTTTCTAAAGAATTAGAAAGAAGAGACTCCTCTTTAATTGGTTGCGATGCAAATTTTGGATATATACAGCTACTCCCCAGAAAAAGAAGTCTTTCTACACCATTTTCCCAAGCACCTTCTATTAAATTATTTTGGATCTTGAGATTATCCAATAGAAATTGTGTAGGAAATGTTGAATTTGCGATTATTCCGCCCACTTTTGCTGCTGCTATAACTACAACATCTGGTTTATTAATTCCGTACCACTCTTTTACACTTAATTGGTCTGTTAAATCTAAATCTGTCCTTTTCGCAGTTAATAAATTAAAGTAGCCGTTATTTTTAAGTTTTCTAGCGATAGCAGAACCTACCATTCCATTATGACCAGCTATGAAAATTTTATTTTCTTTACTAAGATATCTCATAAAAAATTTTCAAATAATAACCTTATTAAAGGTTTAAAGATTAGGTGGATGTTCGCTAAAACTGTTAATTTTGAACCCGCTCTTAAATAATAATAATTCTTTCTGAGCTTCTTCCTTATCTACTTTTACCATTTCCGAAACAAGCTCTTCTAATGTTATCTTAGGAACCCAACCCAATTTATTCTTAGCCAATTTTGGATCACCTAATAAAGTTGATACTTCAGTAGGACGAAAATATTTTTCATCGATTCTTATTACTATTTCATTTGTATCCTCTCTTCTTCCTATCTCATCTACTCCATGCCCTTCCCAGATTATAGAGCCCCAATTAAGTTCCTTGGCAGTTAATTCAATAAACTTTCTAACACTTTCTTGTCTGCCCGTAGCTATCACAAAATCAATTGGTTTTTTTTGTTGAAGCATCATCCATTGCATTTCAACATAATCTTTTGCATGCCCCCAATCTCTAAGCGAATTTAGATTTCCCATATATATTTCTTTCTCTAATCCAGCATCTATTCTTGATAATCCCCTAGTAATTTTTCGCGTTACAAAAGTTTCTCCTCTCCTAGGAGATTCATGATTAAACAAAATCCCATTGCAAGCAAACATATCATATGCTTCTCTATAGTTCACAACTATCCAATAAGCATATAATTTAGCTACTGCATACGGACTCCTTGGATAAAAAGGGGTACTTTCATTTTGAGGAACTTCCTGAACTAAGCCATATAATTCACTTGTACTTGCTTGATAAATTTTTGTTTTCTTAGCAAAACCAAGTAATTTAACTGCCTCTAATATCCTCAAAGTTCCTAAAGCATCGCTATTAGCTGTATATTCTGGGGACTCAAAACTAACTGCAACATGACTTTGTGCTCCTAAATTATATATTTCATCAGGTTTGACTTTTTCTATTATTTTTATGATATTTGTACTATCTGTTAGGTCTCCATAGTGAAGTAAAAGTCTTGGATTATCTGAATGAGGATCTTGATAAATATGATCAATCCTTGAAGTATTAAAACTACTTGATCTTCTTTTGATTCCATGAACTATGTAGTTCTTGTCTAATAAAAACTCTGCAAGATAACTACCATCCTGTCCAGTAATTCCAGTAATTAAAGCTATTTTATTTTCTTTTTGATTCCTTTTCTTATTTTGTATATTTTTATCCATTATTAAAATTTTAATAAAAGAAGAATTAATTTCCTTAAGATTAACTTTTAATGCATCTTAACTCTTAAGACGGTATGAATAAAATCAGAATATTGAGATAATGATTAACATAATCTTTAAATGCAAACATCTTTTAAGACTATTAATTTTTATCCCTGTCATTTTTTATTCTGGGAAGAGAAGTTTAATTGCTTTTGATGAGGGATTTTATGCACTTCAAGCCCGATGGATATTAGATAAGGGAAATTGGACAATTCCTTTGTGGTTTGACGAATATGTTTTGGACAGAACCATAGGCTTACAATTTTTAATTGCAAAATCACAACAAATATTTGGTAGGAATATATTTTGGGCATATTTGCCAACAACAATTGCTGCAATAATAATGTTGTTTATAACTTTTAAATTGCATGAAGAATTAATTGACAAAAAATTTGCATTTGTATCACCTCTCATACTCTCAACTACTTATTTATGGTTTGATTATTCTCACTTAGCTACTCAAGATATCATTTTTTCCAGTTTGGTTACTACTGGGTTATTTTCAATAACAAAAATAAAAAGAAGAAATAATAGTTTCTACATTTTCCTTTTTGGTCTTTGGATTGGCTTGGCTTTTATGATGAAGACTTTTCTGGTAGCGGTCCCTCTTTTATCACTATTGCCATATTTATTTATAAAAAAGAACTTATTTTTAACAAAATTTTTCTGGTTTGGATTACTAATTGGCTTTATTCCTTTTTTGATTTGGACGATATCTATAAACCATTATTTAGATCAAAATATTATTTTTTATTTATTTGAAAAATTTAATCGTCTTTCAAATAAAAATACTTTTACCAACCCTTTCTATTATTATTTTTGGAATATACCGATAACATTCTTACCTTGGAGTATTTTCTCAATTATTGGACTCATATTTAATAAACCAGAAAATAAAGATCAACAATTTATTTTAATTTTTTTTCCTCTAACTTTTATAATTTTAATTAGCCTTTTTTCTACAAAAACACCATACTACCCCTTACAAATATCTTCGATACTAACTCTAAATAGTTTTTTAGGAATAAAATACTTATTCAAATCTACAAATTATAAATCAATTTTTATTTTTTTAACTTCAAAAATAATTCCAATATTTTTAATTGCCGTTGCTTTCTTATACTATTTTTTCTTTCAAAACATTACTGGTCTTAACTTTAAGGAAAATACATATCTTTTTATAGGATTAATTTTGTTTGGATTAAGTTGGTCACTACTAAATAATAAAACTAATTTCAAGAATGTTTTAGTAATTCTGATAATTGGTCCCTATTTGCTAACTTCATTGCTTTTAGGATCAGGATTATTCACTGACAGGTCAAAAGAATTAAGAAAAACTATGGAATACGTGGTATCTCTTGATCTTGTAAAAAATCAAACTATCAAAGTCGATAAAAGTGGGATAAATAATAATGAGTCACAATCAAAAATCATAAGAATTGCTCTACAAACTCCTATTCTTGGAGATGGGTTGAATAGTATTAAAGATTTAAATACTGGAGAATTATCTTGGTTTAACGAATCTTCAGATGAAATTATCAACAAAAGTTCATACGAAGTTTTATTTAAAAATGATACTTTAAAACCATGGATATTAATCTTGAAAAGATGATTTAGCTATAATAATCTTCTTTAATAGAAATAAATAAGATTGATGAAGTCTTTCAATACTTGGAATTTAACAAATAATCAACTACACAAATTATTCAAAGATAAAAATAAATTTATTTCCATAAGAGTTAGAGGTAACACCTGGGAACCAATAACAAGATGGTTAAGATTAGATTCTAGAATTTTCAAAGAGACCACAAATAGACCAAGAATTACATTATGTGATATCGAATCTTTAGCAGAGATTTATAACTATAGATCCATCAGATGGAAAGCTAAAAAATTAACTCCTTTACCTACTCAATTTTTCCCCAAAAAATTAAAAAATATTTTTCATAAATTACCATTAATTAAACATTTGGCTTATGAGCTAGAAATAACCTTTTATAAATATATAGAAAATAATTCTGAGCATTTAATTTCAATAATTATTCCTGCAAGAAATGAAGAGGGGAATAGGGAACTTTTCATAGAAGCCCTAAATAAATTCAAACAAATATCTAATAATATTGAAATTATTTTTGTCGAAGGCAACAGCATGGATAATACCTACTCTTTATTGAATGACTTAAAAGCAAATTTCTCTGAATCTTTCAAAATATTTCTTCTAAAGCAAAGTGGTAAAGGAAAGAAAAATGCTGTTGTTGAGGGTTGTAATATTTCTTCAGGAGAAACACTGGCAATAGTGGATAGTGATTTTACCGTTGATATTGATGACAGTATTGCTGCAATAATGGAGTCAAAGAAAAATGAAAATATACTAATTAATTGTTCTCGTACAACTTTTCCTATGGAAAAAAATGCAATGCGATGGGCAAATTATATTGGTAATAGGTGTTTTGCAATATTTATATCAATACTTATTAATAAGCCAATATCTGATTCACTTTGTGGAACAAAAGTATTTTCAAGGAAATTTTTTAATCTTATGAAGAAAAATGGAAGTTGGGATTCTAAATCTGATCCATTTGGCGATTTCACAATTATCTTTGAAGCAGCTAAAAACAACATAAAAATACTTAATTATCCAGTAAGGTACTACGCCAGAAAATCAGGAGCTCCAAATATATCAAGATGGGTTGATGGATTGAAACTCCTTAAAGTATGTCTAATTTATTTAGTTTCAGATATTTAAATTTATTTAATTACAAATTATTTTTTTTAAGAAAATTTTTAATTTGTATTTCTTAATTTAAGAAATAATAACTTCTCAAAGTAATTATTTCTTAAATGAAAAGTATTTAGATCCTAAGTAGTTATTTAAAGATCCAATAAAAGCTCCAAACACCCAAGCAATTTTATAGTTTTCTATTAATCTATTAAGAAATACAATTACTAATGACATTTCTAGTCCTCCCAAAAAATAGATTAAGCAAAATAAAAAAAAAGATTTTAATAAAGGTTGACTAGAACTATTCTTGAAAATCCAACATTTTGCAAAAACAAAAGAAACTAGTATTCCTACACAATAACCAAATATGGAGGCAAATAATATATTTTTAAATATCAGATATAAAGCTCTATAAGATATAAAATTAAAACTTGATGCAATTAATCCAGATACTAAAAATCTAAATATTTGTCTGTTATTTCTTTTTAAGAATTTATACAATTTCGAAATCTTTCGGTAAATTTTTTTTTAAATACAAGGTAATAATTTTGTATTTATCTAACTGATAAATCAATTTAACCCAAAGGCCACAAAACTTACAATGGGTAATGCAAAAACTGATAATGCAATATTTGGGTTTGCAGCAATAGGAGCAAAAGATGTACCCATTTTGATTATCGCCGAAGGATAATTTTTAACTTTAAATCAAGTTAAAAGATAATTTCTATCATTACAAAGGAATTTTTTTCTAGCGCCAAAACAATTATATCTTAAGCGACAAAATTATTTTCTTACCTCAAAAGTGATTTTTTATAAAATATTTAGCCTTTTAGTCTTTTATAGATGACTGTTATGAACTAAAATCATATAAACGGGGCGTGGCGCAGCTTGGTAGCGCGGGTGCTTTGGGAGCACTAGGTCGCAGGTTCGAATCCTGTCGCCCCGACTCTAATAATCCAAGTTATAGACAGGTTTCCCAGCCTGTCTTTTTTATTGGGAAATTGTCTCATATTGAGAAAGGGGATCTGTAGGGGGATCTAGAACCTTCGAACATGTATTAAAGGTGATTAAATTTGAAAGCATTTTCTGAATAAAAATTTAACATTAAAAAAAAGTTGCCCAATGAAAAAGTTTTATCTCCCACTGATGGTTAGTTCCGTTTTAATTTCTGGAAGTAGTTCTGTTCTTGCCGAATCTTATGTAATTAAGGAAGGCACAGTAATTATTTATGATGAGACCGAATACCAAACTCAATCACCATCAAACACATTTACTTTTGATAGGGATTTTGATTGCGGTACTTATCTGCTGACTGGTGGGACTGGAGACCATCCTGCAACTATGGGTTCTTTATGTGTTAATAAAGCTATTCAAAATCAAAAAAAATTACAAAAGGCTATTAAATCTACAGCAGCAATTAGTTCAGCAATGTCTGCGCTTCCAGATTCATCTCCAGATTCCAAATACACATGTGGTGCAGGTACGGGAATGAATAGTGGAACAATAGCTGTTAGTGCTGGTTGCGCTTCAAATCTTACAGAAAATTTTACTGTGAATACAGGGGGATCTATAGCTTTTGAGGAGTCACAACAAACAGGTCCGGGAACTATAGATAATTATGGAATTAAAGTAGGATTCACTTATAAATTTGGTGGTAAGAAAGAAAATCAATTAGTTAGCTTGAAAAAGAAAAATCTTCTTGAAAATAAAGTAAAAGAGCTTTCATATGAAAATGATGAATTGAAAGCAAGGGTTGAAAAATTAGAAAAAATCGCAATAGCTTTAACAAGCAATGAAAATCAAATTAAAGTTTCAAATCTATACCCAAATAATGCTGACCATTTAATTCCCACAAGGGGGGATCTGTAGGGGGATCTAGAACCTATTAAGACCTTATAAAATCTTCGAAGAATCCCTACAATGAGACTCAAAATCGTTCCACCA
>CACGMX010000024.1 GCA_902574405.1 uncultured Prochlorococcus sp. | reverse complement strand
AGTTTGCCATGGCTTAGGAAAAATTTATATAAATAGGAAAATTGAGCAACAAAAAACCCTATCTAAAAGATAGGGCTTTTTGTTTGAGATAGATGTTAATCTAAATCAGGCATTTCTAGAGCTGGTTCACTCTTTCTGTCGATTCCTTTTTCAAAACCGGCAGCGGCCGCTCTAGCACGTCCAGCATGCCAAAGGTGACCGATAAATGTAAACCATCCTAGGAAGAATTGAGCTGCAGCTAACCATTGTCTTAAGTTAACAAAGTTAACAGCATTAGGCTCTGTAATGATTCCACCAACAGAGTTGATTGAAGCGTTAGGAGCATGAGTCATGTATTCAGCAGCTCTTCTTACTTGCCAAGGCTGAATATCATTTTGGATTTTCTCGAGGCTTAATCCGTTAGGTCCTCTTAAGGGCTCTAACCATGGACCTCTGAAGTCCCAAAATCTCATTGTTTCACCACCAAATATAATTTCACCAGTAGGAGATCTCATGAGATACTTACCTAGACCTGTTGGTCCCATTGTTGAACCTACGTTAGCACCAATTCTTTGATCTCTCACAAGGAAAGTAAAGCTTTGAGCCTGTGAAGCTTCAGCATTTGTTGGGCCGTAAAACTCTGAAGGGTAAGCAGTATTGTTAAACCAGATGAATGTTGAAGCAATAAAACTTGCTACACAAATTCCACCAAGGGCGTAACTTAACAAACCTTCACCGTTCCAGATGAAAGCTCTTCTTGCCCATCCAAAGGGTTTAGTAAAGATATGGAATATTCCTCCAATAATTGCAGTAATACCCACATAAACATGTCCACCAACAATATCTTCAATAGAGTTTACACCGATTATTGAACCAGCTCCTCCCCATGGAGATCTAAATAGATATCCGAGAATCACTCTTGGATCTAACGTTGGGTTAACAAGTCTGACTTCTCCACCACCAGGTGCCCATGTGTCATATGCACCGCCAATAAAACACCAGTTAACTGACCATGCTAATGCACCTACACCTAGGACAATCAAATGATATCCAAGGATGTTAGTCATCTGATTTTTATCTCTCCAATCAGTGGAGAAGAATGGAAAATCTTCTTCTAGTTTTTCTGGACCTGCTAATGAATGGTAAATACCACCAAAACCAAGAACAGCAGAAGCTATCAAGTGAACCACGCCTGCTTGGAAGAAAGGCATGATATCAGTAACTTCACCACCAGGGCCTATTCCATAGCCAAACATTGCGACGTGAGGCATACAGATTAAACCTTGCTCCCACATTGGTTTATCAAAAGTAAAATGATTAACCTCAAAGAGCATCATTGCTCCAGCCCAAAAAACTATTAGTCCAGAGTGAGCAATGTGAGCTCCTAATAAACGTCCAGATAAATTGATTAATCTAGCATTGCCTACGTACCAGGCATAACCAGTTTCCTCAATACTTTGGTTTGGAGCTCTTAATAAATTATTAAAGGGCGTTTCCACGTGGAAGAACCTCCTCAGGGAATACAAAGTTTTCGTGTGGTTGATCCACAGAAGACATCCATGCTCGCATACCTTCGTTCAAAAGTATATTTTTTGTATAGAAAGTTTCAAATTCTGGATCTTCTGCTGCACGGATTTCCTGGCTTACAAAATCGTAAGCTCTTAAATTTAGTGCTAAGCCAACAATACCAATCGAAGATGTCCACATACCCATAACAGGTACAAATAGCATCAAGAAGTGTAAGAAACGCTTGTTTGAGAAAGCAATACCAAAGATTTGACTCCAGAATCTATTCGCTGTGATCATTGAATAAGTTTCTTCTTCTTGAGTTGGGTCAAAAGCTCTAAATGTTGAACTTTGAACTTTACCATCTGTATAAATACTTGTATCTTCATACAATGTATTTTGTACTGTAGCTCCATGAATAGCACAAAGTAGCGCGCCACCAAGAATTCCAGCTACTCCCATCATGTGGAATGGATTTAAAGTGATATTGTGAAAACCTTGAATGAACAGAATATAACGGAAGATTGCTGCGACACCAAATGAAGGTGCGAAGAACCAACTATGCTGTCCTAAAGGATAAATTAGGAAAATACTAGTGAATACTGCAATTACTGCTGAAAAAGCTAATGCATTGTATGGTCTAATTCCAACAAGGCCAGCAATTTCAAACTGACGAAGCATAAAACCAATAAGGCCAAATACTCCATGTAATGCAACAAAGTTCCAAAGACCACCAAGTTGTAGCCATCTTACGAAACTACCTTGGGCTTCAGGACCCCATAAAAAAAGAAGACTGTGTCCCATGGCATCACCAGGGGTACTTACAGCTGCTGTTAAAAAGTTACAACCTTCAAGGTATGAGCTTGCAACTCCGTGTGTGTACCAAGAGGTAACAAAAGTTGTTCCAACAAACCAACCACCTATTGCAAGATATGCACAAGGAAGTAAAAGTAGTCCGGACCAACCAATAAATACAAAGCGGTCGCGCTTCAACCAATCATCGAGGACATCAAACCATCCTCTTTGTGGGGCGCTACCAACTGCGATCGTCATGAGAAATCGTTTTTAGCTTCGGGATACGCAGTGACTGTAACAAAGATTGAGAGTAATGTGGGGAAATATTTGTATATCTGAAATGCCTTGTAAAGCTTTCCTGACTTTTTTATTAAAAATTAGGTAAGAATACTCCCTTAGTTTGTTAAATTATCTGAATTAGGCCCTAAAAAAAGATAAAAATGAAATCTGACCTCACGTCTTTCGATAAAATCGAACAAAAAATTGGTGGATCAAGAAAAATTTCGAACTATATAATAGGTGGAATGTTAACCATTGGAGGAATTGGTTTCCTTTTGGCATCTATATCTAGTTATACAGGCAAAGATCTTTTACCTCTTGGAAACCCTTCAACTTTATTATTTATTCCACAGGGGTTAATAATGGGAGCATATGGAGTAATAGCTAATTTACTAAATTTTTATCTGTGGTATTTGGTCTATATTAATTTTGGTTCTGGAAGTAATTCTTTTGATAAATCATCAAAATCTGTAGAAATAATAAGAAAAGGTCTCTTCAAGGATATTGAAGTAAAATTGGATTTCGATGAAATTAAATCAGTTAAGTTAGATATAAGTGAGGGATTTAATCCGAGAAGAAGAATTGCTTTAGTATTAAAAGGTAGAAAAAAACCTCTCCCTTTAAGCGGAGCAGGGGAACTTAAACCACTACTTCAAGTTGAAGAAGAGGGAGCTAGGCTTGCTAGGTTTTTGAATGTTAATTTGGAGGGCTTAAAATAAAACAAAAATTATTTTTTAAAATATTATCTTTTTTTCAGATTTTGTTTTTGGTACAAGCTTGCAATTTTAAAAATAGAATTAGTTCTGATTATTACTGCCAAAAATTTAAATTAAGTTGTATTAAGGGTAATAAAATAATTTATTTCAAAACTACAAAAGGTGATATTGAGGTTAAATTATTTGGTAAAGATAACCCAGTAACAGTATCAAACTTTCTGGAAAACATAGACAACAATATTTACGTAAACCAAAAATTTTATAAGATAATAAATTATCCTCAAATTAGCTTTATTCATGGAGGTATTAATCCAAAAAATAAACTTTATATCGAACGAAATCAAACCCTAAAAAAGACAAGTCCATCAATACCTTTAGAAATAAAATTAAAAGAGGAAATTAAACCAAGGTATAACTATCAAATAAAAAATCCCAGTGAAATTGAAAATTTAGTTAATACTTTTGAGGCTGGTTCAATCGCTATGGTTAAGAGGAGTAATAAAAAATCTTCCTCTACTGAATTTTTTTTTGTAACTAGTAAGATTCCAGAACTAGACGGAAGATATTCAATTTTTGGAAAGATTATTAAAGGATTAGATTTACTCAAAAAAATCAAGAAAGATGACTACATTAAGGAGGTTTATATATCTAATTAAATTTCCAGAGAATATTTGTTTATTTTTAACATTTCTGTATTTACTCCTGAAGAACGTTTAAGAGCTACCTTACCAGTTCTTGCAATTTCAAGGATGCCGTATGGCTCGAGTAATTTTTCTAATGCAACTAACTTCCCAGGATCTCCAACTACCTCGAGAGTTAATGCCATATCTGAAACATCAACAACCTTTGCACGGAAAATCTGTACTATATCTAAGATGTTACTCCTTGTATCTTCTTTCGATGAAACTTTTAGTAACATCAATTCCCTCTCAACAGCTGCGAGATTAGTAAAATCTACAACTCCTAGAACATTAAATAACTTATTAAGTTGCTTAGTCATTTGTTGAAGAGTTTCATCATCACCCTCTACTACCATTGTTAATCTTGAAATCCCTTTAGATTCTGCAGGTCCTACTGCAAGGCTATCTATATTGAATCCTCGTCTAGCAAAGAGACCTGAGATTCTACTCAAAGCTCCAGATTCGTCTTCTACAAGAACTGATAATGTATGTTTCATATTTTAAAAGGTTTTTAAATCTTTAATCCATTCATAAGAGATTCTATTGAATACTGAAGGATCTTCATCATGGATACAATGACCTGAATTGGATACTATTTTTAATTTTACCCATCTATGGAAATTTGCAATCTTTTTACCAACAAACAAAGGTATGAAAGAATCTTTTTCTCCCCAAATCAATAAAAAAGGAACTTTTTTTGAGGTACTAAGTTTTCTTAAAAGATAAGAAGCTTGAAATTTTTCATCTCTTGAACACATCCCAATACACATCGCTCTTAATGATCTAGCTGAAGTTCTCCTTAAAACTGGTTTTGTCACTAAATCTATTAGTTCGCGATCAATATTGTTTTTTTTGAAATAGGCAGAATTTAGCCCCAGTTTTATAACACCTAATTTGGTTATTAAAAATAAAACAATTTCTAAAGGGAAAAAAATAAAAAACATTCTTATGAATCTATCTTGAAATTTTTTTAATAATGATTTTTTTGTTATCGACTTTTTATTTTCTTGAATTTGATCTGGCAGAGGGGATGCAATAACTGTTGCAATCTGATCCTCTAATGAAACAGCACATGTTAAAGCAACTAGTGATCCAAGGGAATTGCCAATAAGAATTACTTTCCCAGAATTCTTCGGTCTTATTACCTGTGCGATAAAGTCTTTCACTTGATTAGACCAAATCTCATTATTTAGTTTTCCAATTTGTCTAATCCCAGGTTGATCTGAATCCCCAAATCCTATTAAATCCAAAGAATAAGAGGCATAATTCCTTTTCGCAAAATATTCTAAATTGTTTCTCCAATGTTTTCGACTTGCGCCAAATCCATGGAGAAAGATAATTGGAATTTTATTATCTTCGCCCGTAACACTCCAACAAATTTTAAAACCATTCCAATTCCAGTAATTAGGAAAGTTTATATTTTCTTTAAAGTAAGAATTCATATAATCAAAAATTTTCAAGATATTTGCATTATCTACTTTTTTAACAAATAAATGTATATTGAATGTAAATTATAGTAATCATAAAATTTTACTATGGCTAAAGAAATTTTTAGTATTGCAGCAGTTTTTTGGATACTAATACCAATAGGATTGGTTGGTGGCGCATTGTTATTAAAGTTTCAGGGAGATTGATTCTCACGAATACATCACAATTTGAGTTATGGTCTACAGGTTAAGTAAATCTTAAATATGAAGATTCTTTTAGTAGGAGCAACAGGGACACTGGGTAGACAAATAGCAAAACAAGCTATAGAAGATGGACATGAAGTTAGATGCTTTGTAAGAAACCCAAGAAAAGCTTCCTTTCTACAAGAGTGGGGTTGTGAATTAACAAAAGGTAACTTATTGAATTCATCTGATATTGAATATGCATTACAAGATATTGAAGTTGTCATCGATGCTGCTACTAGTAAACCAGATGATCCAAAAAGTATTTATGAAACAGATTGGGATGGAAAACTCAACTTATTTAATGCTTGTGAATCTCTAAATGTAAAAAGAGTCATTTTCCTTTCAATCCTTCTAACTGAGAAATTTAGAAATGTTCCATTAATGGATATTAAATATTGTACTGAAAAACTTCTTGAGAAATCTGATTTAGATTACACAATCTTCAAATGTGCAGCTTTTATGCAAGGTGTTATAGGTCAATTTGCTATTCCAATCTTAGATAGTCAAGCTGTATGGATGAGTGGAACTCCAACTAAAGTCGCATACATGAATACTCAAGATATGGCAAAAGTTATTGTCGGAGCAGTTAATAATCCAAAAACTCAAAGAATATCATTGCCATTGGTAGGTCCTAAAGCATGGGATTCAAATGAAGTAATATCCCTATGTGAAAAATTTAGCGAAAAGAAGGCTAAAATTTTTAGAGTTTCTCCCTTCCTAATTAGCACCACTCAAAAAGTAGTTTCCTTTTTTCAAGATTCCTTAAATGTTGCTGAAAGATTGGCTTTTGCTGAAGTAACTAGTAGTGGTGAATCATTGGATGCTGATATGAGCAAAACTTACGAAATATTAGAACTTAAAAAAGAAGATATGACATCACTAGAGAGTTATATAAGGGAGTACTATCAACAAATCCTTAAGAGATTAAAGGAAATGGAAGCAGATCTTAATATTGAAGAAAAAAAGAGATTACCTTTTTAATATTGCAATTTTAGACTTTCATAGTATATTTGTACTATATAAATAGTATTCGCCTATGTCTGTTTCTAAATCTAAAAATCTTGAACGAAAACTAGATAATTTCGCAAAAGAAGCAAAAAATGAATTGAATAATGTTTGCGGATCTTCATTATGGGAGAGTCTTGGCTTTGTTTTTTTTGATCAATTAGAAAATCCTGAAAAAATTGCAAAAGCAAATTTTTACTATGGTCAACTTCAAATAATCAATGAAATTAAATTTTCAATTTGAATAAAATTTCATATGTTTACGTATTTAATATTTCCTAAATCATTTTTGGCCAATCTTTTTCTGATAATATTAACTTAGTAAAAGATTAATTAATGATTGAAACTTCTGGTGTAATAGAAAAAGAGCAGGGGAATGGATTTTATTTGGTTACTTTAGAACAACCTGAAGGGCATCAATGTTTATGTAGAGCTGCAGGTAAATTGACTAAATTTAGAATTAAATTATTAGCTGGAGACAAAGTGTTAGTTGAGATAAGTCCTTATGATCTTTCTAGAGGAAGGATAACTTATAGAGAAAGAAATGCAGGGGGTTCTAGGCCTACTACTAATAAAAATAATCCTAAGAGGAACAATAAGTAAACAGTTATTTTAGATAATATTTTTTATCGCTTCTTTAAACTCACTTCTTTGTTTGACACCTTGCCATTGTTTTTTTAATATTTTTTCTTTAAAAAGTTGAACTGTTGGAGTACCGTTGATACCAGCTTGTTTCGCAATATCTTGATCTTTATCAATATCTATCTCAACGCCAAGTACTGCACCATCAAGTTCTTTAATTACTCTTTTTAACTGTGGTTTCAAGACATGACATGGACCACAACTTGGGGAACTAAAAATTACTAAGATAGGTTTTTTACTCTCGTGATAAAGTTTCCTTAATGCATAACTGCCTTTTTGCCATTCAGAATTTGAATCGAAAGTATCTTCATTAACTTCTTCTTCATTTAGATTTGATGAATTAAGTTTTTTTTCTGGCTCGGGCGTTTCTCGAGCTATAGTTTTTGTTAAGTTTTTCTCGGCTAGCCATCTTTCGGTAGCTAATGCTGCCATGCATCCAGTTCCTGCAGCGGTAACTCCTTGTCTCCACTCAGAATCAACAACATCACCTGCTGCAAAAATGCCTTCAATAGATGTTTCTGGTCTGCCTGATTTGCAAGCAATATATCCTTTATTATCTAAATTAATTTTGTTTCCTAAGAATTTCGTATTTGGAGTGTGCCCAATTGCGTAAAAAAGCCCTTTTATACTAATTTCCCCTTTACCTTCTTGAGAGTGAATAGTTTCTATTTTCTCAAGCCAATCAGAACCATCAGCTTTATCAACTTTTGTGTTCCAATGGATTACTATCTTTTGATTAGCTTTTACTCTATCAACCATCGCTGCGCTAGCCCTTAATTTTTCTGATCTAACAATCAAATGGACTTTGCTGCCATACTTTGTTAGGTATGCTGCTTCTTCACATGCAGAGTCGCCACCACCTATAACAGCTAATTCTTCACCTCTGAATTGTGGAGTTGCTCCATCACAAATTGCACAAGCACTTATTCCTTTACTCCAAAATTTATCTTCATTTATTACGCCTAATCTATTTGCACTTGCTCCGGTTGCAATAATAATTGAGTTAGCTTTTATAGTCCCATCTAAAGTTTTTAATTCAAAGGGATGTGAATCAGTATTTATTGAAACAACATCACTTTCGTATAAATTAGTACCCCATCTTTCTGCTTGAGCTTTCATTAGGTCCATCAATTCAGGACCTAGTACTCCATCTGGGAAACCTGGATAATTTTCAACAAATGTTGTAGTCATTAATTGCCCACCAGGAATTCCACCAGAATTAAACCCTGTAACGAGCAAAGGTTGAAGATTTGCTCTCGCTGCATATATTGCGGCTGTATAGCCTGCTGGTCCTGAGCCTATAATTACAACATTTTCTACGTTTGAAGTTTGCTCTTTATTCTCCATTTATTTGCTAATTTCACTAATAATAATAAACAAACCCAAAAAATGTAGGGCGGATTTCACTCGATAAATTTATTATTTAATCGTTTATTTTTTGGTCAAATAATTTTTTTAATTCATTTGGGAAATTTAAAACAGAACCTTTTATATTTTCGTTCTTTTCTCCAATATGTAATATCCACTCTCTGAATTCTTCTGCGATTGCATAACTGTCTTCATATCTTTCTAAGGTATCCATTGCAGAAATTCTGTTGGTAGCCCAACAGGTAGCAATATCGATTCTCTTCCTGATAAAATTGTCCATTGAAACTTAAAAGTTGTTTATAGATAAACACAAAAGAAGGTAAATATATTGTCTAATAAGTTACAACTTTGTACTTCAAAACAATAATTTAATCTTTAATTTATATTTGAACCAATTTTTGCCGTAATTATAAAGAAAATATAAAGAAATAGAGTTAAACTGCCTCGCTATGATTCGCAAGTAACCTTTCAACTTCCTCAAACCCCTCTTTAGCTGAATTTATTGCAAGTTCCTCGCTAACTTTTTCTTCTGATATTAATTTTGCGGATATTTTCTTTAAAAGAGTTTCTTTCTTTTCTCTTAGTGAGCTAACAATTTCTTCTTCAATAATAGACTTTATTGCTTTAGAAATGATTTTTTTGTCATTTGCTTCCTCAAATGTGCCCTGAACTAATTCCTGAATAAATAATCGATGCACCTCACTGCTCCTTAGAAAGCTTTCTGTGGCATTTATAATTCCTTCAACAAGAGCTTCATCAGGCTCAGAATCATTTTCTGCAAGCTTAAATTCCCAATCTAGATGCCTTCTTTGCCATCCTGCTGAGTGGAGACTGGGCATGACCGTTTGTGAATAAGTATCAACTGACATTTCATAAATTCTCTCTGCTAATTTCTCGCACCAATCTTTACCATGCTTTTCTAGGTTTTTCTGCATAGCTTGCCTTGGAACAGCATGTCCACCATGATGACTGTGACATATTCCATCAGGACATTCGATTGCTTTTAAACTCATTTGATTATTTAGTACCTCTATATTCTAGATAGCTATTTTTTATAGAAAAGAAAATATATTTTTAACAAAAATCCAAAACTTTTGACTTTCTTCAATTTATATTTAGTATGTTAAAAAAATAAATAAATTGACAAAGATACTTATTCCTGCCGAAACGAGCTCTGGTGAAAGGAGAGTTTCAGCTACTCCTGAAGCGGTAAAGAAATTAAAAAGCCTCGGATGTGAGGTTTATATTGAAAGTTCAGCAGGAAAATTATCAGGATTTAGTGACTTATCATATGAAGCATCGGGTGGAATAATAATTAATAATCTAGATCAAAAAATTTGGTGTGAAGCGGACTTGATATTTTGTGTTCAAACCCCTTCAGAGGATAATTTAACTAAATTAAAGAAAGGAGCTGTTCTTCTTGGTCTTCTTAACCCATATGGTAATAAGGAGCTGCTAAGGATTATAAGTAGTAATAAGATTTCAGCTCTATCATTGGAGTTGCTACCGAGGATTAGTAGAGCTCAATCTTCTGACGTTCTCTCTTCACAGGCCAATATCGCTGGATATAAAGCAGTTCTTTTAGCTGCAAGTGAGTTAGATAGATATTTCCCAATGCTTATGACTGCAGCAGGGACAGTCCAACCCGCTAAAGTGGTGGTTCTTGGTGGAGGGGTTGCAGGATTACAGTCTGTTGCAACAGCAAAAAGACTTGGTGCAATAGTATTTGTATCTGATATTAGACCTGCTGTTAAAGAACAAGTAGAGTCCTTAGGAGCAAGATTTATAGAACTTCCTGAAGTGGATGAAAAGCCCGGAGAGGCAGGAGGTTATGCAAAAGCCGTAACACCCGAATTCCTTTCAAAACAGAAGGCTACTTTAACTAAATATTTATCCGAAGCTGATGTCGCTATATGTACTGCGCAAGTTCTAGGTAAAAAGGCTCCTGTTTTAATAGACTCTTCTATGATAAAAAAAATGAGGCCTGGAGCAGTAGTGATTGATTTGGCAGTTTCACAAGGAGGAAATTGCGAAGGAACAAAATCTAATGAAACTATTATCAAAGATGGAGTAAAACTTATAGGAGCGGGAGAATTACCCTCATCAGTTCCTTATGATGCAAGTTCACTTTATGCTAAGAACTTAACATCTTTGATTACACCTTTTATAAAAGATGGTCTAATTAAATTAGATAAAGAGGATGAACTCATTTCTGGATGTTTATTAAGCGATGAAGGAGTTGTTCTTCAAAATAAAGTTTTTGAAAATTGAGGTTTTAAAATTATGTCTTTTATAAGTCTTCTTTGGGTTCTTTTACTTGGTAGTTTATTGGGTCTCGAGTTAATTGGAAAAGTTCCACCTACTCTTCACACACCTCTAATGAGCGGAGCAAATGCAATTTCAGGAATAACAATGCTTGCAGCATTAACTTTAATTGTAAAAGCAGAAGGTAACGTACCACTTTTAATCATTGGTTCAGTTTCTCTTGGATTTGCTCTTTTCAATGTTGTAGGCGGTTTCTTTGTGACTGATCGAATGCTCGCGATGTTTAGTCGTAAACCATCAAATAAAAAGTAATTTTTAACATGAATCTACCTATAATCATTAAATTCGTTATTGACCTTCTAGCAGTACTTTTACTGGCTTTAGGAATAAAAGGATTGTCAAAAGTAAAATCAGCAAGGGATGCCAATAGATTAGCTGCATTTGCAATGTCGCTATCAGTAGTAGGATTACTTTCTTATTATTTGGGTACTTCTGGAATTGCTATTCAGTCTTGGATCTGGATAATAATTGGATCAATCATAGGTAGTTTATTCGGAGCAATACTTGCAAAAAAAGTACCCATGACCTCAATGCCTGAGACAGTGGCATTGTTCAATGGTTGTGGAGGAATGTCATCGCTTTTAGTTGCCTTGGGAGTAGCTATTTTCCCTATATCTAGTGGCCAAGAAAATTTTGATATTTTTAAGTCACTTATTAACGAAGTTTCAATATCTGTTTCTATTTTTGTTGGTGCAATAACTTTTACAGGTTCAATTGTCGCAATGGCAAAGTTGCAGGGTTGGTTGTCAACTCCAGGATGGACTCAGAGCAAAGTTAGACATTTTGTAAATATTGTTTTTGCAGTTGCTTCCTTGATAGCCTTTTTTGATTTGATAAACGGCAATACAAGTTCTATTTGGCTTTTAGTTATAATTTCTTCTTTATTAGGTATTGGAGTTACTTTGCCAATTGGTGGAGCTGATATGCCAGTTGTTATATCTTTATTAAATAGTTATTCAGGGATTGCAGCGGCGGCGGCAGGTTTCGTTGTAGATAGTCAACTTTTGATAGTAGCAGGTGCAATGGTTGGAGCGGCAGGTCTAATACTTACTCAAGTAATGTGCAAGGGTATGAATAGATCATTGGTCTCAGTTCTTTTTGGAGGATCCTTATCTGCACAAAGTACAGCCTCTTCTGGTTCAGGAGAATATACAAATATAACTTCTTGCAGTGTTGAAGAATGTGCCTTGACTTTAGAAGCAGCAAACAAGGTAATAATTGTTCCTGGTTATGGTCTCGCGGTAGCTCAGGCTCAACATACTTTACGGGAAGTGACAAAAAAACTAGAACAAAATGGTATTGAAGTTATTTATGCAATACATCCTGTAGCAGGGAGGATGCCTGGACATATGAATGTACTTTTAGCAGAAGCAGATGTTCCTTACGAACAACTTAAAGAGATGGACGTTGTAAATCCTGATTTTCCAGCAACTGATGTTGTTTTAGTTTTAGGAGCGAATGATGTGGTTAATCCTCAAGCTAAAAATGACAGCTCCTCTCCTCTATATGGTATGCCTGTCCTTGATGTGCAGGAAGCAAGAACCGTGTTTGTAATTAAAAGAGGTATGAGTGCAGGTTACTCCGGAATAAAAAATGATTTATTTGATCTACCTAATACTTCTATGGTTTTTGGCGATGCAAAGAAGGTATTAAATGATCTAATTGGAGAATTAAAGGATCTTGGAGTTGGAGAGAAATAATAGTAAATCTTCAAGTTTTTGTGATTACTTAAAAAATAAGCCATTTCGAGAAGTCTTACCTTGGATAGGTGGCGACTTACAAACTTTGAGAGATACTTTTGTTATTGATTTTGGTAAATCAAAAAAAAATAGAAAAATATTCTTTCCGATTAATAAAATTCTTTCTAAAACATTTGCAGGTGATTATCTTTTAGGTTTTTTAGAATTACCTGAAAACTTAAACTCAATTAGGGGTTTTGTAATCGTTACACATGGTTTAGGGGGCTCAACTAAACGGTTTGGTTTGAGAAGAATATCTAGGAAATTAGCAAATAATGGTTTTGGAGTTCTTAAATTAAATCTAAGAGGATCTGGATCAGCGAGATATTTAGCTAAAGGAAATTATTGTGCTAGATGCTCCAGTGATGTTATTTCAGCAATTAATTATTTTAAAAAATTGATTATTTTAGAGTTCAAAGATCTTATGAAAAGGAATAATAATCTTCCAATTTACGGAGTTGGATTATCTTTAGGCGGAACAATTCTTTTAAATGCCTGCCTAGATTACGATGAAAACAACGGAGAAAAACTTTTAGATGGTCTTGCCTGCGTGAGTACCCCTTTAGATTTATCTTCATGCAGTCTCTGTATTGAAAAACCTAGAAATTCTATCTATCAAAAATGGTTACTTCACCGCTTAAAAAATCAGTTATGGGAGGGATTTAATGATGAAGGCAAAATTCTTAATAATCAGAAATTAAGAAAAAAAATTAGAGCTTTAAAAAGTATAAGGGAATTTGATCAGAAATTTACAGCTCCAAGTTGGGGATTTGATTCTTTAGAAGATTATTATGTGAAAGCTTCTCCAATATTTAGAATCCAAAACTTAATAAAAAAATTACCTCCAATGCTTTTTATTCATGCCAAGGATGATCCTTGGGTTCCATATAAGGATACTTTGAATTTAAGAAAAGAACTTATTGATAAATTTACTATTTTTATTACTGAGAAAGGTGGACATAATGGTTTTCACTCTATTAATGGCTGCTGGTCAGACGAAGTAGTAAAGAATTGGCTAAAAAATTCATAACATTATATAAAGTATTAATTTACACATAATTTTTAAAAAAAATTAAACAAAGGTTAAGTAATTTTACTTATCCAAAACTTTTGAAAAGTTTCTTTATATTATCTAACCACTTGATATGAATTCATGATTAATAGATTTTGGAATAAGGCTCGAAGGGCCTCAATATTAACTATTGTTTTTTTATTACTTGGACTCCTTTCTAATCCAAAGTTCCTAGTCTTAGTAATTTTTATCTATTTTGCAGGCCCTGTAATAAGCAATCTTGAGGCTCTTAAAAATTCATTTTTTAGAAAAATAAAAAAGGATAATTGGAGAAAAGGCGCACTTTTGCTTGCGTGTATTCTTCTAGCCTTTGATATAGAAGGCGGCGGTTTAGGGTTTTTAATATTTGCATTAGTACCTATTGTTTGGGTTTCTCTTACAGATAAAAAGATATTTGATAAAGATAAAGATAAAGATAAAGATAAAGTTTTAGATAAGCCTTTTGATGTTGAAAATAATGAAATTTTAATAAAAAATGATCAAAAGAAAGATGATTTAGTGATTCAGTCAAATGCTATTAATCAATCTAAGAACTATCAAAATGAAAATTATGAAGACAATAAACAAAAAATAACAAATCAAGAAATTTCGAAGGTTAAACAAACAATCTCAAATGAAGTTTCTTCGCAAGAGATAATAACTGAATTAAATAAATCTACTGAAGCTAAATCTTTAGTAGATGAAAAATCTTTAATAGATGTCAATAGCAATGAAAATAATAATAAAAATAACAACGAAAATTGGGAAAATCTTGATGATTCTGAAATCTTTCAAAAACTTATTAGCACTAAAAGAGTTTCTACAGAAACTCTAAATAAATTAGCTGATTCGGATGATTGGGAAATCAGAAAAGCAATTGCACTTCATGAATGTGCTACTGAAGAAATACTTGACAAACTCAGAAATGATGATGATGGCGATGTAAAAAATGCAGTTAAGTTGAATAAATTACCAAAAGACTGGAAATTTATATTTGAAGATGAAAAATGGGATTTTGTAGATGATGACTTGATTGTTGAGAGATTAAAGCATAGGAAAAATCTAGACCCAAATTTTCTTAATATTCTTTCTGATTCATCAAGTGAAGATATCAAAAGAACAATAGCTGCTCACCCAGATACAAACCAAAAAATATTATCAAAATTCAGAAACGAAGATGATGAAGTAAAAGAAGCAATTAAATATAGACAGCTTGGAGATGAATGGAAATATTTAAATAAAAATGAAATTGCAGAAAAAATTAAAAATTCAAATGATATCGATGAAAAGATTCTTGAATTCTTCTCAAAATCACCT
>CACGMX010000023.1 GCA_902574405.1 uncultured Prochlorococcus sp. | reverse complement strand
CTGGTATATTGTGCTCTTTTAACCAATCTGTCCATGATTTTGTATCACATTTATCTAAGTACTTTTGGCCCCTTAGCATTGCAGGCACTAAACCTAATCCAAATAGAATCTTTTCATTCCATGAAAGCATATCATTATTGCTTAGTATTGCTGATACACCATTAACTGGAGCAGGTATATCGGGAAAGTCGAATCTACTGTAAGTTCCAGGCTCTGATGGCTGATTAAAAATCATTGAATGACTTTTCCATTGAAGTCTGTCTTCAATATCTAATTCCTTAAAAAGTTGCAACATATTTGGGTAGGCTCCAAAAAATATATGTAACCCTGTTTCATACCAATCTCCATCTTCGTCTTTCCATGCGGCAACTTTCCCACCTAAGACGTCTCTGGCTTCAAGTACAATCGGAATGTGTCCATTATCGACTAAATATTTAGCGCAAGATAAACCTGCTAAACCAGCACCCGCAATTACAACACGCATTATTAAATCAAGAAATAAATTAACACTTACTAATAAGCTACATTAAAGTTAGAACATAATAGTTTTTTTCGTTGATTATTTCGTAAAATTATGGAAAAAATGCTTTTAAAATCGACTACTAGGCATGTAAGAATTTTTACTGCCGAAGTTGTAGATGAGGAATTAAAGTTTCATCCCAATAAACTAACTCTTGATTTAGATCCTGATAACGAATTTATTTGGAACGAAGATTCTCTAAACAAAATAAATGAAAAATTCAATGAATTAATAAATGAGAGAGCAGGAAAGGATTTAGATGATTATGAACTTCGAAAAATAGGATCAGAAATTGAAGGTTTGATTAAGTTTTTGCTTCAAAATGGTCAACTTAGCTATAACCCTGATTGTAGAGTAATGAATTATTCAATGGGTTTACCAAAGACAAATGAAGTGCTGTGAATAGATCATCCTCAAATAGAAGGCCAAGAAGAGGCTCAAATAGAAGTTATTATCCACCAAATCCAAAGGACATGGATCCGTATGGTCAAAGAAGCAATAGATTGCCTGCTTCTACTGATCAAAAGATCAACTTCAGTACAGGAACCATTGCTGTACTTGCTGGAGTATTGATTTTAGGAGTTGGTATTGGGAGCGCTATTACCAGTACAACAGATGGTGGACAGGGAAACATAGCTAGTCAACAACAACTAGATATGGCTGTCCCAGACCCTGAATTTTGCAGACAATGGGGAGCTAGTGCCTTTGTAATTGATGTTGAAATGTATACAACTCTCAATCCATCTACGAGTTTTGTAACGCAACCAGCTCTTCAGCCAGGTTGTGTGATTAGAAGAGAAAATTGGACAGTTTTACAAAAACAGGGCGCAATTAGTAATGAAGATGTAAGAGAATGTAAGCAAAGGATGAATACTTTTGCTTATATTGGATCTATAAGAGATAAGCCAATAGTTAAGTGCGTCTATCAGACTGATGTAAATGAAAATAAATTTATAATAAAAGGTGACGGACAAGCTGAAGACGGCGGGGTAGGTATTAACAAAGAAGCAATTCAGTTTTGATTGAAATTATATATGCCTCAAAGGGCTTTCTAAACTAGCAAATTGTGGGAGAATGTTTTTCTTAAATACTTCTGATGCTCTTGATGTATATCTTGACGGATTAGTAATTAATTTAAGTTCTCTTTTTACCTCTAAATCAGCGACGAATGCTTTGTGGATTGTTCCAGCCGATAATTCTCTTTCAATAGAAACAACAGGCAAAAAGGAAGCTCCTAAACCTGATTGAACTGCATTCTTGATTGCTTCAAGAGAGTTAAGTTCCATCTCAATTTTTAATCTTTGAATATCAAGCCCAGAATCTTGGAGAAGTTTGTCAACAACTTTTCTTGTTGTAGATTGTGAGTCTAATGTTACAAAATTTAATTTGTATAAGTCTTCTTTTAGAAGCTCTTTTTTGGTCGAAAGTGGATGTTTAGATGGTAAAACTAATGCCAATTCATCAGTGGCATATGGAATTACTTGTAGCAAATTTTCCAAATCTCCAGGTAATTGTCCTCCAATAATGGCTAAGTCAATTTGTCCATTGGCAACACTCCAACCAGTTCTTCTCGTACTATGAACTTGAAGTTGAACGGATACATCAGGGTATTTTTGTCTGAATAGTCCTATCATTCTCGGCATTAAATAAGTACCCGTTGTTTGGCTCGCTCCAATGACAAGAGTTCCACCTTTTAAGCTATTTAAATCTTCAATAGCTTTGCAAGCTTCGTCGCATTGATTCAAAATTCGTTCACAATATTCAAGTAATAGTCTCCCTGCTTCAGTTAATAGAGCCTTCCTACCACCTCTGTCGAAAATTGTGATTTCAAGTTGTTTTTCTAGATTTTGTATTTGTAAACTGACGGCAGGTTGGGTTACATATAATATATCTGCAGCTTTTTTGAAACTACCTTGAGAAGCTATAGCTTTTAGTATTCTTAATTGGTCGAGAGTAAATGGTAATTCTGGCATCTATTATGCCTACAATTACTTATAATTCTAGTACTAAGAAGCATTATTGTTAAGAACAAAAATTATTTGAACAAATTAAATTAATGGAGATTCATAAAACTTCGCTAATCATCTTAATTTTGATTTTGATTTTTGCGGTCATTCATAGTGGGGGAGCTGCTTTAAGAATTAAAGCAGAATCTATTATGGGGCCAAGATTATGGCGGTTATGTTTTGTTTTTTTAAGTTTACCATCTGCAATTATCTTGATTAGTTATTTTTTAGCTCATAGATATGACGGAATCAGATTATGGAATTTACAGGGCAATAATTTTGTTTTTATGGTCGTTTGGTTCTTAACTGCAATAAGTTTTTTATTTTTATATCCCGCTACTTACAATTTGCTAGAAATTCCTTCCGTGTTAAAACCTAAAGTACGAATCTATGGAACTGGGATAATGCGAATCACAAGACATCCACAAGCATTTGGTCAGATAATTTGGTGTTTTGCTCATACTTTATGGATTGGTACATCATTCACTCTAGTAACTTCTATTGGCTTAGTTTTGCATCACCTTTTTGCAATTTGGCATGGCGATAAGAGATTAGCAAATAGATTTGGAGAAGAATTTGAAAATTTTAAAAAAAATACTTCTATAATCCCTTTCTTGGCGATACTTGAGGGGAGACAAGAATTTAAGATTAAAGAATTTTTTAGGTTATCTCAAGTTGGTATATTAATTGCAATAGGCGTACTTTGGTGGTCTCATCAATATATAAATATTGCTGTTAAAACATTTAATTCATCATTTTTGTCTGAATTTTTCAATTGACAGTTTAAAATCAAAATATAAATTCTTTCAAAAATGCCACAAGCTTCAGAAATTGCCTGGTTAATTCCCGTTTTCCCACTTATTGGAGCAGTTCTTTCTGGCTTAGGACTAATAAGCATTAATAAGAAAATTAATAACTCAAGAGAAATTGTTTCTGTAGGTCTGATATCTTTCGTTGGGATTTCTGCGGTAATTAGTTATAAAGCTTTAATTGAACAAGTTAATGGTTATCAATCAGTAGAAAAATTATTTGTATGGGCCAATGCAGGAGATTTCACAATTCCAATGGGATTTGTACTTGATCCTCTGGGGAGTGTAATGCTTGCATTAGTAACTACAATAACTTTGCTGGTAATGATTTACTCCCATGGTTACATGGCGCATGACAAAGGATATGTCAGATTTTTTACATATTTAGCATTATTTAGTAGTTCAATGATGGGATTAATAGTTAGTCCGAATTTATTAGAAATTTATGTTTTTTGGGAATTAGTTGGGATGTGTTCTTATTTATTAGTTGGTTTTTGGTATGACAGGGATGGCGCTGCTCACGCTGCACAAAAAGCATTTGTTGTTAATAGAGTGGGAGATTTTGGTTTATTACTAGGAATACTTGGCCTATTTTGGGCAACAAATAGTTTTGATTTTAATGAAATAGCTACTGGAATTTCTCAATCGATATCTGACCATTCGATACCCATTTGGGCTGCTTTATTACTTTGTTTTTTAGTTTTTCTAGGGCCAATGGCTAAATCCGCTCAGTTTCCTCTTCATGTGTGGTTACCAGACGCAATGGAAGGTCCTACACCAATTTCTGCACTTATCCATGCTGCAACAATGGTTGCAGCAGGAATCTTTCTTGTAGCAAGACTTCAACCTTTGTATTCAATATTCCCCTCTATTCAGTTCATTATTGCTTTGGTTGGCACCATCACTTGTTTTTTAGGTGCCTCTATAGCTTTGACTCAAATGGATTTAAAAAAAGGTTTAGCTTATAGCACAGTTTCTCAGCTTGGGTATATGATGCTCGCAATGGGTTGTGGAGCACCAGTAGCAGGAATTTTTCATTTAGTAACTCATGCTTGCTTTAAAGCAATGCTATTTTTGGGATCTGGTTCCGTAATACATGCTATGGAGGAAGTAGTTGGCCATCAGCCTGTATTAGCTCAAGATATGAGATTGATGGGCGGTTTAAGAAAAAAAATGCCATATACAGCAACAACATTTTTAATAGGTTGTGTAGCAATTAGTGGAATTCCCCCATTGGCAGGTTTTTGGAGTAAAGACGAGATACTCGGAAATGCTTTTATATCATTTCCAGCCTTTTGGTTTGTAGGATTTCTAACAGCTGGCATGACTGCTTTTTATATGTTTAGGCTGTATTTCTTGACATTTGAAGGAGATTTCAGAGGGGAGAATAAAGAATTGCAAAAAGATCTTCTAATAGCCTCTAAAACAAACCTAGATGAAGAAAATGAAGAAGAACATGAAGAACATGGCTCTATTCATGAGTCACCCTGGTCAATGACATTTCCCTTGGTATTTCTGGCTGTACCGTCTGTAATTATCGGTTTTATGGGACTTCCCTGGGATAGCAAAATTGCAAATTTACTAGATCCTGAAGAAGCAGAAACTGTGGCAAAAGCCTTTGAGTTAAAAGAATTTTTGCCTTTAGCACTTGCATCAGTACTGATCGCATCAGCTGGAATAATTATTGCTTATCAGGCATATTTTGTGAAAAAAATTAATTTATCAGTTTTATTTGCCGAAAAGTTTCCTAGCATCAACCGATTTTTATCAAATAAATGGTATCTAGATGATATTAATGAAAAAATTTTTGTTAAGGGTAGTAGAAAACTTGCTAAAGAAGTTTTAGAGGTTGATTCTAAGGTTGTTGATGGTGTAGTAAATCTTACTGGACTTGTAACTTTAGGTAGTGGAGAAGGTTTAAAATATTTTGAGACTGGTAGGGCTCAATTTTATGCTCTTATTGTTTTTGGAGGTGTAATTTTACTAGTTGCTATATTTGGTTTTCAATCTCCTCAAGTGTCTTAATTACAATTGTGTGTCTTCACTGTCCATTAGGTGAAAAAATACAGAAAATTTCTAGACTTTATTTAAGGTAAATTTCTTAATTAAATTGAGTACTTATTTTTATACACATCTTACGTCACAAGTGTTTGGAACTTTGGGAGCTGGATTGTCTAATTTTCCTTGGTTATCTGCTTCAATTTTATTTCCAATTGGTAGTGCATTTGTGATACCTTTTTTCCCAGATAAAGGAAATGGCAAAGAGGTGAGATGGTTTGCATTGTCTATTGCATTAATAACTTTTTTAATAACTGTAGGTTCATACATAAATGGCTTTGATATAAGTAATGAAAATGTTCAACTGAAAGAAAAAATTAGTTGGCTCCCTAATTTAGGTCTTACTTGGTCCGTTGGTGCTGATGGCATGTCTATGCCGTTAATATTATTGACTAGTTTTATAACTGCTTTAGCAGTTCTTGCTGCATGGCCAGTCAAGTTCAAACCAAAGTTATTTTTCTTTTTGATATTGGTTATGGATGGTGGGCAAATCGCTGTTTTTGCCGTCCAAGATATGCTTTTATTTTTTCTAACTTGGGAACTTGAGTTAATTCCCGTTTATTTATTACTGGCTATATGGGGTGGCAAAAATCGACAATATGCAGCAACAAAATTCATTATTTATACAGCTGGCAGTTCTATCTTCATTCTTCTGGCTGCTTTGGCAATGGGGTTCTATGGTACAGAAATTCCTAACTTTGAGTTTTCTCACTTGGCAGCTCAAAATTTTAGTCAAAAATTCCAAATATTGTGTTATGTAGGGCTTTTAGTTGCATTTGGAGTAAAACTACCAATAGTACCTCTTCATACATGGCTTCCAGATGCTCACGGAGAGGCTACAGCTCCTGTTCATATGCTTCTAGCAGGGATTTTATTAAAGATGGGAGGATATGCTCTTTTAAGATTTAATGCACAACTATTACCCGTTGCCCATGCTCAATTTGCCCCATTATTAATAGTCCTAGGGGTAGTCAATATAATTTATGCTGCATTAACTTCTTTTGCTCAAAGAAATCTTAAAAGAAAAATTGCATACAGTTCGATAAGTCATATGGGTTTCGTGCTTATTGGTATAGGGAGTTTTAGTAGTATTGGAACAAGCGGAGCCATGTTGCAAATGGTTAGTCATGGATTAATCGGTGCAAGTTTATTTTTTCTTGTTGGTGCAACCTATGACAGAACAAAGACTCTTAAACTTGATGAAATGAGTGGTGTAGGACAAAAAATGAGAATCATGTTTGCCCTATGGACTGCTTGCTCATTGGCTTCCCTGGCTTTGCCTGGTATGAGTGGATTTGTGTCCGAATTGATGGTATTTACAGGATTTGTTACTGATGAAGTATATACACTACCGTTTAGAGTAGTGATGGCTTCTTTAGCTGCTATCGGTGTAATACTTACTCCTATTTATCTACTTTCAATGCTACGAGAAATTTTCTTTGGTAAAGAAAATCCTGAATTAATCGAACAACGAAAACTCATAGATGCAGAGCCTAGGGAAGTTTATATTATAGCTTGCTTACTTTTACCGATTATTGGAATCGGTTTGTACCCTAGATTAGTTACTGAAAGTTACATTGCATCTATAAATAATTTGGTCGATCGAGATTTAACTGCAGTTAAAGGTGCTGTAAAAACAAATATTTTTTCAGGAAGAAAAACAAATGAGATCTTAAAAGCTCCAACAATATAATTTTTTAAATTATTCCAATATTGTTTGGCATTAAATCAATTAATAGATATCTTGTGAGTAGAATTTATCTATTTAAAAATATCTTATTTCAATCCTATTGATAAGCAACAATTAGGGCCTAGATTGTTGATTAAGTTTCTTCAAGACGCCGCTGGTAAAGGTGAGCTTGATCCATGGGATATTGATGTAATAAGTGTAATTGATAGTTTTTTAGAGCAATACTCACATACTTTTAATCAATCTTCAAATTATCAAATCTCATATCATAAGGATTTAGCTGAGACCAGCGAAGCATTTTTTGCTGCTTCTGTTCTAGTTAATCTTAAGGCTCAGGTTTTGGAATCTGATGTTTTCAAAGAAAATTCTTCCGATTTTGAAGATGAATTTGATTTAGATGATCAAGATTGGATTGATAAAGAATTTGATATTCCAAAATATCCTGAGAAATATTTAAGGAGAAGATCAATTGCACAACCAATTCTTAAACGCACAACAACATTGGGAGAACTTGTAAGTCAATTAGAGTCCATAGCAGAAGTTATAGAAACCCAAGATCTTCTTCTCATGAAGAGAAAAAGAAATAAAAAATATTCTGATAGGGCTTTAATTTCGCATGTAAAGTCATTGGCTCATCGCGAGAAACTTCCAGAAACTACTAAAGCATTAGGGAAATTTATTGAAGGATGGGAAAAAGCATTACAATGGACAGATTTTGAATATTTAGTCGAAAAATGGCAAACAGTGGTAAAAAATGATTTAGATAAAGATCGTTTGGGAGTTTTTTGGGCCTTGTTATTTTTATTATCTGAAAACAAAATTGAAATTAAACAAATTAATTCCTTATATGGCCCAATTCAAATTAAAAGAATAATACCTGATGGTGGTTTAGCTCAATTGCCTATAGAAAACCTTGACCTAAGTAATGCCTCTTCTTCAGCTGCTTAAAGGCTTCATAGTAATAACGTATAATTTTAAAAAATGGTTTTGAATTTATGAAGGCAATGATACTTGCGGCAGGTAAAGGCACACGTGTTCAGCCTATTACGCATGTTATTCCGAAACCGATGATTCCAATTTTGCAAAAACCTGTTATGGAGTTTCTCTTGGAACTTTTAAGAGAACATAACTTCAAGGAAATAATGGTAAATGTTTCTCATCTAGCTGAAGAAATTGAAAATTATTTTAGGGATGGGCAAAGATTTGGAGTGGAAATTGCTTATAGTTTTGAGGGAAGAATTGAAGATGGAGAATTAATAGGTGATGCTTTGGGATCCGCAGGAGGATTAAAAAAAATTCAGGATTTTCAAAATTTCTTTGATGAAACTTTTGTTGTTTTATGTGGTGATGCTTTAGTTGATTTAGATTTAACTCAAGCTGTTAAAAAACATAAGCAGAAAGGAGCTATTGCGAGCTTAATAACAAAGAAGGTAACTAAAGATCAAGTATCAAGTTACGGTGTCGTAGTTTCTGATGAAAATGGTCGAATAAAGGCTTTTCAGGAAAAGCCAACCATTGATCAAGCTTTAAGTGACTGTATAAATACAGGAATTTATCTTTTCGAACCCGAAATTTTTAATTACATCCCTTCAGCAGAGAAATTTGATATTGGAGCTGATCTTTTCCCTAAACTTGTTGAAATGGATTTACCATTTTTTGCTTTACCAATGGATTTTGAATGGGTAGATATTGGAAAAGTTCCTGATTATTGGAGTGCTATTAGAAATGTCTTGCAAGGTAAGGTAAGACAAGTGCAAATACCAGGTAAGGAAATAAAACCAGGAGTTTTTACTGGTCTGAATGTAGCAGCTAACTGGGAAAATGTTAATATTACTGGTCCGGTTTATATAGGAGGCATGACTAGGATCGAGGATGGAGCAACTATTATTGGCCCTTCCATGATTGGACCAAGTTGTTGCATTTGTGAGGGAGCAACTATAGATAACTCAATTATTTTTGATTATTCTAAAATTGGTAAAGGCGTAAGACTTATGGATAAGTTAGTGTTTGGTAAATATTGTGTTGGGAAAAATGGAGATCATTTTGATTTGCAAGATGCATCTTTAGATTGGTTAATAGCAGATTCAAGAAGATCAGATTTGACTGAGCCATCGCCTCAACAGAAAGCGATGGCAGAATTATTAGGTACTGATTTGATTAATATTCCAGACTAAGATTAGCTTTTTCAATAATCTCAGGAATCAAGTGCTCTGCTTTTACTGACATTAGATGAACACCATCTGCGATATTAATAAAATCATAAGCTTGTTCAGCTGCAATGTTAATACCTTCTTGTAATGGGTCTTTAGAATCTTTAAGACGATTTAGTATATTTTCAGGGATGTTTGCGCCAGGAACGTATTTGTTTATAAAGAGAGCGTTTTTGTAAGACTTTAATAGGAATACACCTGCTATTACAGGAATTTCAAGAGGATTGCTAATTTTTTCACAAAACTCTATCAAATTTTCTTTTTCCATAACCATTTGAGTTTGTATAAATCCAGCTCCAGCCTCTTTTTTCTTTCTCATTCTATTTTCTAAACTTCTTTTATTTCTACAACTTGGATCGGCTGCAGCACCTGCAAAAATAAATGTTTTTTTATCTGAAAGTTCTCCTAGAGTAGGATCAATTCCTTTATTGAAAGCCTGAATTTGTTGAAGCAATCTAACTGACTCAAACTCATGTACGGCCTTGGCATCTTGTTGATCCCCAGCTTTTACCGAATCACCTGTAATGCATAAGATGTTTCTAATTCCTAAAGCATTTGCCCCCAAAATGTCTGATTGTAAAGCAATTTTATTACGATCTCTGCACGAAATTTGCATTACTGGTTCTATCCCATTTTCCAGTAATAGTTTAGACATTGCCAAGCTGCACATTCTCATTACAGCTCTGCTTCCATCAGTAATGTTAACTGCATGTACCTTATCTTTCAAAAGTTGTGCTATCTTAAGAGATCTTATGGGGTTTCCACCTCTTGGCGGCATTAACTCTGCCGTTATTACTTTAGATTTTTTTTCTAAAGCCTGCTGAAGTTTTGATTTCAATTGCTTTTGTTTCCTAGTTGGTTAACAAGTGTACTGAGATTGCTAAACTTAATTAATATAAAAAAGGAACTGTTTAAATGCAAATGGTTGAAGAAGAAGTAAACAACATTGATATGATGGGTCTCTCAGCAAGGGAGATGGAAATCATTGATCTCGTAGCTGATGGTCTTACAAATCAAGAAATTGCAGTAAAACTTACTATTAGTAAAAGAACTGTTGATAATCATGTAAGTAATATGTTTACAAAAACTGGTTCTAAAAACAGAGTAGCACTTTTGAATTGGGCAATGGACAACGGCAAGATATGTAGAGATGGATTTAATTGTTGTACACTCCCAGACTCTGATCTAGATTAGTATTTTTTTACTTCTTTTGTATCATTACCCAAATCCATTAGACAATAATTTGTAGAGCCTAATTCGAAGAGTTCAGCATATGCAATACATGCATCCTTGTCTGAATCAACAAATCTCAATATTCCTTCTTTGTCGTAAAGACCATACATCTGAAGAAAATAAAAATTACTATGATGAAATATAAAGAAAATATAAAGGATACGCGGCTGTTTTGACTAGTTAGTTTTGAAAGTTGTTAAGTAGTCTTCTTTCCACTCTGAAAAAGGAATGTTTGCGAGACTGAAATTGGAGTAATGTGTCAGCCCAGTAATTTCTTTTGAAATGAAAGGTGGAAGGAATAAATCTTCCTCTTCATTAGAAAGTTCAATTTCTGCTATTTCAAGTGGATAATTATTTTCTTTAAAGCAATCTATAATCCAAGATTTTTTTCCAATTTCCAAAAAAAATCTATCTTTTTTAATTGTATTTGAGAGATTTGACATTATGTTTTCAGCATCACTTCGTGGAATGGAATATTCAAATTCAAAGTTGGTAAAACCCTTGATGTGTTTTTTAAGTGCAATTTTAGATTTTTTGCCTATAAGCCTTACCCTAATAATCCAACCATCTAAACTATTTGATAAGTATCCTTGTTCAATATAAATTTTTTTATTTATGAATTCTTTCCAATTATCATTTTTTATAAGAAATCTTCTTTCTATCTCGAGGGCCATTTAATTTTTGAAATTTTTTTGAGATAAATCCCCTTTCCAATCTAATTTTTTTATTAGGGTATTATAGTAACTTGTGCTTTTTTTAAACTTTATTATTTTGCAGGGTGATTGCCCTTTTTTGATCTCACAATAATAATTTTCCTTAATGGTCATACATTTTGAACCGTCTCTCCATAATTTAATTTCCCCTTTACTTTTTTTTATAGGTTTGATAATTACTTTACTTGTATTAGGTATAACTATTGGTCTACTAGCCAAACTCATTGGGCATATAGGGTTAATTATCATGGCATCAAGACTAGGGTGGACTATTGGCCCCCCTGCCGCCATTGAGTAGGCTGTTGAACCAGTAGATGTAGATATGATTAATCCATCACCTTTGTATTCATTAACCTTTTCGTTATCTATTTCAATTTGTATTTGGTTTGTTGGAGAAATGTCTTCTTCAACAGATTTAAAATAAAAATCATTTAAGGCATCGTAGCTTTTTAAAATCTTTTCCTCAGAATTTGTCCCATTAATACAAACATTACAATTTAATCTATTACGAAAGTCAATTTTATATTCTTCGTTTTCAAGGATTTCAATAAAAGATTTGTCAAACAAAAAATCTTTTTCTTGAGTAAGGAAACCCAGATTACCACCAATATTAATGCTCAACAAAGGAATATCATAATCAGCTAAAGCATTTGCACATTTTAGAAAAGTTCCATCTCCACCAAGAACTATGCCAAGATTAGGTTTTGATTCTAGGTTACAAAAATATTTATCAATTTCATCTTTATAAAAATCACTTTCAATTCTGTTTGATCTTATATTTTTAGTTTTGAGGACTTCTTCACAGAATTTAGAAGCCTCTTGAGCTATAGAACTATCTGAACGATATACAATAAGCACTAATGAAAGTTTCATTTAGTGGTTTTACCATTTTAATAAATTAAAACTTTCCATATCTACAGTGACCCTATTCCTATAAAGAGATAGCAAGATAGCTAATCCAACTGCTGCTTCTGCGGCAGCAACAGTAATTACAAAAATTGTAAAAACTTGCCCTTGAATTAAATTATTATCAACATAGGAAGAAAATGCCATTAAGTTTATATTTACTGCATTGAGCATTAACTCAATGCTCATAAGAACTCTTACTGCGTTTCTGCTATTTAATAATCCCCAAATCCCTATACAGAATAGTCCTGAAGATACTATTAAAAATGCTTGGATAGGAATTGTTTCTAAAGTCATAATAAGAAAGGTGTAATGTTAATTTTTATTTGTAAGTAATGGTTCTGATGATTTTTCAATTAACTCTTGATCAACAGGTAATCCAGTGGAAATATCCTTGCTCATTACATCTCTTCTAGCTAAAACAATAGCTCCAATCATTGCCATTAAAAGTAAAACTGAGGCTACTTCAAATGGGAGTAAATAATCACTAAATAGATGTTCACCAATTCTAATAGTTGATTCTTCTCCTATAGAGTTTTGAGGATTTGATAGGCTCCATACATTTGTCAAGTCAACTCTTATTAAAAGGCTTAGAAGGGTTAAACATATTGATGTTGATATGATTCTTCTCGATTTAATATCATTGATTGGCTTTAAATCTTCTTTTTTATTGACTAGCATTATTGCAAAGATTATTAATACATTAACTGCACCCACATAAACTAAAACTTGTGCTGCAGCAACAAAACTTGCATTTAGAAGAAGATATAATCCTGCCACACTCAAGAAAACACCTCCTAGAAGAAAGGCTGAATAAACAATACTCTCGAGCAATACAACACCAAGTGCTCCAATAAGGATAACTAAAGATAAAATTGTAAAACAAATAATTTGGGTTGTTATTGCAATGGACATAAATTAATGAAAATCAATTGTTCGGATTAGAAACTTTATCTTTATTGGCATTGGGTTCTTTTTTCATCCAATCATAGACTTCTTCAGGTAATTTACCAACTCTAGTATCTGAAGCAGAGATTTCATGAGGGTCCATGACACCTTTAGGAAGATAGGCAAGTTCTCTTAGAGGTTTAACTGAAGGATCTGTTGTGACGTTTGTAGGTAACCTACCAAGTGCAACATTATCAAAATTCAGATTGTGTCTGTCAAAAGTAGCTAATTCATATTCTTCGGTCATTGAAAGACAATTAGTTGGACAATATTCAACACAATTTCCACAAAATATACAAACTCCAAAATCTATAGAATAATTTCTTAGTTCCTTTTTTTTGGTTTCTTTATTCATTACCCAATCAACTACTGGTAGATTGATTGGACAAACTCTCACGCAAACTTCACAAGCAATACATTTATCAAATTCATAATGTATTCTGCCTCTGTATCTTTCAGAAGGTATTAATTTTTCATATGGATATTGGACAGTAACGGGTCTCCTTCGAAGATGATCAAAAGTTACTGATAAGCCATTATATAAGTATTTGCCAGCATTAAGTGCTTCTTTGATATAGCTATTTATTTGATGAAGGAAATTTTTCATTTTGAAGAATTTACTTAGTTGTTTTATTTTAGTGGATTAATTTTAAATTTAAGTATTTTTACTTAAGTTTAACCACCAAAGAATTGCGGAAATGCAAGTTTTAATCCTGCAGTTATCAAAAGATTAGCAAGAGAAATTGGAAGAAGAAACTTCCATCCAAGATCTAATAGTTGATCTATCCTTACTCTAGGAGTTGTCCAACGTAATAATATTGCAATGAAAACTAAAAGATATGCTTTCAATACAGTCATAACAATTCCTATTGATGCAGTGAAAACTTGTATGAAGGGTGCATTAATGGGCAAATTTAGAAACTTAGCTATTAATTCAACTGGAATAGGAAAACCCCATCCTCCTAAATAAAGTATTGATACTAATAAAGCTGAAAGTATTAAATTAATGTAACTACCAAGATAGAACAATGCGAACTTCATCCCAGCATATTCAGTTTGATATCCTGCAACTAATTCTTCTTCAGCTTCGGGTAGGTCGAATGGAAGTCTCTCACATTCTGCAAGAGCACAAATCCAAAAGACTATAAAACCAACTGGTTGTCTCCATATATTCCAACTTAGGATTCCAGCACCACTTTGTTGGTTGACAATGTCAATAGTACTTAGAGAATTTGTCATTAGTACGACAGCGAGTACAGATAAAGCTAAAGGAATTTCATAACTTATTGATTGAGCTGCTGCTCTTAAACCTCCTAACAAAGAATACTTATTATTTGATGCATATCCACTCATAAGAAGGCCAATTGGCTGAATACTGCTTAAAGCGATCCATAGGAAAATTCCAATACCAACGTTACTGATTAAAAGGTTTTGCCCAAAAGGAACAATAAGCCAGGACAGAATCACTGGGACAAGAACTAATATAGGTCCTGCGGTGAAGAGAATCCCATCCGCTTTGGCAGGAATAATATCTTCTTTGACAAGTAACTTAAGACCATCTGCAATTGGTTGGAGTACGCCAAGCGCTCCTGCATATTCGGGACCTATTCTTTGTTGAGCAGCAGCAGATATTTTTCTTTCAAGCCAAACTGTTACTAAAACGCCAACAACTGCCGCTACTAAAACCAAAAGCATAGGTAGAGGGAGCCAAATTATATGAGCGATTTCGCTTGAAAGGCCAAAACCTTTTAAGAATTCATTAAAACTATATTCAAGATCTAATCCGTATTCCAAAATTTTTATGTTATTTACTTAATAGATTAACTCTTCACAAACAATATGTGTGTTTTTTATGAAAAGCTGCAAATATTATTCTCTATTTTCTAAGCTGATCCAATCTCTTGGTGCTGAACCTGTATAGATTTGCGATGGTCTGAAAATTCTATTTGCTCCAAGTTGCTCTCTCCAATGAGCTAACCAACCAGCCACTCTAGATATGGCAAAAATTGGAGTAAATAAATCACGAGGAATACCAAGTTTTCTATAAACAAGTCCAGAATAAAAATCCACATTAGGGAATATACCCTTAGGTCCAAGTCTTGGTATTGCCTCTGCCTCAAGTGATTTAGCAACTTCATACATTTCATCTGCTCCAAATCTAATAAAAAGCTCTTCTGCCAGTTTTTGAAGGATTATTGCTCTTGGATCTTTGACTTTATATTCTCTGTGTCCGAAGCCCATTATCTTACTTTTATTTTTTATCGCTTTATCTAAAAAAGACCCAGCATTTTCTGGTGTTTTAATTTCTTCCAACATTGCAATAACATCCTCATTTGCTCCTCCATGCAATGGGCCAGCAAGGGTTCCTACTGCAGAAGCGATGACAGCATATGGGTCTGTAAGAGTGCTCGCAGTTACTCTAGCGCTAAATGTACTTGCGTTTAAACTATGTTCGGCATGTAGAATTAAACATCTGTCAAAAACTTTTGCAGCTATAGGATCTTGTTCTTTTTCAGTCAGCATATATAGAAAATTTGATGAGTAAGTTAAATCATCTCTAGGTTGAATTGGGTCTTGTCCTTTTCTAATAAGTTGAAACGCAGCAATCATTGTGGGTATTTTTGCTATTAGTCGTATGACTGCGTTGTAGATGTAATTAGGATCATCTATTGCTCTACGAGAATAGAATAGACCCAAAGAAGCCGCACTAGACTGAAGAGCATCCATAGGGTGACCTGTCGCAGGAAAACATTTCATCATATCTCTTACTCTAAAACTTAACCTTCGATGCATCTGAACTTCTTGTTCAAAATCTCTAAGTTGAATAGCTGTGGGCAATTCACCCCAAATCAATAGGTATGCAGTTTCTAAAAAACTGCTTTTTTTGGATAGTTCTTCAATGGAGTACCCTCTGTACAATAATTTACCTTTGTTGCCGTCTATATCGCAGATAGATGAATTAGTAACTGGGACACCCTCTAATCCAGGTTTTAGAATTACTTTGTTACTATCCAATTGCTTAATTCAATATCAAATACTTATAGATTAAAGATAGTCA
>CACGMX010000022.1 GCA_902574405.1 uncultured Prochlorococcus sp. | reverse complement strand
CAAAAATACCTTCCCTCAAATTTCCCTCAAATAAGATTTGAGTTTTCATATATTGCTTTACTTTCTAAGAATTTAATAATTAAATATAAAATTATTTAACTAAAAAATGACTGAGGAAACATTCCTTTTTAATAAGAATTCCAAATATTATTTCATTCTTAGAGATGATGAGGTCTTTAAATCATCATTAATTGATCAAGAATTAGATTTAAACACTTTCGACGATGTATTAGATTCACCCACAACTTTTGACCCAGAAATCTATAATTTTTCCATTTTTTCTTTAGATGACCCTGATTGTATTTCAAGTATTGAATTTGAAAACAATAGTTTTCTTGAAATAGACTCAAGTGAAAAAGAGGAAATAGAGGAAGAGCTTTATGAAAATGGATCTTTATATTGGTCAGATGATTTTATAAATCTTGGTAAACTAGAAAATAAATCTATAGCGATAGTTGAATCAGAAGACGATACAAAGTTTATTTTAAAATGGTTTATACCAGTGAGTAAATTATTGGAGAATCAATTAAATAAATTAAAATTTCATCCAAAAGATATCCAAAAAGTAAAGAACCTAGTTTGCATTGAAGAATGGGAAAACATTTCCTTAATAAATTCCCCACTTGAATACGATGATGATAATTTTGATCCCCTAAAAGTAAAAATAAATGTAATCGATAAATTTGATTCGCATATAGAGAGTTTTATTGATGATAAAGAATTGGATAATGTAATAGTAGGAATCTCATATGAGGGAAATGATGTCTACTTAGATCAAGGAGATGGAGATGGTGCGAATTATTCAGTAAGTTGCAAACAATTTGATACGTAGTTTTTCCCTCAAATTTCCCTCAAATAAATAGATACCAGTCCATATTAGTCCGTACTTTATTCCTCAAAAGTCCAGATATAGCTATAAGTCTCAACTATAGCCTTATTCTTGCGGGTGCTTTGGGAGCACTAGGTCGCAGGTTCGAATCCTGTCGCCCCGGCTCTTAAAAACCAAGTCATACTAGCGAGTCTCCCAACTCGCTTTTTTATTGTCTGTCAGTCTCACAAGCCAAAAGGGATCTGTAGGGGGGCAATAATTATTAAATTAATAAGGAGTTGAAATTATATGAGTCTTGAAAATAATTCCCTTTTTTCATCTTCATTAAGAGCTTTGATATAAAAATCTATTGCTGATTCCAAAACTTCAATATCCCCAGAATCTTTGTCTTCATAAAGTGCCATTTCTTCTTCCCTCTCATCATCCTCTAAAGAATCAAAATAATATTGAACTATTCCTTCCCTTAGGGTTTCATAATTAAAATGTTGACAACTGTTAAATAATACTGAGGTCAAGTTATCAAAACTTAAATCATCGGTTGATCCTGTTGCCAATTCTAGTTCTTCAATATCTATTGGTTTTATTTTGCTCCACTCTGCGTATTCTTTTGGGTGGCTCATGAATCAATTTAACTAATAGTTTTTATAATAAAAACTTTTTAAAAACAAATCATTAAAATCTTCAGAAAAGTTTACTGAGATTTTTCCTTTTTCATCAGAAGAAGAAATTAATAAACAAATCAATGATTTATTTATCAATACTCCCTTCAAAAAAGATTTCGAGCAGACTTCACTTTTCTAAAACTACAAATTCTTGAGGGTCAAATTTTCGTCAAATATCTTCTTGTTAAGTTTATAATCTTAATTTTTTTAGTTCGGGCTTAACTGCTGCCTCTAGCTCATTCATTGCATCTATCATTTTTTCGTGAAAAGCGCCCCAATCATCTTCTGTAGATTTATAACCTCCCTCTAAATCTATCCGAATTCTTGATGCCCTTTTACTTTCTAATCTTTGCCAACTAATTGGGAAATTAATTTTTTGATTAATAGTACTTTCTTGAAGTTGTAATTTATCGAAAATCATTTTGTTCTCTTCTTGTGAATCTTTTCCTCTATCTATATATAATTCGCATCCGCAATTATTTTGACCCACAAGATAATTAAATTCTAACCCTCTATATCCGGCAGAAACGCAAATGTAAGCTCTCATGTTAGGTGATATATGTTGATGAGACTTAGCTTTTGAATTTGATAATAATTGTGTCCACCATCTTTTTCTAATGTAGTGTCTTTCTACAATTTCTTGTTTCGCTTTACCAGCAACTTTAGCCTCGTTAGAGGGACCCGCTATTAGTGTCAATAAAGGGGCAGGAGAAGAAGAACCAATCCTAACAGCCTCAACTTTTACAAGATAAAAATATGCATTTGTAGATTCGTTTAACCACGAGATTGCATTTATATGCTCTTGTCTGGGCTCACTTACAATCCATATCGCTCCACTTGCTTCTCTTGCAGTGAGATAAGTAATTAATTTCCCGAGATGGTCATGATTACTTTTCTCCAGTTGATTTTCAATAATTACAGTTTGTCCGTCGTTATTTTCTGCTACTAAATCTATGCTGAATGAACCGGCTGCTTGCTCTCTTTCTGCTGATGTCAATTCTAAATCTAAAGTATCATTCAAAATATCTAAATTTTCTTGCAGCCATTGAGTAAAGTCATATGCTTCATGTTTCCAGACCTCTCTTAATGGAACTCTTTGAAGCTTTTCAATTGAATTTCCCATGGTAGATTTCTAAATAAATTTCCAATTTGCCGTCAAATTGCCGTCAAATATATCATAGTTTGTCCTGACAAATCATGAAGAAGTAAGCAGAAAATTAGTTATAGCTTGAAAACCTAGTGCCCTACAAGGGTTGTTAAGTGCTTTGGGAACACTAGGTCGCAGGTTCGAATCCTGTCGCCCCGACTCAATCAAAACCAAGTCATACTAGCGAGTTACCCAGACTCGCTTTTTTATTGGAAAAATTTGACCACTCGAATTGTGGTCAAATAGTGGTCATTCGATTCAGATCATTGAACTAAGATCAGCATTTATTATTCTAGAAATTTTTAAACAGCTGAAAAATTAACTGGCCACCAATTTAGTAATTCAGGATCAAAATTTAGTTTTCTTAGCTCGCCATATAAATCACAACTACCCGTCAAATAGTCATTAACTAGATCTGATATTTCTTCCTTAATATCATCATCTATCTCATCTAATTCCTCTTGAGATTTAGTGTGACATTCAATAGTTATTGAAACTTTCATAAATCTACTTCCATCTTCATCATAAAATTCAGGATTAAGAAATACACCAGCAAAAATATCGTCTATTTCAGGAATCCCATATAGTACTGATTTTTCTTGTAGAGAATCTTCATAACCAAAAAACAATTCTTTAAGTTCTTCTGAGATTTCCATAGAAATTATTTTTATTCTAAAAAATTATATTATAAAAATATAACCTGAAGAACTTATCAACTAAAAATTATTTAAAAGTGGTCAAATAGTGGTCAAATGTTGCTTAAATTGTTCGGACAAATCACGCAGACTTAAGCAAAAAATTAGCTATAGCCAGCAAAAAAGATTGGAATAGAAATGTATTCGCGGTTCGTACTAATGATGATATTTCTTCTATGATTAAAGATTATTGTGAGTTGAATAATATTTCTAAAAATCATTTTTTTAAAAATTTACTAAAAGATTTTTTTAATTATGAATAAGGTGAATTTACACAAAATTAAATCTAAAATAAGGAGCAATTAGCTCCTTTTTTATGGCAGAGGTTATTAAATCTATTAGGTCTGAATCTTATAGTTCTGCTCCAAAGTTTTTTCAAGAAGCTATGGAATTTGTACAGAAAACGGATGGGTATTTAAATGAAACGCTTACTATTTTTCTTGCTTTTTCCTTATTTTTTCGTAAGTATGCGTATATAGGCTCTAATTTTCTCTAAATAGCTCTTTTACTGGCTTATTTAGGCTTATTTTCCTTTAAAAAACTGTCACATGGGGTTGACGATTATGCAAATTCCAGACGAAATATTGAAAGAAATTAGAGAAAGTGGATACGATCAAGAGCTTGTATTTACACAAATAAGAAAGCTATTAGACAGCGAAAAACCAATTAAAGAAAAAGAGTACAATCTAGAGCTTATAGACAATTACTTATTAGACAAAGATCCACGAGAAGTATCTAAAAATGCTGCTGAGATAGTTATGGCAGCAGAGCTTATAGACAATTACTTATTAGATAAAAGATTTATGAGAGAGCTTGAAGATAGGGATGAATATGATGCTGCTTAAAAATAACTTAAATGTTTGATTAATTGAAAGTCGATCTAAATAAGGGAGCAGTTAGCTTCTTTTTTAATAGCAAAGTACGCTATCCGCTTTAATTGATTCTTCAATTAGAACATCCGGCATCACAAATTCTGCTGAATATCCATCTAGAAGCTTCTCATCGTAACCCCTAGATTTAGCAGACATACCTGAAACATATATGGTAACTTTTGATTTCTTCAAATTTTGAAGATGTTCGTATAAATCTCCAGTACCTTGACCAACTATTTCACCAGCTTTTTTGCAATCTAATATTTGTACTCCGTCTCCTGCTAGAAAAAGAGTTACTTTATGATCGTTTTTTTCTGCAGTAAGAGCAACCAATAAACCTAAAGTTACTTTATTTATGGATTCTAAACCGCTGTAAATATGAACTAACACTGTATTATCGGTAATGATAGACATTTAATACTCCCGTAATTTTTTTTAATATCTTAAATAAAATCTATTATCATTAGCTTTTTTTTTGTGAAACGCTTACTACTTGAATAAAAAAAGGGGCGAGAGAAAACCCCTTAAAGTTACGCCAAGTCGGGTAGAACGAAATACCAAACTTTCTTCTAAAGTTGTGCCAATTATTCTGGAGAAAATAATTTTTGGGTGCATTTTGGGTGCAACCTTTTTTGGGTGTAATTTATTATTAGCTGAAACTTACTGCTATAACTGATCGGGGCGACAGGATTCGAACCTGCGACCTAGTGTTCCCAAAGCAATATGTCATTTATTGCTATAACTAGCTTTTATAAGTCATACCAGTTGATATAGCTATATTTTACTTCCGACCTATATCACAATATATTGACAAATTCTTGACCCTATACCACAGCTATACCACACTAGGGTTAATTAGATGACCTAGTGCTCTCATGCCAAAGCTAACTCAGACAGATACATGGGTAAAAGAATATAGAGATTTACTTAGACAATCAATGGAAGAACATCATCAATGGTCTGTTGGTGAACATAATGGCTCTATAAGATTGCAGGTAAAAGATAATGGCAAGAAACAGACCAGGCTTTTACCTTTTGAGTGGTCTAAAAAAGGTTTTTCTGCCGCTATTCCAGAAATACAGCAGATATATAAAAGATTTTATGATGGCAATACAAGGCAACTAACAAGAGCTTGTGAAGAGGTAAAAGTATCAGGTGATAGCAAAGTAGAATTTTCTGATTTAATTAAAGAATTTAGAAATTTTGTACCTAACGCATCAGATCAAACATGGAATAAATCCTATTTACCAGTTTTATATAAAGCAAAAGAATTATTAGATAGAAAGAAACATAAACCTGTTGATGGTGAAGATTTAATGATGAAGGCATTAGAACAATGGGAGCAGGGTTCTAGGCAAAGACAAATACAAAGAAGGTCATTAAACAAGTTTCTTAATTGGGCTGTTTTAAGAGCTAAGTTACCTAACTGTTATGCTCCACCTGCAATAGTTCCAGAAGTAAGAAAACCCAAGAAAGTTGGTTATGCATTTAGCGATCAACAGATAATTAGTCTTATAGAAGGTGAAACAGATGAACAATGGAAGTTTGCATATCAGTTAATGGCTGTTTATGGATTAAGACCAGAAGAACTAAGACATTTAAGAATTATGGAAGGTACAGCAGGTAAGGAATTATGGTCTATTTACAGAAAAAGTAAGGGTGGTAACAAAGGTGAAAGAACAGAACCAAGAAGATTAAACCCTTTATTTGTTAAAGATATAGATGGAAAACCAATAAATTGGAAATTACAGCAAAGATTGGAAATAGGTGAAAAGTTACCACCTTTAGGACAGGAAGGAGCTGCAGGTATGGCAATACTTACACACATAAAAAGAAAGAGTATTTACAAACAAATAAAAGATGAAGCATTATTGATAGGACAACACGCTGTACCTTATTCATTTAGGCATAGATACAGTAAAGAAAGTCATGCTAATGGTATTCCTATTGCAAATATTGCTTCATCAATGGGTCATTCTGTAGAGGTTCATTTAGATAACTATGCCCGATTTGCTCCTGATGGAACAGTAGATATTTATGCAAAGGCAAATCAAGTGGTCGCTTAAATGGTAGCTTCTATAATTATTGTTTTAATATTCATTATTTGGGTTATTTATAATATATTTTTTGCCGAAAATATTGTCGCACAAGATATTAAGAACGATCGAAATAAAAGACATGAAGAAGAAATGGCTAGAAAAAGAGCAGAGTTACTTGAAACTGCTGAGCAAAGGAAATTAAGAGAAAAATTAGATAAGAAAAAAGAATTAGAGGAATCTATAGTTAGACAAAAAAAACAACAAGAATATATCAAACAACAACTAACTAAATATAGAAAAAATCCTGATATGAATATTGCTATTTACAACGACGAATCATATAAAATTCATTGGGAAAGATTAAAAAAATTTAGTCGATCAATGTATTCTGGAGAGATGTATTACAGAGGTTCAAGGGGTGGTATATATACAATTTCAGCTAATGGAACAAGAAATTATAAATATTAGGTGGTCGCTTAAATGAGTTGGAAATTAAGATGGGCTGGTCATAATAGAGGAAAAGTAAGAGTTTATAGAGAAGATGGAAGCTATTTCTATGCTTATCCTCTTATTGGTGGAGTTATAAATTGGTTAGGTAATAGAAAAAAACTTAATGCAGAACTTAAAAAGACAGCAAATATGAATGCAATACTTTCTGGTAATGGTGAATTAATTGAAATGCCTAAATCCATAATTAAAACAAAATTAATTCAATGGGCTGAAACCGACAGTTCTTACTGGCGAGACACAGAAGTTGCTAGAAAATCAGGTAATCCAAGTGATCTAGATGGATATCTTTTTATGAAATGGGAAGAGTGGAAAAAATTAGAGGGTTATAAATAAATTAGTAAACCAGTTAAGGAAGTAAAGCAAGTAAAGCAGTTTGGTTAACAAAATATAAGAGCAAATAACTAGATATAACTTGATTTAGTAGCGATTAGTTAACTTGTAAAGCACTTTTAAAGGCTGACGCTAAACAACAATTGTGCTTTCAGATGACCCACATTGTATTGCCTAGAAAGAACCTATTAATAATAAAAATTCTTCTTAACTTCATCAATATCATCTTTTAATCGTGATCCATACAAACCAAATGTTCTGCCTACAAATTTTGAGCTCTGATAAGTTACATTTGCCTTTCTATTTACAATTTGTATTCCTAATATTTGTTTTGTTTGTTTCTCTTCCTGACAAAATCTTATAGGTACTTCCCATTCCAAAGAAGGAAATTTTTCTACTTCCCCAAAACTCTTTCTTTCTCCATATGAAGTTTTCAATATGTATGACCCCTCTTTTGAAGCCCACTTTTCACAAGCAGATTCAGCTTCATAGAGAGAATTATATTTTTTCTTAGTAGAACAAGAAGCGACTAATAAAGTTAATAAAAGCGGTGCAAGTAGTAATCGTTTCATTTAATCATCATATTCCTTATTCCTGTCTAATAACTCTCTTATGTATATGTCTGCTAGTTCATTGTCATACGTATTTTCTTTAATTTGTTCAATGATTTGGTCTAAATCTTCCATAGTCGTCAACCCCTATGTGACAGTTTTTTAGAGCAAAATAAGCCTAAATAAGCCATGTTTAGACCTATTTAAAAGCTAATAGAGCCTATATAGCGAAACATAGAACCATATAAGAAAAAAGCAATATTTTTGTCAGAAAATCGGGGTGTATAAAGCTAGTAGTCGCAATCATTTATGACGCAAGCACTAGAAAAAAAACTAGAGCAAAGGTTCATTGACCTTATTGACGAAACTGCAGACAACCAGACAGATGAATTAACTTTTTCATTTAGTTCTGAAACTCCTGTAAGTAGAAATGGATTTAATGAAGTATTAGACCATGACGTTAATTCAGTTGATTTATCAAGACTCAAGAATAGTGCTCCTTTCTTGTTTAACCATGACATGAATAAACCCATAGGCAGGGTCAAAAATGCATGGATAGAAAACAGAAAAGGTAGAGCAACTATTCAATGGGGTTCTAGTGATTTAGCACAACAGCTAAGACGTGATGTAGAAACTGGTGTTTTAAGGAATATCAGCGTGGGCTACACCATAGAAAAAACAGAAGAAGATGAAGATGGAAACATGAGAGCCATGATCTGGCAACCACATGAACTGTCTTTAGTTTCAATACCTGCTGATACCAATGTTGGTGTCGATAGAAGCCTACCCACAGATAAACAATTAAACGAAAAAATTATGCCTTTAGAGTCATTATCACCAGATCATCTTTATGCACAAAAAGAAGATGAATTTGTAAAAGAATCAAAAAAGTTTTCCATTGTTAGATCAATTCAAGGTCTAGTTAATGGCAGATTGTCAGGTAGAGAATTAGAAATCCAACAGGAGCTATCTCGCAAAAATGGCAGAAGTTCACAAGGTATTTTTATTCCTTCAGAAAGTTGGAATACAAGAGACTATGTAAAAGGTACAGCTACAGCAGGTGGCAACTTAGTCGGTACTACTCATTTACCCGATAACTTTGTAGATGTTCTTAGAGCTAAATCAGTAGTCACAGAATTAGGTGCAACAATTTTGCCTGGTCTAGTTGGTGATACTTCTATTCCTACAAGAACTGCAGGGTCTACAGCATATTTTGTAGCTGAGTCTGGTTCTGTTACTGAAAGTACAGGCACATTTGGAACTATCTCTATGTCACCAAAAGTAATGGGTGCATACAGTAAGTTCAGCCATCTAATGAAGCTACAAGCAACACCAGAAATTGAAGGTCTAATACGTGATGACTTTATTTCTACTCTTGCAACAAAGTTAGATCAGGTTGCCTTAAATGGTGGCGGTTCTAATGAACCAGATGGAATCTTGCAAACTACAGGCATAGGTTCAGTAGCCATTGGAACTAATGGCGGAGCTATTACTTTGGACAAGGTTCTCGATTTGAAACAGACAGTCGCTGTAGATAATGCTGATGTTGCATCTTGTGCTTTTGTCACTAATACAGCAGTTGAAAATGCTTTATCAAAATTAAAAGATGGTAACTCTGCTTATCACTTATCCCCTTATGCAGGTGCTATTGGTAGCCAACAGATCGCTAACAGATCATTCATGGTTTCTAATAACGTGCCATCTAACTTAACTAAGGGTTCTAGTTCTGGTGTTTGTAGTGCATTGATCTATGGAAACTTCTCTGACCTTTTAATTGGTTTATTTGGTGATAGTGAAATTCTTGTAGACCCTTATTCAGCTATGCAGACAGGTGTAACTGCAGTAAGAATCTTACAGGCAATAGATGTAAAGGTACGTCATGCTGAATCATTCGGAGCTATTCAAGACATCACAACATAAATAATTAGAGGGTAATAAGTTGGGTATATCTTTTGGGTCGATCAGATATACCTTTGGTGTTTACCACCGCACCTGTACATAGTTAAGCAGATTGGGCTCTGTAGCTTATTGCCCTCGACCCTATAATTATGTTGATTGACAGTCGATCTAAAATTGGAGGGATAAAACCCTCTTTTTTTATGAGTGCTATAGCCTTAATTATTTTTGGATTAGTTGGTTGGTACGTTTATTACTGCGTTAAAAATGAAGGGGTTTATTGGATTCCAAAAATACTTCTCAATACAGGAGCCTTTGTTGGTTTTTTTTGGGGCATTAGATTTATTTTCCCTTATGTATATGAGCCATTTATTAAATCAACTTCAGTACTAGGGCAATTAGTAAAAACAGGTATTTTTAGTATCAGTTATTTAATAATTTATTACGCTTGTATGTATGCAACTTATTCTAAATGGATAGTCAGAATAGAAGAAAAAATAGAAGAAAGAGTTGGTAAAAATCCTTATAAAAAGAAAGATAAATGAAACGCTTACTACTTGCACTTTTATTATTTTCTAGCCCTGTATTTGCTGAAAAATATACGATTTATACAACTGAAAGACCTCCTAGTTCTTGGTCAGGAATAATTGATTCAGAAGGATATTTTTATTGGTTTACTAATGCTTATCCTCCTGCCCTAAAACATAACTGCGATATTCTTTCTCAAGGTTGTTGGATAAAGACCAACGAAAAAGCAGAAATAATAAGTAAAGACATCATCAAAGTTAATAGATATGGGACAGAAAGATACTTCTGTTCAGAAGATCATATTCAAGAACAAAAAAAAGCTGACCCCAAAATTTCTTCTCTTCGCTATGGTTCTATTGATTATGGATATGGAATTTGTACTAAAAATGGTTGGCAAACTAAAAGTATTGATGATTTATAAATGAAACGATTACTACTTTCACCTTTATTCTTGACTTTACTTTTATCCTCTTGCAAGGGACAACAGATAGGTGAAGAGAAGTATATATCTGAATTAGATTTAGCTGTAGAGCAAATGGAGTTAATTACAAATATGGTTGCCGAGTTTAAACAGCAAGGGATCATATTAAAAAACCAAAACAGTCCTCGTTCAGCAAGAATAATGATTAAAAAAGCTATTGATTTGACTTATAAGGCAAGAGATTTAAAAGATTATTCAGTATGTTTAAATGAAAAACTAAAAGAAAAAATAGTTTTTGAGATAGGAAGAGCAGAATGTTTTGTTGAGACTGGGGTTGATCTTTCAACTTCGAAATGGCTGATTGAATAAGACGCCGACTTTATCTACATAAAAGGGTACAGGGGTTAAATCTATGTAGATTAAGTAGTTTCCCGTAACCCCGATGTAGGAAAAGTCAATCAAAGTAGTATCTATAAAAAGGTCGACCATATTCACCATGTATTTTTTTACGTTCTATTTTTCCTTCTGTGAATAGCTTTATACAGATTCTTCTAGCGTGTTCATTACTGCAATTAATCTCTTTAGCTAATTCCTGATAAGTAAGTTTGACCTTATCTGACATCAATACTCTTAGTACTTTATAACCTAACTGTGTTTTCTTATCGGGCAATATATCGCCATCACCTGCTTCTATTAATTTAAAAGAATAATCTTCTCTATTACCCTGTAATTTCCAAAAAATACCCTTTTCACAGTTACGTTTACCTAAACACTTTAAATAAAACAATTCATCATCTTGTTCATCAGTCCATAGACCCCATACATCTGATACTGCACCACCTTGAGTACCTGCACCCAAAATATCATTCATATTTACTTCTCTTCTTTCATCTTTAGTTAGATGAGCAGAGATAACAATAAGAATGTTTAGTTCACTAGCCAGATTGTTTAGTTCATACAATGGTTTGCAAAATTCAGAGTCTTTAATATTGACCCCATGACCCATTAATAAACCAGTAATACTATCTATAAAAATAACTTGATAATTATTTTGTTTGATAGTTTGTTTAAGTACATCAACGTCTAAATAATTTCCATATTCATCATCATTAAACAGGTATGTAAATTTACCTTTTAATTCCATTAATTTAATTTTTGCCTTTGCATTATTTCTTGATTCATCAGCTTGCCAAATAAACACCTTAGATTTTTTAGTACCTAGTTCCGTCATAAATATTTCACCTTTCTGGATAGCTTCTGCCATTCGATACATTAAAACTGACTTTCCAGAACCTTTATCACCTGCCAATAAAACACAAGCACCTTTTGCACCAAATGAGTCAACAATCCATTCAGTAGGTTGCCAAGTAAGCATTAATTCATCTACTGGTATAGGTTTCATTATTCCTATCTTTTTACCTACTTGTTTTCCTACGTCTTTATCAACATCTTTATCTACTTTATTTAGATAATTTTCATTATCTTTTCGTTGTTGTTCATCAAGGTCATAACCATATTCAAGGTTAGTCATTTTTAAGACCCCCAGAACTAATACGATTTCTTGTATCAACCATTGATTGAATAGTTGAAGATAAAAACCAGGCAAGTTTATGTTTTCTAGCTTTTTCAATACGACAATCCCAGACGTAAACAATGATTCTTGTTTTATTTTCTGGAATTAGGTCAGGACAATAGCTCTCAAGGGGTTTGTAATCTACAATTAATTTAGATTGTTTTTTAAGAGAGCCTTGTCTGCACAACAGGGCTTTTTTCATGGTAATTTTTTTTCAAGATTTCTAATTTTTTTGGAATAAAAGATATTTTGTTGTTTTTGTTTTGTGGCTAGTTCCAGAACTAAGGCTTTCATTTCATCATTGGACTTACATAAATCCATATAGCCTTTCCTTAATTCTTCATATTCAATAATCATGGCGTTCATCTTTATAACTAGATGAGAAACATTAGTAGCAAGTACCATTTCACCTTCTGTTTTTAAGTAAGGTCGCCAATCTTCCATCACGTTATTTACCAACATTTCAAAGGTGTTTTTAGTGACAGCTAGATTCCTTTCCTTTTGAAATTCGGGCATCATTTAGACCCCCATCTTCTGATAGGTGACAATCTTTTTTGCACTTACATCATCAGGTGCATTTTCAGATTCTTTTGTTTTAGCTATTTGCCAATTTCTAATACCTATAACATTCCATAGGACATTACTTTTTCTTTTGCCAGTTGCATATATCCAATGCTCACCTGCAGTTAATTCATTGGTCTGTTTTAGCTCCCATAAAAGGGATTGAGATATACCAAGTATCTCGGAGGTTTTGGCAACCCCATACCAATCGGATAAATTCATAATGAAAAATGAGTAAGTAAGTTGTTTGCAAAGCTATGGACTTTGGAAAGTTTCTCAACTTAAATAGTCATTTTTCTTACTTATACAGGCTTCCCCAAACCCTTTATATAAATAAGTAGATACTTAAACTAGATACCAATATTATTAGCTGTATATTCATATATGTCCAGAAAGTTGTGGTATAGGAGGGGGTTTAGGGGTATACCCTCTAGCTTTATTCCAGTTTGTATTATCTGCTATACCACGCTTATACCACAAGCATTTTTGCTAATCGTTGAAAACCCAATCGGGGCGACAGGATTCGAACCTGCGACCTAGTGCTCCCAAAGCACCCGCAAGAATAAGGCTATAATTGAGACTTATAGCTATATCAGGACATTTGGGGAAATATGTATGGACTAATTCGGACTAATATATCAGTTTTGGGCACTTTTGGGGCACTAAATCTGCCAAATTAGATCAATGACGCCAGTCGGGATGCCATTCATCTCGTATTCGCCCCTCCCAATCTTCAATAAAAAGAGATGCGTTACAACCATGATCATAAGCAAAACAAAAGTCTTCAAAATTTTTATTTTTATAACTAATTTGATAGTGGTCGAAGTCTTGATAAGAAATTACATGTTTAGTCAACTTTGTCGATAAGTTTTCTTTAATCTTTTCGTCATTTTCTTCGGGAGTTTCGATAAGTCCAATATAACCAGGGAATTCAGAGTCATCCTCAGATCCACACATGCATTGACGTTCCAGCAATAAATACTTCTTACCTTCTATAGTATGTTTTATCTCTTCCTCTTGATCGGGTTCTGGGGTTGCACCACTACTACCTATAATTACTGTAGGCCAACCAACGGTAAGTATATTGAAGATTTCTTTACATCCTTCTTTATCCTCATATGAAAAATCAGGGAATGATTTCATACTTTCCCCTTTAAATTCAAATTTTTTATTGTTTTTTATGAAGGGAGGAATTAAAAGTGATTTTCTGATTTCTTCATTACTTTTAAACTTTTCATAGACTTCATCGGAAAGTTCAAATAATTGCAATTTGAGAACTTCTCCTATTACTTTTATTTGCATAATTTTGAATTCTTAAATCTTTTTGAATACTAATTAATCTAAAGCTTCATTTAATGCATTTTGATGTTTTTGATACTCTTTAATAGATTTTGTTTTACTCTTGGGCACTTTTTGGGCACTCTACTTTTAAGGGTAAATATATTATTAGCTGAGACTTACTGCTATAACTGATCGGGGCGACAGGATTCGAACCTGCGACCTAGTGCTCCCAAAACGCCGCACAGGTCTAGTACAGAACTAGGTTTTCAAGCTATATCTGACTTTTTGCTTGGTTTTGCGAAGTTTGTCAGGACAAATAAAGCAATATTTGTCCGCAATTTGTCCGCAAAATATTAGTTAAGAAAAACTTGAATAACATTTTATACGAGATATTGATCTATTTAAATCAATAAAAATTTGAGAGATGGAATATAGTTTTTGGGAATTACGAGCAAAAATTTTGGAATCATTTGATTACTTCGAATATCTAAATTCAATATCATTTCATCCACCTGTAATGATAATAACTACATTAGTATTCTTTTATATAAGAAAAAAAATTTTATTAACTGGTAAAAAGCATTAGCAATCTATTTAATATTCATATTTTTGAATGAGTCAAAAATTAAATAAACAAAGCAAGTAATAAAAACAATTACATATATAGATTCCATTTAACTTACCGTTGTTATTGAACTGCTTAATCCATAAGTGAGAAAAATAAAACTTGCAAAAGCAACTCCAATCATTACTGTTGTGTAGAGTTTATTTAGTTTGAAATTACTACTTGCAGATGAAAAGTCTGCAATAACAAAACCTTTAATTGAATATTTATCTCTATTTCTGAAATTATTGCTGTTAACCAAACTGCCTAAAATTGGATCTGTTGAAACTTTTATTTCTTGATTGATAACAGAATTTAAACCTTTATCTTCATTGAAGAATCTTGGAAACATGTATGAATGCCATAAAGCTATTATTGCCACCCAGAAAACTACACTAACCCCGGCAAAACCAAAAAGTAAGAATCTAAAGGTTTCCATATTTGTTTTTTAATTAACTAAAATCTACATCAAAAAAATATCTAAATATCTCAATCAAAAAAAAATATACTCTAAATAATTCAATTAATCATTTCATGATGTTACTAATGATTATAAACAACGTTATTAGGGGTTTTTCTTTAAATATAAGTTAATGATCAAATCATTTGTTTAACTAAAAAAGACAAAATAATAATCAAATTTAATATTACTTTTTAGAAATGGATTTAAGGATTTTACTTGTTATTACACCAATAATATTCTCATGGATATTTACAGTCTTTTGGTTAGGTAGGTGGGATGTATTTAGATTAACGCCACTAGGATTACCAAAGAAGGGAGTAACTCCTTTTAAAAATTATCAAGTATGGGAAGATTCGGCATTAATTCCTGATGTTGGCAGACCAGCAGAAGGTTATCCAGTATTTACTGTAAGAACCGCAGCAGTTAATGCCCTAGGGATTCCAACTGTTTTCTTCCTTGGAGCAATATTGGCAATGCAGTTTAAATCTTATTAATAGGAAATTTTAATGGACATCAGATTTTTAATTGTTGGAGCACCATTTTTAATTGCATTTTTTTATACCTTATTTTGGCTAAAAAAATGGGGTGCTTTTAATTCTACGAATAATAATTTGCCAAAAAATATTTCTCTTAAAAATGAATCAATAGAACAAAGTTATATTTTAGAGAATATCTTTTTAACAAAAAATTAATCAAATTTTTCTCACCCCTTAATTAATACCTTGTCATGATTCCCATAGAACAGTATTTATTTTTTGCAGTTTCTCTTTATGCATTTCTTTATCTTTCAATAACTATAGTTAATGCATTAATTAGTTTTTCCTAAGCAATAATCACATAAAATATTAAACACTTATTTGTATAAAATTAATCTTCCTCTATTTTAAATCTCATTATATAAATATGTAAGTAGATACTAGGGCTATCTACTAACCGCTAGCTTTGATAAAGCGGTTCGTAATGAGAACCTCCCTTTGACCTCATTTTCTTTTTCGCAATCTCAGAAAATGAGGTTTAAATAATTTTTATTAGTCAGGAATATTAAAGTTAATTTTCTTTAGAAATCCAGTCATTAAATTTTATTCATGGTTATGTATATTATTTACTTTTTAAAAAAGAGTTTTTTCTTTATAAAGAATATGTAGATATTTGGCGAATCTGCAACGGTATAGATTCCGTCTTTATGAACCTAGCCAACGAAAATATTCTTAAC
>CACGMX010000021.1 GCA_902574405.1 uncultured Prochlorococcus sp. | reverse complement strand
AATATTCTTGAAAATTCCAAATTATCAAATTTAATTACCTCTCTACCATTCCTAATTTTTAAAGAAGGTTTATTTTTTAGATTTATATAATTTGGACTTTCTTTTATGCCAGATAAATCACTTTTTTCAAAAATTTTATAAATTTCTCCAGAGAGATTGCCCGCAATTGCAATACAAATCTTTTCGGCAGTGTAATGTTTGCTATGAAATTTCACTAGGTCATTAATCTCTAAGTTTTTAATACTATTTTCTGTTCCCAGAATCGAATTGGAGTAATTCGGACTTAACCAAACCCTTTTCAAAAAATAATTAAATAGTCTTTCTTCAGGCTGATCATTTTGTTGTTTTATTTCATCAATAACTACCCCTTTTTCTTTTATAAATTCATCAGGATTAAAATCTGGAGCAACGACAATATTTGTCAAAAGAGCAAGTGATTCTTTAAAGTTACTGGGTGGAACTAAGACATGGTAATGTACATCATCATAACCAGTTGAAGCGTTACTTAATCCGCCTAGTGATTCAATTTTATGGTCAAACTCACCTGGCATTATTTTGTTAGATCCTTTAAAAATCATATGTTCTAGAAAATGAGCAGTGCCGTTTTTATTAACATCCTCAAATGAAGAACCTGCTTTGCACCAAATATCAATGCTTATAAGCGGCAATTCTTTATTATCCACAAACACACATCTAGTTTTGCTTGAATGGGTGTAGTAGTTAACATCTCCTACTTTCATTTCGATTCTCTCTTTAAATTCTATTTTGGTACTTTTTAGCCTTGTTGTCTGAATCTTTAACTAAAACAAAATTAACTGACCCTCTTATTTTGGATTTATTACAAAATATTAGAGAGCATAGATCAATGCTTGAGGACCTTAAGAGTATAAAAATTGATCCGAAATTAACTAACATAATATCTAAAGAAATAGGAAGGGAACTTTATATTGAAAATGAATTTCATAAAGCAAAAGGTTTTAGAAAGTTACATATTGAAGTAGCAGAATTTTCAAAAAATCTTAAGATATTACACAGCGTTTTTTTTCCTGATCCAAAGTTTGATATCCCAATTTTCGGGATGGATTTGGTGAAAATAAATGATATTGTTTCTGCTGCCATTGTTGATTTATCTCCGTCATCACAAAACCAAGGTTTGAAATACGAAAAATTACTTTCTGAAGTTGATAAAAGTTCTTTTACCTCTTTGAGAGAGATTCCTAAATGGGGGGGGATTTTTTCTAATAATGTATTTTTTGCTTCCTTAAAAAGTAAATCTGAAAAAAATGATTTTTGTAGAGTTGTGGATCAATACCTCACTATTTTGATCAAATTAAGTAAGAGAGCTAAACCGGAAGTTAATGAGGAAATTATCCAAGAGAGAGTAGATTTTCAAAAAAATTATTGTGTTCAACAAATGAAAAATGAAAAGACTAGCATGGTTCTTTTAAAATATTTTGATGAAAAATGGGTCAATAACTACATGAAAACAGTACTCTTCGATTTTTAATGAAATTAAAAATACTTAAAAATTTATTTATTTATTTTTTATTATTTACACCAATAACTCTTGGTGTTGTTTCCTGTTCTGGAAATAATAAATCTAGTTCAAAATTTAAAGAGGAAATAACTTCAGATTTCATACCTCCCATTACAGCCGTTGCCGCACTTGGTCAACTTTCTCCTTCAGGAGAGATTAGACAATTGGCAGCTCCAATCAGTCAGTTTGGCTCTTCCCCCCGAATTGTCGAAATTTTAGTAAATGAAGGGGATTTCGTAAAAAAAGGTGATATACTTGCAATCTTTGAAAATGGAGAAAAATTAATCGCTGATCTTGAAAGAAACGAAAATCTAATTAATACTATTAACGAAGAAATTATCCTAAAGAAAGATCAAATTCAGAGGTATGAATTAGCTTTGAGCAATGATGTATATTCTCTTGTAGAGTTTTCACAGAGAAAAGATGAATTATTAAAATTACAAAAACAGAAAATTAACCTTATAGGAGATCAAAAAAATATCAAGATAGATCTATTTAATTCAAAACTAAGGAGTCCAATTGATGGTTTTATCCTTGGAATAAATACGAGAGTTGGTGAAAGACCACAAAATGAAGGGATTTTGGATATTGGTTCTAGTCAAAAAATGGAGGCTTTGATTGAAGTTTATGAATCTGACATAGATAGAGTCTTTATCACTCAGAATGTCGAATTAAGCAGCGAGAACGGCGGTTTCCAAAAAATCCTTAAGGGAAAGGTGATTAGGATTAGTCCTCAGGTAAAACAAAGAAAAGTTTTATCGACTGATCCAACAGGGGATGCTGATTCGCGAATTATCGAGGTACTAGTGAAACTAGATCAAGATTCTATAGATATCGTTCAAAACTATGCAGGTATGAAAGTGATTGCAAAATTTATTCCCTAATGAGTTTTTCTTTTTTAAAATTTAGAAAAATACCATTGGCTTGGTTGCTATTAACTAGGCAACCATTAAGGCTAGCAGTTGCCATAGCTGGAATCAGTTTTGCAGGGATTTTGATGTTTATGCAACTAGGTTTTAGAGATGGTTTATTTGACACGAGTGTAACTATTCATAAACTTCTAGATACCGATCTTGTTTTGATAAGTCCAAGATCAAAAAGTTCTATTAGCATGAGTGGATTTCCAGAAAGAAGGTTAATTCAAACTCTCGCAGTAGAAGATGTTGAAAAAACTGCTCCCGTTAATCTAAATTATTTACTTTGGAGAAATCCCGAAAATCTTAAAACTAGATCAATACTTGCATTAGGTTTTAATCCCTCAGATTCACTTCTTTTAGATGAGGGATTCTCAAAGAAAGCTTATAAATTGAGAAATCCATCGAGAGTTCTCTTTGACAAACTATCTAGACCTGAATTTGGACCGATTGAAGAATGGTTCCTGTCTGAAAAAAAAGTTGAGACTGAGGTTGCCGGAAAAAGAATAATTGTTGAGGGCCTTGTTGAGTTGGGACCATCTTTTGGCGCAGATGGTAATTTGATAACTAGTAGAGAAACCTTCTTAAGACTTTTTCCTGCTAATCCTCCTGGCAGTATAGAAATTGGTTTAGTAAAGCTAAAAAAAGGATCTGATCCTGAATTGATTTCAAGGATATTAAATAACTCACTTCCAAATGATGTGAGGGTTCTTACAAAAAAACAATTTATAGAATTTGAAAAAAATTATTGGAAAAATAGTACTGCAATAGGTTTTATATTTAGTTTGGGAGCCTTAATGGGTTTTGTTGTAGGTTGTGTGGTCGTTTATCAAATCCTTTATAGTGACGTTACAGATCACCTCCCAGAGTACGCCACCTTATTGGCAATGGGGTATAGACTTAAGTCCCTTTTCTTTGTCGTAGCTAGAGAGGGATTTTTGTTGGCATTGTTTGGTTATTTACCTGCTTATTTCTCTGGTCAAATACTTTACTCAGTTATAAGAAGCTCTACTAAACTTCCAATAATAATGGACGCAGATAAAACTATTTTAATTTTTGTATTAGTTTTAGTTATGTGTATGGGATCCGCCGCTGTTGCGATGCGTAAATTAGTGGACGCTGATCCTGCCGAAATTTTTTAACAATTGAATATTAATGGTTAAAGCTAATAAATCAAAAAATAATGTTAATAACCTTAAAACAGTCTCAATAAATAATTTGAGTCACTTTTATGGAAAAAATGAGAATAAAAAACAAGTTCTTAATGACGTTAATTTAAATATTGATAAAGGAGAGTTGGTTCTTTTGAAAGGACCTTCAGGATGTGGTAAAACTACCCTTTTAACATTAATTGGTGCCTTGAGAACCTGTCAAAGTGGAGATTTGACTGTATTAAATAATCAGTTAAATGGAGCATCAAGGAAAACTCGTCAGATTCTTAGAAGAAGTATTGGAATGATTTTTCAAGGTCACAATCTTCTGAGATGTTTAACAGCAGAACAAAATGTCCAGATGGGCGCCGATTTAATAAAAGGTTTAACATATTTGCAAAGACGTGAAATAGCACGGAATTGGTTGTCAGCAGTAGGATTAGAAGATCATCATAAAAAGTTGCCAAATGACTTATCTGGTGGGCAAAAACAGAGAGTAGCAATTGCTCGAGCTTTATCCGCTAACCCAAAACTTTTATTAGCTGATGAGCCCACTTCTGCTTTGGATAGCGTCACAGGAAGAGAAATAGTAACCCTATTAAGGAAGCTAGCAAAAGAGCAAAATTGTTCTGTACTTATGGTGACGCATGATCCAAGAATTTCTGATATGGCTGATAGGATATTAAATATGGAAGATGGTAAGATATATAGTGCACATAGTGAGCTAATATAATTAATAAGTTAAAAATTTTATGTCTAAGAGAAGGAATCTAAAAAAAGAAAAGCAGGAACGTAATCGAGCCTATGCTAGAAAATTCAAAAAAAGGAAATTAAGAACTGATGGAAGACCAGATGGTGGAAACGTTACAGGTACAGCAAATAATGGCGGTGCAGCTGATTAGGGAATATCTTTTATTTTTATATTTTGGAGTTCAATATATTTTGCATATATAAGACATAAACATGAATGTAAGTATTGTTATTCCGACTTACAATAGATTACCCATACTAGAGAAATGTCTATTTGCACTTGAGAATCAAAAATTAAATACAAATATAAGTAATTTTGAAGTAATAGTAGTTGATGATGGATCAACTGATGGGACAACCTCATGGATAAATAAAAACAAAGCTAATCTCCCACACGTTGTTCTATTTCAGCAAGAACATGGAGGGCCGGCACTTGGAAGAAATCTGGGCGTAATTAAATCAAAATATGAAATTATTATATTCATTGATAGTGATCTTATTGTTTTAGACAATTTTATAAATTGCCACGTAGAAAGATTACTTGCCTCTTGGAGAAAAAATGATAAAAAATGTTTTACCTATGGCTCAGTAGTAAATACATCTAATTTTCTAAATCCTCAGAGTGAAAAACATAAAATAATGGACACTTCTTTTGCATACTTTGCTACTGGGAATGTAGCGATATCAAAAGAATTGATTTTAAGTGTGGGATTATTTGATACTTCTTTTAGTCTTTACGGTTGGGAGGATTTAGAACTTGGAGAAAGATTAAAAAAAATTGGTACAAAATTAATTAAATGCCCAAATGCAGTAGGTTTTCATTGGCATCCGCCATTTAATTGCGAACAAATAGATTCATTAATAGCTCAAGAAAAAGAGAGGGCAAAAATGGCTTTAGTGTTTTATAAGAAACACCCAAATTTAAGGGTTAGATTTATGATTCAATTAACTCCTCTCCATAATTTACTTTGGCAAATTCTTTGCTTGGGAGGACTAATCAGTGTTGATAGAATTCTTCCTTTACTAAGATTCCTTGTAAATATAAGAAGAAATAGACTTGCACTTGAGATACTTAGGATCCCTCTAAATATGATTTACATTAAACAGTTAACCAAATCAAGATAAAAAACTTTTAGAAATACACATCACTTGCTAGAATAATTGAAATAAATTTCACACATCTGACAGTTTCGGGTGAATTATTAATATTAATTCCCCGTCAGATGGAGGCTAACCCGAAACCCTTTTTAAATTATGGCTGTTGTATCACTATCAGAAATGATGGAAGCTGGTGCTCACTTTGGGCATCAAACTAGACGTTGGAATCCAAAGATGTCTAAGTATATATATTGCGCGAGAAATGGAGTTCATATCATTGATCTTGTAAAAACAGCATTGTGTATGAACAATGCATATAAATGGACTAGAAACGCTGCAAAAAGTGGTAAACGTTTCCTATTTGTCGGTACAAAAAAACAGGCTTCAGATGTAGTAGCTCAGGAAGCAATTAGATGTGGAGCTGCATATGTAAATCAAAGATGGCTTGGAGGGATGTTGACTAATTGGACAACAATGAAAGCGAGGATTGAAAGATTAAAGGATCTAGAAAGAATGGAAAGTAGTGGTTCAATAGCAATGAGGCCTAAAAAGGAAGCTGCAGTACTAAGGAGAGAACTTGAAAGATTACAAAAATACTTAGGTGGACTTAAGGGTATGAGAAGATTACCAGATGTAGTTGTATTGGTTGATCAGAGAAGAGAATCTAATGCAGTATTAGAAGCTAGAAAATTAGATATCTCATTAGTATCAATGTTGGATACAAATTGCGATCCGGATTTGTGTGAAGTTCCAATTCCTTGTAACGATGATGCTGTTAGATCTGTGCAACTTATTTTAGGAAGACTTGCAGATGCCATAAATGAGGGTAGAAAGGGCTCTAATGCCGAAAGAAAAAATTAAATTCCAATTTAAAACTTATTATTCACTATTATTTATTACTTCAAATGGGAAACATTACAGCAAAACTTGTAAAAGATCTTAGAGACAAAACTGGCGCAGGAATGATGGACTGCAAAAAAGCGCTTAACGAAACTGATGGAAATCTAGATAAAGCTTTGGAATGGTTAAGAAAGAAAGGCATAGCTAGTGCTGAAAAGAAATCGGGAAGAGTAGCGGCTGAAGGGTCAATTGGTAGTTATATACATACTGGATCAAGAGTCGGAGTTTTACTGGAGTTAAATTGTGAAACTGATTTCGTTGCTAGAGGTGATATATTCCAATCTCTGTTGAAGGATGTCTCAATGCAAGTAGCAGCATGCCCAAATGTTGAGTATGTCTCAATTGATGAAATACCTGAAGATGTTGTGGAAAAAGAAAAGCAGATTGAGATGGGTAGGGATGATTTATCCGGAAAACCAGAACAAATTAAAGAAAAAATAGTTGAAGGGAGAATAGCAAAAAGACTTAATGAGCTTGTTTTACTTTCACAACCCTACATTAAAGATAGTTCACTAACAGTTGAGGATCTTGTTAAACAAGCAGCTGCAAAAATTGGGGAAAATATCAAAGTAAGACGCTTTACAAGATATACATTAGGTGAAGGTATCGAAAAAAATCAGATGGACTTTGCTGAAGAGGTCGCATCAATGCAAACAAACTAGTCACTTGAATGATTTGAATAATTTCAATAATTACATAGATACGGATAAAATTAACTCTCAATTAGAGAGAGCAGACATACAAAAAAGAATATTAACTAGAAATATCTATAGGGAATATGAACTTTATCTTAATCTAGTAAGAGATCTACTTTTCATCTCTGTAGAAAAAGGCATTGATCATATATATAGTAATCCAACAATTAATGATAATTTCTTAAATGAAAATGAATTCTATAGTCTTTTTGAAAAAAAAATAAGTAAATTAATATTTAGTAATTTGCCCTTTTTAACAGTAGAACAATTAAAGATAGATGAAATTGAAAAAAATATAAATAAGGAAATTAATTTTACTATTTTTGATAGTTCCACAAAAATAAAGGATGATCAAAAAGAAAAATTTCAATATGAAGATGGTTTTCAATTAAAAGAACCCATTCAGTTCGAGATTACTGAAGACTTATCAAATACTTCTGAATATTATCAAGCTCATAATTATGAGAGATTCGCGTCACTTGATTTAGATAATAACCAAAATAATAATTATTTATCTAAAAACATTATTATTGAAAATTTAGGAGTTGAAAAACAATTTATTTCCTCCTTACTAGAATTAATAGGAGAAGAAAAGGTGGAAAAACCAAGATATCAAGAAAAAGAAAATATCAATCAAATGGATGATTTACCAAAAAATCAGATTTTTAATGATTTCGATTTAATAGACAAGTCATTGGAAAATTTACTATTGAATCTTTCATATAATATTAATCAAGAATTATTCAAGGCAAATCTAATAAAAAAGATGATATCTAAAGATACCTTTGATTACTTAGTAGGCAAAAATTTTATGATAAAACATCCATATCCTTTTGTTATTAATTTCGAATTAAACTTAAATCGGCCTTCATTAATCGACAATAATTTTCCAAGCATTATTTTCTTCAATATATCTACTGTTGAGTTAGAGTTTAAAAATTTAAATCTTTCCATTCAAAGGAACAAAATAAATGAGCTAAAAAATCAATTTCAGCGTTTGATTAAAAAAGAGACATATTGGAGGCAAAAAGAAATAACTTTGAATAGGATACGTTGAAAAAATAACTCTTTTTTCAAATGTGACTATTAGCGAGAATAATGATAAATTAATTAAAGATTGGATAAGACCTCTTCAAAAATCTCTTACTATTGAAACTGAAAATAAATTTATTAATACCTTAGGAAGAGAAAAATATTTTAATGATTATTTGCATGAATCATTAAAAAAATTAGATAAACTAAATCTCTCAGAAGAATATTCAAGAATATTTTTTGAATTTTCTAAAAAATATAATGAATATAATAAATTAGATGAAAATCAAAGAAAGAGGTTAATTATAGATACAAGACAAAATCTTTATAAACTAGGTAAAACTCTAGAAATAGAAAGTTCTAATAATATTAATAATAATGTTTTTCTGAATAAAGCTGATTCAAGTTTGTCTTTTGATTCAGATATTTCATTAATAAAAAACGTAGGAAAAGTTTATAAAAATAAACTTAATGAATTAGGGATATTTCATATAAAAGATCTAATTAATTACTTCCCACGAACATATCTAGACTATACGAATAGAGTCAAGATAATAAATTTAAAACCAGAGAATTTATACACGTGCATCGCAAACGTTAAAAGATTTTATATTCATAGGAGTAAAAAAAATAGTAATTTATCAATAATGAATATTGTAGTTTTTGATGAAACTTCTTCAATAAAGGTTACAAAATTTTTTTTAGGAAGAAGATTTAGATCTTACTCCTTCTTAACATCTCAAAAATCTTTGTATATTCCTGGAACCAAATTAGCTATTTCGGGTAAGGTTAAATTGACAGAGTATGGCAAAACTTTTGTAGATCCGCAGATTGAAATTCTTAAGGATAACAATGATAATTTTAATTTCTCAGGCAAAATATTACCCTTGTATTCATTAGGTGAAGCTCTATCAAATATGAGTTTTATAAAACTTATGAAAAAGGTACTAATTTATGCAAAGCAATATCCAGAAATTTTAAATAAAAAGCAGCTTGATTCATTATCTTTATTATCAAAAGGAGAGTCTTTGATTAATATTCATTTCCCACCAACTCAACAAGCACTTATTGAGTCAAAAAAACGTTTGGTTTTTGATGAGTTATTCCTACTTCAATTAAAGTTCCTACTTAGAAAAAGAAAGACGAATAAAAGTGTAACTTCCCAACAATTACCTCAAAAGAAATCTTTATTAAAAGAATTTTTAAATACTTTTCCTTTTGAATTAACAAAATCTCAAGAAAATGTTTTAAATGAAATTAAGAAAGATTTATCTAATCCCGTACCAATGTCTAGATTGCTTCAGGGAGATGTGGGAAGCGGTAAAACTATAATTGCAATAGCGTCTCTTTTACTTGTCATTGAAAAAAACCTGCAAGGTGCATTTATGGTCCCAACTGAGGTATTGGCAGAACAGCATTATAAAAACTTATTAAAATATTTGAATCCCCTTTTGGTTTCTGTTGAACTACTTACTGGGAATACTCCTCAAAAAAAGAGAAAAGAAATTTTCTCTAATTTGAACAATGGATTAGTTGATATCCTCGTAGGTACTCATGCATTATTTGAGGATAAAGTCACCTTTAATGCATTAGGCATGGTTGTAATTGATGAACAACATAGATTTGGAGTTACTCAAAGAAATAGATTACTAAATAAAGGGGAAAATACTAACTTGTTATCAATGACAGCAACACCAATTCCAAGAACTCTTGCGCTTTCTATTTATGGTGATTTAGATGTGAGTCAAATTACGGAACTCCCTCCTGGGAGAGTTCCCATAACAACAAAAATAATTTCAGAAGATGATTTAACTAACTTGTTTAAGATTGTTGAAGATGAGATCAATAAGGGAAAGCAAGCTTATGTGATTTTGCCACTTATAGAAGATTCAGAAAAAATGAATTTAAGCTCCGCAAAGAAAACATTCAAACATTTATCAGAAGAGGTCTTTTTTAACAAAAAAGTTGGATTATTACATGGCAAATTAAGTTCACAAGAAAAGAATGAAGTAATTAATTCTTTTTCAAAGAATGAAATTAATATATTGGTTTCAACCACAGTAATTGAGGTTGGCATTGATGTTCCTAACGCCACAATTATGATTATTTATAATTCGGACAGATTTGGATTGTCCCAGCTACATCAATTAAGGGGGAGAGTTGGTAGAGGATCAACAAAATCTTTTTGTTATTTGGTAACCCCCCATAAAAATGGATTAGAAAATAAACGACTTTGTGTTTTGCAAAAATCTAACGATGGCTTTTATATTGCTGAAAAAGATTTGGAGCTTAGAGGACCAGGCCAGATTTTAGGATATAGACAATCCGGATTGCCTGATTTTGTACTGGACAATTTACCTAACAATAAATTTCTTATTGATAAGGCTCGTGAAGAGGCTATTAAGATTGTTAGTGATGATCCTGATTTAAAAGAAAATATTGTTTTAAGGAATATACTTATTGATAATTCTGATAATAAATTCATTCATGATTTCTTAAATTGAAAACTATCATTGTAATTTTTGATATATATGTCACCATAAATCAATTGCAAATTTCAATTGAAAATTTGGAATAAAATACCAATTAAAGATAATGGAGATAAATTAATAGCTATACCTAGCTGCCTAAAGTTTTTAGATCCCCACCCTTACTTTCATTTAGGAGCACCTTACAAAGATAAAACTTCTATATGGAAATTAAGAGAGGAGGTTGTAAATAGATTAGTAAAAGTAAATGATTATTTGATATCAAAGAGTAGTTTTAACCTTTTGATTTATGACAGTTGGCGACCTTTAGAAGTCCAGGAATTTATGTTTAAAAGAGCATTTTTATTAGAGTGTGAAAAATCTGATATTGATATTTCTTTTGAAAGTATAAAATCTTATCCATCCATTTTAAAAAAAGTTGAAAAATTTTGGGCATATCCTTCTCATGACACTAGGTGTCCTCCCCCTCATTCAACTGGGGGTGCATTGGATGTTTGTTTATCAGATAAAGAAGGAAATCTTGTTGAAATGGGAAGCATGGTTGATCAAATGGACGAGACCTCAAATCCTTATTTTTATGCAAACATGAATAATGAAGGAGCAATTATTTGGAATAGTAGAAGAAATTTATTAAGGGAAATTATGACTAAATTCGGATTCGCTCAACACCCTAATGAATGGTGGCATTTTAGTTATGGTGATCAATTATGGGCTTGGAAAAATAAAAAAGTAAATGCCCTCTATGGAAAAATTTAGATTCTATTGATTTTCATCTAGTAAATTTAATATATAATTTTCATCTTGAGTATTTATAAAATCTCCGAAATCCAAATCCAAATTATTCTTCCAATTATAAAATAATGGTTGAAGAGTTTTTTCTAAATCGTTAAGTTCCATTCTTTGTAAAAAAGGTTTAGCAAGCCTTTGAAGATTTTTACTTCCCCCCAACCATAATTGGTATTTGTTTTGTCCACTTCCAACAAGTGCTAATTCGGCCATATAAGGCCTAGTACATCCATTCGGACATCCTGTCATTCTGAATAATATTGTCTTTTGTATTTTTAGATCTAATAGCAAATTTTCAATCCTTTCTAGTACATCAGGTAATATTCTTTCAGCTTCAGTCATTGCAAGACCACAAAGTGGTAAAGCAGGACAAGCTAAAGCATGTCTTTGTATTTCATTAATGTTTTCTAAATTTTCGTATCCAATTTTTGATAGAGATTTTTGGATTTCGCTTTTGTTTTTATTGGGGATATTACAAAGTAAAATATCTTGGTTAGGTGTGAGTCTTAAATCTAAATTATATTTTTTAACAATACTTGTGATGGTATTCTTCTTCTCTCCAGATAATCTTCCTGATAGTAATGGTAAACCTACGAAATAGGAAGTTTTATTTTGTTTATGCCAACCTAGGTAATCAATAAGAACCTTATCAGGTTCTTTTCTAATTTTTTTAATTTCTTTTTTGAAATACTTATCAGAAAGTATATTTTTGAACCATTTAATACCTTTTCTATGAAGAAGATATTTCATTCTCGAATTTTTTCTTGATTTTCTATCACCATAATCTCTTTGAATAGCCACAATGCTTTGTATTAATTCATAAACATCAGGTTCTTCAACATATCCAAGTGGATCTGCAATTCTGGCAAAGGTCTCTTCATTATTATGTGTGCGACCCATACCACCTCCAACATAGAAGTTGCACCCTTCTAAGTTTCCATCTTTAGAGGTAAAGGCAACTATGCCTATGTCATTGGTAAGAAGATCAACAGAATTGTCCCCAGGAACTGTAACAGCACATTTGAATTTTCTTGGTAAATAAGTTGAACCATAGAGAGGCTCATCTCTTATCCCACTAAAAACATTATCTTTGAATTGGAGCTTCCTAATTGCTTCAATATCTTTGTCAGGCTTTATGGTGTACTCTAAATCTCCATCAGCCCAAAGCTCTAAAAAAGTGCCTTGGCCAGCCATTGGGGTAAGAAGATCTGCAACTTTTTTTGCCAATGCTCTTGCAATATTATAGTCTGGCGAATCAAATGGAGCGGCAGGGGCCATAACGTTTCTATTTATGTCTCCACATGCAGCTAATGTGGAGCCCATTGAATTTACTATTGTTTGAATTACTTCCTTTAGGTTCTCCTTTCTAATTCCATGCATTTGAAAGGCTTGTCTTGTAGTGGCCCTAAGTGTTCCATTACCAAGTTTGTCAGATAATTCATCTAGTGCTAAAAATAATTTCCCTGGGACTTCACCGCCCGGATTTCTTAACCTAAGCATCATTTGCCAATCTTTACTTTTGCCAGGTCTTCTATTTTCCCTGTTATCTTGTTGATAACTACCATGAAATTTTAATAACTGAACTGCATCATTGGTAAAATGATCGCTGTCATTAACTAATTCCGTAGCAAGTGGCTCTTTAAGAAATTGGCTACTTTTTTTAAAATTTTCAAATTTAGAAACTTCGAGTCCATTTGCCAAACAAACAGTTTCTTCCTTAGTAGGATCTTTTTTCTTTTTTACTTTCTCAACCTTGATCAAAGGACCAAAACATATCTCTTTTTATACATTAGCGAAAAGCTTATTTAACTGGTAGTAAATTATAGTAAGTAAAGTCATATTTTTTTCTTGTCTAAATATTTACTTGAGATAGGAACTGAAGAGTTGCCCGCAAAATTTTCTCATTCTGTTCTAGAGCAATTTAAATCTCTAATAGAATTTGAATTGGATAAAAAGTTAATCAAATTCGAACATATAGTAGTTACCTCAACACCAAGGAGGATAGTTCTACTTCTCGAAGGTTTAGTTGATTATGCAGAAGATAAGATAATAGAAAGAAAAGGGCCTAGAGCAAATTCAGCTTATTTAAATGGAATTCCTACTAATGCTGCTTTAGGATTTGCTAATAGCTTAGATATGGATGTAGGTGAGCTAGAAATAAAAACTACAGAAAAAGGTGATTTTGTATTTGGAAAGAAAATTGAGAAAGGACTATCAACAAAAATTTCTTTGTCTTCGATTATCCCAAAATTAGTAAAGAGTCTACAAGGCCCTCGATTTATGAAATGGGGGGCTGGGAATATAAAATTTTCAAGACCTATTAGATGGATCACCTCTATTTTTAATGATGAAATTCTTGATTTTGAATTTAATGAATGTGATCCAAAGATTAAAATAAGTAATAAAACAAAAAGTCATAGGCTAATCAATGAAGTTTTGGAAGTTCAGAATCCTGATGAATTTTTTGAATTATTGAAACGAAATAGAGTAATAGCTATTCGAAAAGAAAGAAAAGAAAAAATTGAAAGTTTAATAAATCAGGCATCTAAATCTTTAAATCTTAAACCTGACCTTTCAGAAGGATTACTAAATGAACTTACTGATTTAGTTGAATGGCCAGACTTAATTATTGGCAAATTTAGTGATGAATTTCTTGATCTTCCTGTTGAAGTTCTCTCAACAGTCATGAAAAGTCATCAGAGATACGTTCCTCTTCTATTAAAAAACAAAAGTTTTTCTAAACTAGATTTAAGCTCTGAAAAAAATATTAGTACAACCTTCTGTGTTATTTCAAATGGTCTTGAAGAATCAAATAATAATATTGCCAAAGGTAATGAGAAAGTATTGAGGGCGAGGTTTTCAGATGCAAAGTTTTTCGTAGAAAGTGACAAAAAAGTTACTTCAATCGAAAGAAATGAAAAGCTTAAATCTGTTTCCTATTTGAAAGGACTTGGAAATATATTTCAGAGGGTAGAAAGGATAGAGGAAGTTACTAAAAAAATTCTTAAATTTTTAAATGATAAGTCTATTGAAGAAAAAAAAATAATAGAAGCTGCTAAATACTGTAAAAATGACTTATGTAGCGAAATTGTTTTCGAATTCCCTGAGCTGCAAGGAATAATGGGTGGTAAATATCTTAAATACGAAGGGTTTAGTGAGGATGTTTGCTTGGCTGTCGCTGAACATTATTTACCTTCTTTTTATAAAGATGCTTTGCCTTCCACAAAATATGGTGCAATAGTTTCCATAGCAGATAAGGTCGAAACTTTAATAAGTATATTTATTTCAGGTAAACGTCCCAGTGGATCATCCGATCCTTATGCTTTAAGAAGAAATTTGAATGGAGTGATTAAAATCATTTGGGATTATGAACTTGATTTGCCTTTAGATAAATTATTTAACGAACTTATTGATTTTTGGAAATTAGCATTTCCGAATTTAAACTTCTCAAGAGAAACAGTATTTAATGATTTAAACGAATTTTTAGTTCAAAGAATTGTTAGTCATCTACAAGAAATATCACTAAGTAAAGAAGTAATAAAGGCTGTCTGCTCTTCTGATGTATTATCTCAAAAAAGAGTGTTGAATATTGTTGATCTTAAAAATAGGATTAAATCTATTATGAAATTTAACGAAAAGGAAAATTTTGTTGAAATCCAAAAGGTTATTACCAGGGTAAGTAAATTAGCAAATAATAATAATCTTTCAAGAGACGTTCTATCAACAAGAGATTTTGTAAACACAAAACTTTTTGAAAAAGATTGTGAATTGAAAGTTTTTGAATTTATTGGAGAATTAGAAAAACTTTTTTCTGAAGGTTATTGCAATTATTTGGAACTTCTAAATTTGTTTGAGATTAATGTAAACACTATTGAGGATTTATTTGATAATGAAAAGGGAGTCCTAATAATGTCAGATGATTTAAAAATAAGAAATAATAGACTCAATTTGTTGAGCTTAATTAGAAATTATTCTCTAAAAATAGCCGACTTTACACTTTTGAACTCTTAACTTTAATGCCTCCTTTTATTGAATAATTTTCTAGCATTTTTTCTACTTCTTTATTTTTCCCTAACAGCACTATCAACGGGTTTATATTTTAGAGGTGCTAAGGCTTTCCCTCTTAAAATCGAACCAAGTGTGAGCATTGTAATTTTAAGTTGCTGCAATGGTTTCATGGAAACAACTCTTTTGTATAAGTAACTATCAAAAGTAAGTCTTTGTACATCCATGTCATCACACATCTCAACAAAGGCTTCTCTTGCGGAATCATTTCTGTAGAAAATATTTTGAAGGATTTCTAATACCTTATAAGTTGTGCCATATTTTTTATCCCATTTTTTAAGATAATTTTTTAAATCTTTTTCTGAAGGAATTACTTGACCGTTTTTTGATGCCTCAACAATTTCTTCAGCACACATTCTTCCGCTCTTTGCCGCAAAATAAATACCCTCGCCTGAACTCTTTGTAACATAACCTGCTGCATCGCCAACCAAAGCCATTCTCCCAACAACTCTTCTTGGTCTTGGATGCTCAGGGATAGGATGTGCTTCTACCTTTATTACTTCACCATTAACAAGTCTTTTCTTTGCTCTATTTCTTACTCCCTCTTGAAGTCCTTTAATTAATGACTGATTCTTTTGCATGGTTCCAGTGCCGACTGCAACATGATCATATTTAGGAAATACCCACCCATAAAAATCTGGAGAAACATCAGTGCCGACATACATTTCAGCAAGATCTTCGTAGTAACTCATTTCTTCTTTAGGCAGTTTAATTCTCTCCTGAAATGCAATAGCAACTTTGTAATCCCCGGCATCCATAGCTTTTGCTACTCTGCTGTTGGCTCCGTCAGCTCCTATTAATAGGTCAACAGTAAGCTCCTTAAGTTCTCCTTTTTTATCTCCATTCGTAAAATCTGAGTAGGAAAGCTTATATGGCCCTTGATTATTATCGCCAGTATCAATAGAAGTAACTAATCCATTTATTAATGTAGCACCAAGATCTGATGCTCTATTGCGCATAAAGGCATCCAT
>CACGMX010000020.1 GCA_902574405.1 uncultured Prochlorococcus sp. | reverse complement strand
AAGAATTAGTTCTATACATTTATTTACTTCTAATAATAGATTAACGGAACTTTTAAGGCTTGCCTCAATATCATGTGGGGTTTCTTCAACTGAATACTTACATGGCATTTGTTCTGATAGGTTTGCTAATTACTATGATGTTTTGTTGAAAATTTCCGAGAAGAATCAAATTAATTACGTAAACCTTTCACCATATTTACCTATGCCAAGATCGATAAAAAATAATTTCCTTAATGTAAATGGCAAAGAAGTCTATTTTTTTAATGAAAAAAAATGGGATAATAATATTTCAAGAAACTCAATTGATATAATAATAGTTGGAGGAAATATTGCAGTTGGGAATTACTCCTCAAGTAAATTCTTTTTTAATGAAATAAAATTCATGCGTAAACTTTCTTCAACTAAACTGAACTTAATGTATTGTCCTCATCCTTCTTTTAAAAATTTCCTAAAGTTTATACCCAAAAACATTAAGTTAGGTAAATTAAATGAACATATTAATTCTTCAAAATTTATTATTGGCCATTACAGTAGTATTCTTTTTACTGCCTTTTCTTTAGGTAAAAATGTTCTTATATTTGAGGAGGGTTTAAACTCCATACCTGATTATTTTTTTAAAGATTTTTTCCCAAAAGATTCATGCATTTTAAATTCTTATTTATTGGAAAATCTATATAATGAGGGCCTATCAGCGCTACCAAAATCAAGTAGTTTTTCGAAAATTTCCAAAGGTATAAATTTATTAGATTTAGAAATTAATTAATTAATTAGTAAAATGACCTTTTGTTTTTTGCGAGTTTAAAATGGTTTATTCATTTTCTCGTTTATTAGGCCTTCTAACGCGACCGTTATCTTTGATAATTGTTAAATTTTTTCTTGATGCTCAAGTATCAACTCAACTTGCACAAGCCTATATTTACATTACATTAGCTCTAGCATTTTTAAGTTTTGATGCACACGTGCCTTTTTATAAGTCATTATTAAGTGTTAAAAGAAACAAGAAAACAAAACTTTATTTCAAGAAATATTTAAGACTACTAATTTTACAATTTTTTATTTTTATTCCAATATTTTTAATCTTTATTTTTTATTCATTTAATAGTTATAAAATTACATTTGCCTTTATTTTATATTTAATTTCTGAAGTTTTTTATGACGAAAGTCAACGCTTTTTGATATTTACATCAAAATATTATGCATGGGGTTGGTCTATGATATCACGATTTATATTGCAATCTGGAATATTAATTTTATCCGCAAATTTATTTCCTAGTATTGGGATCGCAGGGATAATAATTATTTTTAGTTTCACAAATATAGTTTCCTACTATAAATATTTTCCAATAAAGTATCTAAAGGTAATAATTAAAAATCTAACTTTCCCAATCTCTTCTCTTCTAGATTTTAAATCATTATGGCTAATAGCTTTACTATCAACTTTTTTACTTTACTCAGATAGGATATTGTCATCAATATTTAATCCGGAAATCTTAGCAGGTTATTTTGTATTAGTTTCATCTTTCTCCTTAGTCCAAGCATTTGTAAGTTTTTTTTATCTATCTTATAAAAGAGGTTCAATAGTATCTGGTACTATTTCTTTCAACTCATTAATAAATTCAAAAAAATTATTTCTTGTAGTAGCTTCTTCAAGCCTAATCTCCATACCATTCTCAATGGTCTCTTACATACTTTTTTTTAATAGCCTTGAAGGCTATTTATCTTTAGCACCTATTGTTTATATTTCTCAGCTATCATTTTCAATTACTAGCATCGCCCGTGAATATTTTTATTGGCATTTACCAATAAAATATCTTGTTTTTTTAGAAACACTTATTGTATTTTCAATAATGATTCTCTTTATAGGAATAAAACTCTTTAACATCAATTTTCAATTCTCATTAATTTTGGTTTTAGCCTTAAACTTATCAAGACTCTTATTTATAACCATTTTCAGTTATCGTATGCCATCAAATAATTTAGTTTAAATTAAAAATATAAAACCATTAAGATTTGCGAAAATTAAAAAATTGAATATGAATTAAGAGATAATTTCGAAAATAATTTTTTAAATTTAGACTGGACAATAAATATTGGCGATTACACATGTTATATTTATAAGCTAAAAACAAGTCTAATAAAATAGCCATGAACCAATATAATGAAAAGGACTAATATAAAAGATTTAATTATTTAATAAATCTATTATTTCTCTTAAAATTGTCTTATTTACTCCTCAATAAAGCAGCAAAATATGCTTTAATATACGTTTTTTTTTATTATTGGATAACGCCCTTTTATTTATTAATTGATTTCATTTTCTTTAACAGCTCGAAAGTATTAAATATTCAATCTCTTTATGGAGAAGTAAATTTTATTCCTACATATATAATATTTTGGACCTTATTAATTTTTTGCATATATATCTCTACGAGATCAAAATCTAAGATAATCAAAAAAAATCGTCCAATTATACGAAGAATCCTAATTCCTAAATTAGATAATTTAGTTGCACTTATAATAATCTTGTTAAGTATTTATTGTTTAATCTTCGGATATTCTAATTTTAGGTATGATTTATCTTTTGAGTTAGGATCAGCTGGAATTGCTACAAAATTGAAAAGTATTTTATATTTCATCATAATGAGTATTTGGTTTCTAAGATCAACCTTATTCCATTCTTCATTAAAGAAATTTTCATGGAAATTAAATACAATAATTTATTTTATTTCTACAGTTTTATTATCGAGCGGTTTAGGAACAATTTTATTTTCATCCGTTTGGATACATCAATTGTTAACCAATGAAGATGAAAGAGGAGTAAGTGATATCAATAATATTCAAAAGTCATTTAAAACATTATTTATTAGGAACCCAAGAATCAAAAAGAGTATTTTATTTTTGATAATAGCTATTTTCGCATTAATACCTACTTTTTCATTGAGCATAATTCAGTATGGACATTCAAAGAAAATCAATGATTTAACCTTTGACTCAGTAAATACAAATTTTGGAACTTTTTCTTACTATTTAGACACTTACTTATTGCGGACTGGATTTAATAGGCCAGAATTTTTTACTGTTTACAAAAGTCCTACAATTGATTATTTAGAATTATCTGAAAATAAAAATCAATTCTCAAAGAATTTGTCATATAGATTTGGAATTATTTTTGGTAATAAAATCTACGATAGTGGGAAAACTCCAGGAAGGATAAATTTAGAAAAAATAAATGAGTATAAAATAACATCAAAAGAGGGGACTTCGCCTGGATTACTAAAATCATTTGCTTATTTTTTTTCTGAGCCATTATCAACTATCTTTGAAATATTATATGGATCGATGATCTTTATATTAGTCGCTAGTTTTAATTCCAAAGATTATTACATTAATAATTTTATTCAAACATATTTTCTATTATCCACTTTATTAAATGATCCACTATCTACAATAAGTGGATTAAATGAGACCTTTGTTCTTTTGCTTATAATAATATTATACAGAAGAAATCTAACAAAATTTTCAAAAAAACTTTTTATCAAGAATTGAGAGATGAATAAATTTAATTATCTTATTAAAGAAAAATATAAAAGCTCATTTAAGAAATCAGGGTTTCTAATTATTGATAAATTTATTAATGAAGAAGAAATAGCTAAGGCCAAGAATTCAATAATAAACTTTTCTAAAAATATACCTAAATACATACATACTGAATACAACTACGGAGGTTCAGAATTAAGGTTATGGAATTCGCAATTATATATTCCTAAAATTATTCCAATATATAAAAAGCTAAAAGTACTAAATAATATTTTTTTTCAAGATACCAATGATTTTTGCTTAATGACAATTATAAATAAGACTTGTCATAAAAAATTTAACGATAATAGATGGCATGTAGATTCATTTAGTAAGCAAAACAAATTCTTTATTAATTTAACCGATGTAGGAGAGGAAGATGGTCCATTTGAATTTATTCCAGGTACTCAAACTTATAAAAAAAGATTTGAAGTAACTGCAAAAAATATTTTTAAACATAGACCTTATTTTGGGATAAATAAACTTAAAATAAAACCCAATTACCAATCAATACACCAAGATGTAATTGATAAAGAAAACGATATTAAGAGGTTTACTTGCAAATCAGGAGATATCCTCATTGCAGACACAAGAATGCTTCACAGAGATTCTCCTTGTTTCAATGGGTTTAGAATATCTTTACATTGTTATTTAGGGAGTAAAATATCAGACTATCCAAATTCGGAGAAGCTAAAATAAAAATCCTTCAAAAAATCAAGATTCAAAATAAAAATAAGGAATTGTAAAATTTTAATTTTTATTTAGAAATTTTTCTAATTTTTTAATATATGTGATGTAGTTTTTCCTAGATTTAAATTTTTCCTCGTAAAGATTATGACAATTTAAGGAAAGTTGGTTTCTAAGACTTGGATCATTTAAAATAGAGCAAAAAGCTTCGTACCAACTTTGATGGGTTTCATTGCAGATTAAACCTACTTTTTTCGTTTTCACTAACTGCTTCACCTCGCCTTGCAAGCTTGTAATAAATGGAAGTTCATTAGCTATGCTGTCTATAATTTTATTAGGTATATTGTAGTTAAAATTTTTAGAGTTTATATAAGGCGCTATTGAAACATAAGCCAAGCTCAATAAAACACTTATTTTTTTAAGATCAATCCATCCCGGGAATATAACATTTGCAGAGTTTTTGAATATTTGCTTTACAAAATCTGAATTATCTCCTTCGCCACATATCACCAAAAGAAAATCATCCCTTTCTTTATTTAATTTATTGATTGCCTTTTGTATAGGAACAAAATCAAAGGCTTTTGATAAACTGCCAACGAAACAAATTACTTTCTTATCCTTTTTAAGACCTTTTTTTATTAGCCATTTTTTTGCTTCTTTAAATTCAAATTTATCTAAAACTAATTTCGGACTTGTTAATGGCAAAATATAATCCAATTCTTTATTAAAAGTTTTTGAAAAACTTTTAGACCAATTTAAATAAGAATTTGACATTGAACAAATACCATCAGAATCTCTCATTGTTTTTTTTGCTATTAGGAAATATGGATAAAAGATTATTTTTCCTATTTTCTTTAAATAATTTGGCAAACTATCAATAAAATATTCAGGCCATAGATCCTTAATATCTAAAACTACTTTTGTTTTTTTGTTTTTAAGCCAACTTGTCAAAACAAAACTTATTTCTATAGGGGGATAACCAATAAAAGCAAAATCAGGTTCTTCAGGATTAGTTCTCTTTAGAATATTTTTTAGATTGTATCCAAGGATTAGATGATCCCATAACCTTCTTATACCAATATTTTTTTTATAACCTGGGGATGGGATAAGATTTATCGTCAGGTTTTCATTAATGTATATACTTTTAAATTTGAAATACCGATGTTTTTTTTCTTTATGATAGAAACAACTACTCCAGATTATGACCTTATGTCCCCTCTCTACAAAATAATTAGCAATATTCATGCATCTCATTGCTCTTGGTAATCCTTTATCAATATGAAGAGGTTCTCCTGTTTGTAGTATCCAAACTTTCAATTCAAGGCAATAAAATATTATATTAAGTCTTTGTCTAATAAAAAATCAAATATATTTTTCGACTTTAAATTAAAATAAATTAAGCTCTAATGATTTTCGAGTTAGTTTCAAATCTTCCTCTAGTATCAACAATAATCTTACTATTTTGTTTGATGAAGTCGTAATCAAAAGAATCATGATCAGTTGCAAGTAGAATTAAGTCATAATTATTCAAATTCTTTTTAGTTATTGGGACTGATTTCAAATTAAAAGCATATTTCCTCATTGGAGGAAATTGACTAAAAAATGGATCACTATAGTCAATAATGGAACCTTTATTTTGCAATAATTTCATCAATTCAACTGAAGGTGATTCTCTCATATCGTCAATATTTTTTTTATATGAAATTCCTAGAACCAGAATTCTGCTCCCTTTAAAGGGCTTCCCACAATCATTCAATGCGTCTCCAATTTTATTAACAACATACTTAGGCATTGAGGTATTTATCTCTCCAGCTAGTTCAATAAACTTTGTATTCATTTCATATTGCCTAGCTTTCCATGTCAAATAAAATGGATCGATAGGAATGCAATGTCCACCAAGTCCAGGGCCTGGGTAATATGGAACGAATCCAAAAGGCTTAGTTGCTGCCGCTTTTATTACTTCATATATATCTATACCCATCTTGTCAGCAAGAGGTTTAAGTTCATTAATTAAACCAATATTTACGGATCTATGTATATTTTCAAGCAGTTTTGTCATCTCAGCTGTTTTTGTACTACTTACTGGAATTACTTTTTTAATAGCTTTTTTATACAAGATCTTTCCAATTTCACAACAAGATTTTGTAGATCCTCCTAAAACTTTTGGAATGTTTGAGGTATTAAAGTTTTCATTACCAGGATCTTCTCTTTCTGGGGAATATACTACAAAAAAATTTTCACCAATCTTAAAACCTAATTTTTTTATCTCAGAACAAATTATCTCTTCAGTAGTTCCAGGATAAGTAGTGCTCTCTAAACTTAAAATTTGTCCCTCTCTCAAATATGGGATTACTCTTTTAAGAGTATTTTTTATAAAACTTAAATCAGGCTCCCTAAAATCATTAAGAGGAGTTGGTACACATATGATTATCGCATCAGCTTTAGAAACTTCGGCAAAATCAGTAGTAGCCATTATTAGACTTTTTTCACTTAAAGTTTGTATCCTTTCCTTTTTAATATGTTTTATATAACTCAACCCCTGATTAATTAAGTTTGTTTTGTTTTCATCTATATCTAAACCAATAACTTTGCAACCTTTTTCTGCGAATGTAAGCATTAATGGAAGACCAACATAACCCAATCCGATTATTGATATTAATTGCTCATTCTTATTAAAAATATTTATAAGTTTATCTTTATGCATTTAATTCAGTACAGATCTAACTTAATATATGGTTTATTCATTATTTAACTTACAATTAAATAAATTCAATTTATTTACTATACAACAGAAATAGACGGAGAGGGTAGTAAGAAATCAAATACAGTATATGGATATAATTAGAAATCCATACAAAAAAATTTTTAAGGTTTTAGAATTTATTTCTGTAGTAATTTTGGCAGATGCTATAAGTATTTGAGAGTACTTAGTAAATTAAACAAAAAAAGTATATATAAAAAGAACCCTGAAAAGCGGTCTATTCAGGTTTTACTAAATAAAGTGTTTCCTTGTTTCCACTGTTTAAGTAAAACCACACCTTCACAATTATCAAAGCTTTATTAAATTCTCGCTAACAGCGAATATTATTTCAGAAGATATGGTAATTTTTTAAGAATTCACACAAACCATCATAATAGTAAAAAAAGATTTAAGTTCGTATGTTTAAAAAAATTGAGATTTGGATACTTTACTTAGTTGCTCTTTTAGGCATACCCTTAACAATTAGTTATGGAATTCTTGTAAGACAAGAATTAGTTGGAAGCATGAAAGTGGGAATAGTTTCAAAAACTGCATTATTTCTCTCTGAAATACCTGCCAATATAAAAAAGGCATTAAGAGAGAACGATTTAAAAGTTGAAGACAGATTCCCATTGTTAAATGGTTTTAATGGAGCACCTAATTCTAATCAATCTTATATGCTTCTATCGAGATATGATGGGGATTCAGAAGAAGGAATTGTTGAACTTGTCGATTTAAAAAACTTTGAGATTCTGCATACTTGGAATCCTGACATTGATGCGTTCAATAATTCGGTAAAGAAGGTGGATGAATTTAAATATATAGATAGAGATTTTAATAATTCAAGATATACAATGAGACATCCGATTCTGCTTAAAGATGGTGGATTGATTTTTAAACATAGGTCTCCTTTAAGAAAAATAGATGCCTGTTCTAATTTGATTTTTCAAAATCAACATGACGTATTTCATCACTCTATAGAAAAGGATATTGAAGGGAATATATGGGTTCCTTCTTCAATGTATCCCCAGAGTTTACCAGCTAAAAAGGTAGGAAGAAAATATTTATATGATAGTGGTGGTTATCACGATGACGCCATTGTAAAATTATCTCCTAATGGAGAAATACTATTTGAAAAGTCTGTTTCACAAATATTCATAGAAAATGATCTTGAATATCTTTTATTTTCAGTAGGAGATCGTCAATTTACTATAGATACAATACATTTAAATGATATTCAACCAGTGGATTTTGATGGGGAATTCTGGAAGAAAGGAGACGTCTTTTTATCTATAAGAGATCAATCAATGGTTTTATTATACAGGCCATCTACTAATGAAATTATCTGGAAGGCAACGGGCCAAACCTATCATCAGCATGATGTAGACATTTTAAATGATCACACAATATCAATTTTCAATAATAATTCTAAGAACTTCTCAGATGGGTATGTTGTTGATGGGAACAATGAAGTAATCATTTACGATTTTAAATTGAATAAATACTCTTCTTATCTCAATGAGAGTTTAATAAAAAATGATGTAAGAACGATACATCAAGGCAGAAGTCAGATTTTACCTAATGGAGACCTTTTTATAGAGGAAACAAATTATGGCAGAATACTTTATTTTAATGCAGATGGTGATTTAAGATGGACATATGTAAATAGAGCAAATAATGGTAAAAACTATAGCCTTGTTTGGTCACGAATTTTATACAACAAAGAAGACATGCAAATCGTAAAAAACTTCTTGGAATCGACAGCTAAATGTAATTAATTAATCAGTTATGATTTTTTTCACTTTATCTAGTAAAACCCATCTATTTTCATACATAGGGCCAGGAATGGGGGGTGGCATAATCGCTGCAATTTTTGGATTTATTGCAGCATTCTTTTTAGGATTATGGGGCATTTTATATTATCCAATTAAACGTGCTTTAAAAAATAAGAAATTAAAAAATAAGATGTCATCAAAAAAAAATATTAATAAAAAAGGATGAATCATGTCGTTCTTTTAGTAATTTGTTTTTTCTCTATTGAAGTACTTTTTAGGTCAAATTACATTGACTTAATCTATTCGATAATCAAATTAAGCAAGAAAGCATCTTATACAATATTTAATAAAAATATTAGCGATCACTGGAAAGAAAAAATCATTCCTACATATTCATTGCAGATGATGAAGTCTTCAATTCTTATGCTACTAAACATTTTATTGATTATTTTTATTTTTATTTTTGCAGACAAGTTTTTTGATAGTTTTCTGAAATTCACATTCACTTTGAAAGGAATAATTGAATCTATATTATTTGCATTCATTTATGCTTACATCAGAAAATCGATCCTAAAGTGAATGACTACTCTTGGTTAGAACAAAAGCTGCATGAATTTGCACTTTCATCGCAATTTATGCGTGAAGTCACTTTTGATTTTGAAAGTACAAATATGTCTTCTTCAAGTGAAATTGACAATCATATTTTTATTGCGGGACTAGCACGTTCAGGAACAACTATTTTGTTGAATGCACTTCATCAGTCAAATATATTTGCATCTCTCTCCTATGCTGATATGCCATTTGTTCTTGCACCCAATCTTTGGTCTAAAATATCTCGTAAAAACAAGGATTTAGAGTTAAAAGAAAGAGCACACGGAGACGGAATTAAAGTCTCTAAAGAATCACCAGAAGCATTTGAAGAAGTATTTTGGAAAACTTTTGCTAATGAAAGCAATGATGAATTAGATGAAAAGTTTAGAATCTATATAGAAAATATTATGTGTAAGTATAAAAAGAATAGATACCTTAGTAAAAACAATCAAAATATAAGAAGATTAGAATTGATTTCATCTATTTTCAGTCACAGCAAAATACTTGTACCTTTCAGAGATCCAATTCAACATTCATACTCTTTACTAACCCAACATAAGAAATTTATCGAGAATTCTAAAATTGACAACTTCATATCTAAGTATATGAAATGGATTGGACATACAGAATTTGGTCCAAATTACATTCCTATTCATAATAAGAAATTAAGCTATAAAAATGATTTAGAAATTAATCATTGGATTGAACAATGGTACTTAACCTACAAAAATGCTTTTCAATTACTATTAAAAAATCACAATGTAAATTTTATATGTTACGAAAAACTTTGCTCAACTAAGGATTACTGGTTTCAAATTCAAAGAATTTTACAAATAGAAAAACATTATGATTTCGAATTTAAAGAATCAAAAAAAGATATCTCATTAAATATCGACAACACATTAAAAGATAAAGCATTGTCTTTATATTTTGATTTAAATAGTTTAAATCTCAAGTAAAAAGTTGATTAAGAATAGTACTTTTTATTAAATATCTGAATTTATCAACCTTCACTTTTATAAATAAAAGATATTAGGGCAAAACACGGAGAAGGTGTAAGTTGATTTGCATCTATCAGACACTGCCAGACACTAAAAATAATCAGGAGAGGGTGTCAGTTGAGATGGATACATGGGATACGCTAAGACACTTGCTGACACTGGTATTCTCGTAAATAAGTAAAATTCCACCAACATTTCCACCAACACTTTTTGATATTTATTGACAAGATATTTAAAATTAGAAAAAGATTAATGTTATGACTAAGTGGGATAATAATTCTTGGCAGAAAGATTTCTTGAACATGAAATCTCATTCTCCTTCAGATGCAAAACTCTTGATGGGAGGTATAAAAGGTTTGAAAGATGCTTGGCGATTAGGTGTCCTTCACGTCGAATACGAAAAACTGAAGAAACAACAAGAAGACCAGCAAGAGCAATGAAAGAAAAAATAAACTGGCAAAAAGAATTAATAGAAAGTGGAAGATTCAACGACAAATTTTCTAAGAATCTATTAGAGCATGGTGCAAAGAATTTTATGCAAGGTATCTATCTTGGGTATATGTATTCCAGATGGAGAAAGATCAGAGGTTTAGATAAAGATGATCCAATAGAAAATACAGGACAAATGCAATCATCAATTAAAGAGTTTGAGAAGAAAATTAAATGAAAACTTGAGAAGTTCGATACATTAGAAAGTTAGAGAATGAAGATTTTGAATCCAAGAGAACACCCCTGACACCGTCAGACTCTAAAAAAATCCGGAGAGGGTGGGATTCGAACCCACGAATAGTTACCTATTAAACGATTTCGAGTCGTTCGCTTTCGACCACTCAGCCACCTCTCCGCCTGTTTATAAGTATGCACTTAATAATGAGAAAATAATGAACCATAAAATAATCTTAATTTTTAATTCCAACCTGCATCTTTCATCAATTTAATAGCTAATGAATTTTTTTCTCCGAGGTCGTCTACAGTGACACTATCAGGTACAAACTCTCCAAAGTTCTTTACTATTTCATTCTGATTAACTTCCTTCAAAGGGTGTTCAAAAGTCGGAGCAGCTAAACCTTTATTTCCTTTTGGAGATGCTAAGAATTCAAGCAACTGAATAGCTTCATTTTTATTTGTTGCATATTTTGCAACACCACCAGCACTAATATTTACGTGTGCAGGATTAGGAGTAACTACCTTAGTTTTTTTTGCATACAAAGCATCTCTCCTTCCATTAATACCTGCTAACATTCTTGCTACATAATAATGATTAACAATTCCTACTCCACATTTTTTCTTGGAAACTGCTCTAATTATTGAAATATCACCTGGGAAGAATGGTTGGGAAACATTTGAAATCATTCCTGATAACCAAGCTTTAGTTGCTGATTCACCTTTGTTAATTATTTGATTAGCAACTAAAGATTGATTATATGGACTTTTTCTATTTCTTAAACATACTTTTCCTTTTAAAGAAGGATCAGCCAAATCAGTATAATCATTAATCTTGCTAACATCTACCACTTTTGGATTGGCTATCATAACTCTCACTCTTCTTGTTAAGGCGTACCATTCCTTATTTGGATCTTTCAATCCAATTGGAACATAATTTTCCAAATTAGAAGATCCTATTGGTTGAAGTAATCCAGCTTTGGCGGCATTAGTAATTCTTGCAGCATCAACTAATAAAATTAAATCCGCCTGAGAATTCTTTCCTTCTCTTTTCAATCTCTCAATTAAAGATATACCAGCAGCTTCAATAAGCCTTACTTTAATCCCTGTTTCTTCGGCAAATTTTTTATAGACGCTCCTATCAGTGTTGTAATGTCTCCCGGAATAAACTTTGACTTCTTTTTCTGTTGAATTGGCAGGTATATTTAAATTGAGTAAAAAAGTACATGTTAGTGCTGAATAAAAAAGTTTTTTGAGTTTTTGCACTTTTTAAAAGTAGTATCTATGGTTACTTTATACCCGTCAAAAGAGTTCAAACTCTAAAAGCCATCTTCGATACATGAAAATGTATCATTTTTTATATGCAATATGAATTATTTAACCCGTCAATTACTAAATGCTGAAGAAATAAATTTTATAGAAAAAGAATTAGAACAACAAAATCAAGGTTGGGAAGATGGCAAAAAAACTGCTGGCAATCAAGCCTCGATGGTTAAAAATAATTTGCAACTAAAAAGAACATTAGATATTTCGAAAAAATTATCATCGCTAGTTAAACAAAAGATCTTAAATGATGATTTAATAAAAAGCTTTACTTTACCAAAAAATATTCATGGAATCATGTTTACTAAATCCTCCCAAGGAATGAAGTATGGACGACATATCGATAATGCATATATGTCATCAGGCAGGGCTGACTTATCTTTCACAGTTTTTCTTACCAAAAAAGATCTATACGAAGGGGGTGAACTATTAATTGAAAATCTTACTTCAGAAAACAAATTTAAACTTAATAGTGGAGAAATTTTAATTTATCCAAGCACCTATTTACATTCAGTTCAAGAAGTACTCAAGGGAGAGAGAATAGTATGCGTTGGATGGATTGAGAGTTATATAAAAAGTATCGAAGAAAGAGAATATTTATTTGAACTAGACGCAGGTGCGAGGAGTCTATTAGCTAGGCATGGTAGATCTGATGATCTCGATCTAATCTTTAAATCCTACTCAAATCTCTTAAGAGTTATTGGTGATTAAATAAGCATCATTTTATACAACAAAAAGAATATAATTCTAAAAATGATTAATATATAAAAAAATATAGTTGTCTAATGCCGAAAAGAAGCTCAATTGCAATTTTTATCGCAGCCACAAGCGCACTAGCAATTGCATCAGAAAATACCAATTCAATTAAATCAGGTGAAAACGACTTAGGAGGATTAAAAGAATGGAACACTGATATGGCCTTAGATGCTGATTTTAAACTAGATTCTCGAGCTCAAGAATTGGCTGATGAGGCAAAAAAATCAAGTACTTGCATTCCCATCGGTGAAGGGGAGAATTGTTGGTGAATACTTAATCCTAAAAGTCAAAAAAAAACACCCTTTCGGGTGCCTTTTTTTTTGATTAATCTAATGATTAAATCGTAAATTTAGAATTTGAATGTTGTTGTTAAAGCAGCACCAAAAATGTCATCAGCTGTTGAGTTTTCAACATCTGTCCCACCAAAAATTGCAGGTCTTACTTCCATTGAATCATTAGGCTTGAAAGCATAATAGGCTTCCCATACAAGTGGATCAACTTCTGTAGAAGAACAAGTACCATTACATTCAGTGACTTTCAGTGGCTGAGTGAAAGCTAAACCAATTCTGTCATCAGCCTGGAACATATCCTTCCAAGTCAAACCAACCATATAACTAGTGGCTTCTTTAGCAGCTCCAGAAGCAGCCTGATCTGCAAGTTTAATATCATACCCTACAGATATCTCAGGTATACCAGTTCCTGAATCTTCTGGGATCCAATAACCTCTAAGAGCATAACCAGTAGTATCGCCTGTAGAACCTTTCATAGCAGCTCCTAGAGAAGTTGCATTGTATGATTGTGATGTCCAGTTTTGAGCATCAGACCTTGTTGCAGATAAGTGCCACCTGTCAGTGGTGTATGCAATCTGAGTATCCCATTTGCTAGTACTAGCCTTACCCAATAAACCATTGCTGGTATCGCCATCTTTATCGACAATATTAGAAGCGATAGCGAATCCACCATCAGTTTCGTACTTAAATCCAAAACCTACGTCTGTACTTGCTCCAAAGTTACTATTTCCACCAAGTTTGAATGATTTAAGTACACCTGGCTTGTAGATAGAAGGAGTTACATACATGTAATAGTTTTCAATCCTTGGGCCTACAAAAGCTGTGATCTTGTCACCAACAGGGAAGGAGTACCAAAGCTTATCGACATTTAAAGCATCACTTGTATCTTTAGTATCTATGTGATAAGTCTCTTTGAACTTCCATTGTTCAGCGTTCTCACCCGCTTTTAAACGAACATAAAGATTATCATCACCAGTGAAACTTGTATTCAAGTTCATAGTGTATGTATAACCTGTCCCTACGGTTTCTTTACCATCTCCTAAGGAAGAATCATTAAGATTGTCAGCACCATCTACACCACCAATCCAGAAGATTGCTTTACCATCCATTGAAGTGGTCGTTGAAAAAGCTCCTGCTTCAAAATTATTTTGTTGAGCTTCTGGGCCAACATCAAGACCTTTAAGTTTCGCAATATCTTCACTAACTTCGTTAATGAATGTTTTACTGTCAAGTCTTGAGGATTTTGTTTGGCTACGTGAGTAGCTATTCATTTCCTCTAGATTGACTATATCGGAAGCTTGAGCAGCAATTGGAGCTATTAAGCTCAAAGATGCTCCTGCAACCAACATTTGTTGGAAGAGTTTCATTTTACCTCACACTAAAAATACCCACACGAATGGGTAATAAAATTGTATCTAAGATAACTTTTTCAGGTAGGAATATTAGATTCACCCTCATGTAACAAATTTTACGAAATCTCTATATTTAAAAAACATTCCAAAAGTTTTTACTTTTTTAATAAAGGAAGTTTCAAAGCATTTCTCTCTTCCATCCAAGATGAAGCAACTTCTCTAGCTAATTTTCTAATCTTTTCAATATATTGAGCACGATCTGTTACTGAAATAACTCCCCTCGCATCAAGCAAATTAAAGGTATGACTACATTTCAAAACAAAATCGAGAGCAGGGTAAGTTAATTTCTTTTCTATTAAAGAATTTGCCTCATCTTGGTAAATTTCAAATAGTTTCCTTAGATTATCAGGATTAGATTCAGCAAAATTATATAAACATTGACTTTTTTCAAATTGAAGCCAAATATCACTATATTTCAAATCTTTGTTCCAATTTAAATCCCAGATACTTTCTTTATCCTGTAAAAACATAGCAATCCTCTCTAGTCCATAAGTGATTTCAATTGGTATTGGATTGCAATCTATACCCCCGCATTGTTGGAAATAAGTAAATTGAGTAACTTCCATTCCATCCAACCAAACTTCCCAACCTACGCCCCAAGCTCCAAGTGTTGGGGACTCCCAATTATCTTCTACAAATCTTATATCATGATTTCTAGGATTAATTCCAAGAGATTCTAGAGATGTTAAATATTTTTCCTGAATTCCTTCCGGCGAAGGTTTAATTATTACTTGATATTGAAAGTAATGTTGCGCTCTATTTGGATTATCACCAAAACGCCCATCTGTAGGTCTTCTGCATGGCTCTGCGTATGCCACACTCCAAGGCTCTGGCCCAATAGCTCTTAAAAAAGTATGCGGATTCATCGTTCCAGCACCCTTTTCAGTATCATATGGCTGCAAAATCAAACAACCTTCTTCTGACCAAAAATTATTTAAATTTTGAACTATATCCTGAAAAAACATTAAATTAAATTAGTGGGTAAATTTATATCAATGACAGTAGCCATAATAACAAAGCTTTTAAGTAAAAAAATTTTGAAATCCAATTGCTCAAAATATCATCCGATAAAAAGCTGTCATTAAATTAGATTCTTGATAAAAATTAAATGAGAATTAATTACGTAAAAAAATCTAATGGCAATGGTCCAAAAGTATTAGATTCTTTAGCACCTTCATAATGCTGAGATGTTATTAAAATTCCTTCTCCAAGACCATTTTCAGATCTGACAAAAACATTACCAGTTTTTTGATTAGCTTTTAAAAAAACAGGTCCATCAGCATGAAGCAAACCTAGATTCCCAAATTTAATTGAGGAATATTTCTTAGAAATTGATTGTAATGCGTCAATAGCTTTTTTATCACTAGCTGCCATTATGCCTATTGTTATCCAATCGGCATTCAAAATATTTGCTTCTAGTTCCTCTAAAAGTTTTTTTTCTTGCCTACTACTTAATTGAGGTGCGGTTCTAAGATTATTTAAATCGACTAATTTATTTATTTCCATTAGCTCAAATATCAAAAAAGTTCTTAACCAAATGTTCTTCCATTCCAAGCCCACAATTTAGCTGGAACATCCTCAAAAGAAATATAAATCCTATCTATTGGTATCCCCATTTTCGAATATACAAAATCTGATATTGGCTTTGCCATTTCAGAAGGATTTAGAGAACCAATTGATTTGATTTCTAAAAAGCAAGAAGGTGTCTCATCATTAAAATACATTTGGCAATTATCATCTATTTTTGCCATAACAAATCTTCTTGATTTGTTTGTTAAAGATGAAATAAGAGTAGAAATCTCTTCTAGTAATTTCCCTTTATCATTTACTTTTGCTGAAGTCGAGACATTAATATAAGGCATCTTTATGCAGCAAGATAATCTTTCTTAGAATCATTTTCTAGGTAAACATTTTTTTTAAAATTTCTTTTTGATGAAAGATATGCCAGGTCGTATGAACTTATTCCGTTTTTATAGGGATTGAAAAGAGCATTTTTAGACCTGTTTTTTTTGCTCCTCTTGAACTCAATCATCATTATTAA
>CACGMX010000019.1 GCA_902574405.1 uncultured Prochlorococcus sp. | reverse complement strand
GATCAAAAAAAATTAACTATTGAAGAAGCAAGGAAATTAATGGATCAAATCGAAATTAGTCTCAGAAAAAGTAGTTATTTATCAGAATGACTATCTAATGTTTTTTGCAAATAATTTTTGGCATAATCTAGAGCATCACTTAACTTATCAATATCTTTAGCACCTGCTTGAGCAAAGTTAGGCTTTCCTCCTCCACCTCCCGAACAAATTCTTGCAATCTCATTAATTAATTTACCTGCATGCAATCCTATTTTTACTGCATGATCACCTAAAGAAACTACAAATAACAACTTTCTATTTTCTGGATTTGGTATTCCCCCAAGAATCACTATTGCTTTATTTCCCAAATGAGTAGTTAAATTAAGTGCTGCAGATTGCAAAGAATTCCCATCTAAGCCATCAATCTGATTTACTAAAATTGAAAAAGTATTTACTTTTTCTGCGGATGTTTTTATAGAAGAGTATTTAAAATATGCAATTTCATCTTTCATTTTTTGTATCTCTTTATTCTTATTAACTAGCTCTGCTTGCAAATTATTAACCCTTTCAAAAAGTTGATTAGGATTTGCTTTTAACAAATCACTTAGGTGATTTACTAAAGCATTTCTATCACTGAAATACTCTAATGCTGATTGGCCTGATAATGCTTCGATTCTTCTTACTCCGGCTGAGATTCCTTCCTCACTAATTATTTTGAAAGAACCTAATTCAGATGTAGTTTTAACATGTGTGCCGCCACAAAGTTCCATTGAAACTCCTGGCACATTAACAACGCGCACTTCATCATCATATTTTTCTCCAAACATGGCGACTGCGCCCTTTTCAAGAGCCTCACTCTTAGACATATTTTTTATTTCTAAGGCATGATTTTCCATAATCCAAGAGTTAACTAAAGTCTCAATCTTAGAAATTTGATCTTTAGAAATAGGATTAGAGGAATTAAAGTCAAATCGTAATTTATTAAAGGCTACTAATGAACCTTTTTGTCCAACACTTTCATTAACAACTGATTTAAGTGCAGATTGCAATAAATGAGTAGCTGTATGATTTGCAGTAGCCTTAGCTCTATTAGAGGAACTAACATTAGTCTTAACTTTTTGTCCAATAGTTAATATTCCTTTTTTGATCGTTCCATAATGTAAAAAAACATTTTTCTTTCGTATAACATTATCAACCAAGACCTCTACATCTTTTGAAAATATCGTCCCAATATCACCAACTTGCCCGCCAGATTCTCCATAAAAAGTTGTCTGATCAAGCACAATTAAAACTTTCTGACCTTCACTTGCTTGCTTAACTAATGTTGAATCCAAGAATATACCCTTTATTTCAGCTTCCGAAAGGAGTGACTTGTAACCATTAAAAACAGTTTTGTTAAAAAGATCTATTTCTCGCTCTAATGATCCCTCTAATGTCAAATCAATATTACTTGAAGCAGCTTTAGCTCTCTCTTTTTGTGCATTCATTTCTTCTTCAAAACCCTTTACATCTACACTGATACTATTTTCTTCAGCAATTTCTACAGTAAGTTCCAGAGGAAATCCATAAGTGTCATAAAGTTCAAAAGCTTTAAAACCAGAAATTAATTTCTGCCCTGAAGAAATTAACTCATCTAGCAATTTCTCTCCTCTTTCAAGAGTTTCCCTAAATCTTATTTCTTCAATGTTTATCTCATTCAAAATTAAATCATTATTATTTTTTAAATCAGGATAATTATTTTGCATTAAATTGATCCCGACAGTAGCAATATTAGGTAAAAATTCATTTGTTATACCTAATAATCTTCCATGTCTGACCATTCTTCTAATGAGCCTTCTTAATATATATCCCCTGCCGAGATTACTTGCTGCTACCCCATCAGAAATTAAATGAATAACAGCTCTTGTATGATCACCAATTATTTTTAAAGAAATTTTGTTTTTATTATCTGAAGAAAAATAATCAATATTTGCAATCTCACAAATTTTTTGAATGATAGGAAAAATTAAATCTGTCTCATAATTATTTTGCTTTTTTTGTAGTATTTGAGCCATCCTTTCAAGACCCATTCCTGTATCAATATTTTTAAATTTTAAATCTGTCAATTTTCCATTAGGATTGCGATTATATTGCATGAAAACAAGATTATAAAATTCAATAAAACGATCTCCATCTTCTAAATCAATATTCTGCAGACCCTTTTCAGGATAAAAATCATAATAAAGTTCTGAACAAGGTCCACATGGACCAGTTTTGCCAGATGACCAAAAATTATCTTCCTCTCCTAGTTTCACTATCCTATCTGGATGAATACCAATTTCATCTCTCCAAATTTTTGCAGACTCTTCGTCTTCGTGAAAAACACTCACAATTATATTTTCAACAGAAAGTTGATAAATATTAGTAACTAATTCCCAAGCCCATTGAATAGCCTCTCGTTTAAAATAATCTCCAAAAGAGAAATTACCAAGCATTTCAAAAAAAGTGTGGTGTCTAGCTGTAACTCCAACGTTTTCTATATCATTTGTTCTGATGCACTTTTGACTAGATGTAGCCCTTTTTGATGGTCTTTCCTTTAATCCTAAAAAAACTGGTTTAAAAGGTAGCATTCCAGCAATTGTTAGCATAACCGTAGGGTCATCTGGAATCAAAGATGCACTTTTAATGATTTTATGTGATTTTTCACTGTAAAATTTTAAAAAAGCATTTCTTATCTCATCTCCAGTAACTATTTTTTTAATTAGTTGAGATGTCATTTATCCAGAATAAAAAGATTAAAAATTAAAGAAAAGCGTAATTTCGGTTATTTCGCAAAAATAATCACGCGGATTTATATTCTACATAACTAAAGTTATTTTATAACGCGATTTGTCCTATGCTAGCCTCTGCCCAGACAAGTAATTCTAAATTGGAACAAATAAATAACAAGTTGACAGTTCAATCTCAAAATTTCGCTGATGATTCTTGTGCCATAAGATCACTTGATTGGGATCGCAGTAGATTTGATATTGAATTTGGCTTAAGAAATGGAACTACTTATAATAGTTTTATTATTAAAGGCGAAAAACTAGCAATAATTGATACTAGTCACGCAAAATTCGAAGAATTATGGTTTGAAGAATTACTAAAAAACGTAAATCCACAAGAAGTTGATTATCTAATTACAAGCCATACAGAACCTGATCATTCTGGTTTAATAGGTAATCTTTTAGAATTAAATCAAAATATCACAGTAGTAGGATCAAAATTAGCCCTTAAATTTATTGAAGACCAAATACATATTCCATTTAAACGTCTAGAGGTTAAGAGTGGAGAGTTTTTAAATCTGGGAATTAATCCTAACAGCGGTTTAGAACATAATATTGAATTTATAAGTGCACCAAATTTACATTGGCCAGACACAATTTTTTCATATGACCACAGCACCCATGTTCTCTACACATGCGATGCATTTGGGCTACATTATTGTTCTGATGAATTTTATGACGCTGATCAAAAAGAAATATATGATGATTTTCGTTTTTATTACGATTGCCTAATGGGTCCAAACGCTAGAAGCGTTCTGCAGGCAATTAAAAGAATAGATAAACTCCCTGAATTAAAAACAATAGCTGTAGGTCATGGTCCTTTGCTTCATAATCAAGTCAATTTTTGGAAAGGAAAATATCTAGAATGGAGTAGTAATAAAAGCAAAGGTAATGATTTTGTATCAGTTTGCTATGTAAGCGACTATGGTTATTGTGATCGACTAAGTCAAGCGATATCTCATGGAATAAGCAAAGCAGATGCACAGGTTCAATTAATTGATTTAAGATCTTCTGACCCTCAAGAATTAACAAGTTTAATTTCGGAATCAAAAGCAGTAGTCATCCCTACATGGCCAGTAGATTCAGATAATGAATTAAAAGAATCTCTTGGTACTTTATTTGCAGCACTAAAATCAAAACAATTTACCGCTGTCTACGATGCATTTGGTGGAAATGATGAACCAATTGATTCCTTAGCAAATAAATTAAGAGAACTTGGTCAAAAAGAAGCTTTCTCTCCTTTAAGAGTTAAAAAAATTCCAGATCCCATTATTTATCAACAATTCGAAGAAGCTGGAACTGACTTGGGTCAATTAATAAATAAAAAGAAAAATATTGCCTCTATGAAAAGTCTTGATTCAAATTTAGATAAAGCTTTAGGTAGGTTAAGTGGCGGATTATATGTAGTTACAGCGAGCCAAGGAGAAGGTTCAACATTTAGACAAAGTGCGATGGTTGCAAGTTGGGTGAGTCAAGCAAGTTTTTCACCACCAGGGATTACAGTTGCAGTAGCAAAAGATAGAGCTATTGAATCATATATGCAAGTTGGAAAAGGATTTGTTGTGAATATCTTGAGAGAAGATAACTATCAAAAAATGTTCAGACATTTTTTAAAAAGGTTTGCTCCTGGGGCTGATAGATTTGCAGATGTTGATGTCATTAGCAATATCGCAGAAGGAGGACCAGTTCTCTCAGATTCACTCGCCTTTTTAGATTGTAAAGTTAGTTCAAGACTAGAAACTCCAGACCATTGGATAATTTACGGAATCGTTGAGAATGGCAATGTCTCTGACTTATCATGCAAGACAGCAGTTCATCACAGAAAAGTTGCTAATCACTATTAATACTTACTTTACTTTTTGGATATTCATAAATTATTGGTAACATTACATTAAAATAGAAAAAATTATACTTTAAATTCAGTTAAAAATTTTTGATTCAATTTATAAATAAATTTTTGATTTATAGTTTAAAATCTGTTGATAATTTACTCCCCATACCTAAGCGAAATTCACTTATTTTTAATATGAGAAATGCATACATCAATGAGGAAATATTATTTTTAAATTAATAGCGACTATATAAATATAAAAACTTTTGAAAATAATTGAATTAAATTATTTACATTCGGCATTTGCAATACCTGCTCCTAAAACTGCACCTAAAGGTATACTCCAGGCATATGCATCACTTTTTGATAGAGATGCTGCAATTCCACCACCAATTAATCCACCTAAAGTTGTACTTCCAGTACATTTTGGAGTACGTTTATATTTCACATATGAAGTTTGTGCTTCGTTCTTATGATGATAATCGTTGAATGCGTTGCGCTCACTATTGCATGGGATAGAAATTTTCTCACGATAAGACTTAACATAACCAGGAGACATTGAATTGCCTGGTATATATTCTTCTTTATATTCATAACGATAGCACTTGCTTTCATATGCGTATCCTTTTTTTGACTCATACGCTTCTCGATTACTGCGATCTCCAATGCTCTCATAAGCATGAACTGGCAGATTAGAACTTAATATTAGAGTTGCTACAAGAATTTTCATTTTTAAAATTAGAGTATTTTCACAACTCACCCACACAATTAAACAATAAATTATTTATTTAATATTGAAAGTTAAAATATTATTCTTTTGCAACTGTCACATGTGACAGTTAGGTAACGTTCCACTCTCCCTTTCCACGCTGTAGATCCATAAAGTGAATTAAAAAAGAATAAGAGGATATTCGTTTGACCTCTTCTAATCGTACACATCTCTCAGTCCTTAAAGTCGATAAAGTACTTTTGCCTCTTGAATTATTTCCGCTCCTACTGAACGGAAAATGATAATCGTGCCAGCCAACAAGCACAAATACTCGGGTATAAATACCCTGTGAATTTCAAGTCGAGAGGAGGATAATATAGATATAGATCTAGGAGGTCTTATGAAACTAATTACTCCTTTCACTATTCTCAATCAAAACTTCCATGAAATAGATTTGATTAGAGACGCAATGAATAATAGAAGATTAGCAACAGAAAGATTGAATGATGATTATAGAAAAATTTATAAAAATCATCAATTTGCTTAGATAATCAACAAGAAATCGCGGCCAGTTGGAATCCCTACATTTAATAACTCATTAATGGTGCTGTTATAGGTATAATCTAGTGATACATAACGGTTTCACAAGAACTAATCGTTCTGGTCGATAGTTGAAAATCCGTTGAAAGTCCTTATGACACCTCGCAACGACTAACAAGTCGGAAACCACTATTAGAAAATAATTCTTTAAATGTCAGAAATTAATATAGGTCTAATTTCAGAAAATCAAACCTTATCAAAATTTGAAATTGCTGAAAATTTTACTTGCATCAGATTTCTAGATCACAATAAAGAAAGATTTGAACTTGAGTTTAATCTCGAAAAAGGAACCTCTTTTAACACTTTCTTAATTAGAAACAATAAAGAACTTTTTATTATTCATCCACCTGAAAAGCAATATTTAAATTCATTTTTTGAGGTAATTACAAACTTCTTTGATCATTTTAAATTGCATAAAATTAATGTCATTTCTGGACATATTAATCCTCAAATTATTGAAAGTTTAAAAATTCTTAGTACTCAATTTCAAAACTTAACTATAACTTGTTCAAATCCCGGCTTTAAACTTATTAATGAACTTTGGAATCAAAGAAATCCTAACTTAAAAGAATTCGTTGAAATTCAATTACCCAAAATAAACATAATCAAAAAAGAACTGCATTTAGAATTAAATAACATTTCACTAGAGATAATTCCTATTCCAACAGCACGTTGGCCTGGAGGTCTGATAATTTATGAACGTAATCAAGAAATCCTTCTAAGTGAAAAAATTTTCTCTGCTCACATTGCTTCTGTAGATTGGTCTGAAACAAATCGAGTTAGTACAGAAATTGATAGAAAACATTTTTATGATTGCTTAATGGCACCAATGTCTAATCAGGTAGTATCAATATCTGAAAAAATTGCAGATTACGATATTAAAACTATTGCTCCATTACATGGTCCCGCTATCGAATATAGTTTAAAAAGCTTCTTAAATGACTACATTAGATGGGGTGAGAATCTCTCAACAAATAATCCTAAGATTGCTCTAATATATGCAAGTGCATATGGAAATACAGCCTCAATAGGTGATGCATTGGCTAAAGGGATCAATAGAACTTCTGTCGAAGTTGAAAGTATAAATTGTGAATTTACACCAAATGATGTACTTATAAAATCTATCCAAAATGCTGATGGATATTTAATAGGATCACCAACACTTGGTGGTCACGCACCAACTCCAATAGTAAGTGCACTAGGAACATTGTTATCAGAGGGTAATAGAGATAAACCAGTGGGCATTTTTGGTAGTTTTGGCTGGAGCGGCGAAGCTATAGATTTACTTGAAACAAAATTAAAAGACGGAGGTTTTAAGTTTGGTTTTGACCCTATAAAAATTAAATTCAGTCCAAATAAACCAAAGATTAAAGAGCTAGAAGAAATAGGAACTCACTTTGGAAGAAAGATTATAAAAAAAGCAAAGAAAAAGCCCAGAAAGTCAGATACTGGAATGATTACAAGCAAAACGGATCCAAAGCTACAAGCTCTTGGAAGAGTAATTGGCTCACTCTGCGTTCTGACTGCCTCCAAAGGCAATGATGAGAATAATATAAAAGGAGCTATGCTGGCATCCTGGGTTAGTCAAGCAAGTTTTTCTCCTCCAGGAATAAGTATTGCAGTAGCAAAAGATAGATCGGTAGAGTCTCTTCTGCAAATAGGAGATTCATTCGCATTAAATATTCTTAGTGAAAAAGATTTTAAAGAACCTTTGAAAAGATTCACAAAACCTTTTGCACCAGGCGAAGATAGATTTCAAGGTTTAGATATTGAATTAACTCCTAATGAACAAATAATCATTCCCGAATCTTTAGCATGGTTAGACGGTTCAGTAAAAGAGAGAATGGAATGTGGGGATCATTGGGTTATATACGCTGAAGTACAACACGGTAATATACTAAAATCCGATAGTCTGACAGCAGTTCATCACCGTAAAACTGGTGCTAGCTATTAAATTTATTTATCTAATTTATGACTGAATCAAAAGATCTTATAATCATTACTGCTAGTTGCGGAAAAAATCTAGAACTTTCTGAAAAATTCCTTGAAAAAAGTAATGAACTGAAAATAAGTTCTGAGATATTAGATCTTACGACTCTAGATATTCCATTATTTAATCCGAGAATTCACAACAAAGATAATATACCAGTTGTAATAGAAGAATTTAAAAAAAAAGCTTTTCGCAATTGAAAAGTGGGTGATTTGTGCTCCTGAATATAATGGATCTATACCCCCTATTCTCTCAAACTTCATAGCTTGGTTATCTATCTCAGGAGATGACTTTAGGAATTTATTTAATGGTCAACCAATCGCAATTGCTACATTCTCTGGTGGAATAGGTTTAGAGTTACTCACCTCATTACGCATTCAATTAGTGCATTTAGGAAGTCAGGTATTAGGGAGACAACTTTTGTCTTCATATAGTAAACCGATAGATACGAAGACTATTGAAGATATTATTCAAAGACTAATGCAAATGAAAAAATTAAACACATAGAGGTTAAAACTAACAATTCATATTATTTTTTTTCATTCCAAACTTTTAAAATTTCTCTTGCCATAGGCAGTGCATGTACTGAGCCGCCACCAGGAGTATTTTGTGCGAAAGCTACCACAAGCAACTCACTTTTTTCCGAAGGAGTAAAGCAAACGAACCAAGCATGATCTAAGCCGCCTTCACCATCTTCGGCAGTTCCAGTTTTACCTGAAACTGGAGGTAAATTTGAAACCCCATAATTAATTGATACTCCTGTTCCAGACTCTACTACTTTCCTAAGACCACTTTTTATCAACTGAATATTATTTGAATCAATATCGATTTTAATAAGTTTTTTATCTGAAAGATTTTTTTCATCTTCTTTAACTAAATAAGGAGTCACAAGATAACCTCCATTTGCAATTGCTGCATATGCTCTAGCTATTTGAATAGGGGTAACTTGAACAACAAATTGTCCAATAGACATACTCGCAATATCTTCTGGAACCCAAGGGGTTCTACCTGGTTGCCCCCATCCTCTTCCTTCTTTAGCCCATTCACTACTAGCTACTAATCCTATATTTTCTTGTTCAGAAATTTCGATTCCTGATAAAGAGTTAAAACCAAGTTTTAGGGAGACCTTATGAATTTCATCAACTCCGACTCCATAACCTACTTGATAAAAAAATGTATTACTAGAAACTCTCAAAGCATCTTCATAACCTATTACCCCAAAGCCTAAATCATTGTGTTCTCTAAAACATTGACTCCCATAAACAATACATGGTTTCGTATCTAACATGGTATTTCTTGGAAATTTTCCACTTTCCAACCCAGCTAAAGCAGTTATAATTTTCCAAACACTTCCCGGATCATAAGCATTTAATGCTCTATTAAAAAGAGGTTTTTCAGGAGAATTAAATAATGCATTGTATTCTTTTTCAGGTTTAAAATCCTTTGAAAAGAAATTCAGATCGAAATTAGGCTTACTTACCATCGCTCTTATTGCACCATCTCTTGGATCCATAACTATAATCGCTCCAGCTTTTTTATCTTTCAGAGCTTCCTCAGCAACTAATTGGAGATTAAGATCGATCGTAAGTTCAATATCATTACCTTGTGCTGGCGGTTTCTTACCCAATGATCTTTGAAATTTTCCTAATGAATTTACTTCAACCATTTCTCCACCCCATTCACCTCTTATAAAATCTTCGTAAACATATTCAATTCCAGTTCTTCCTATTAAGTCATTTATTTTATAACCCTTCTTAGATAAGAATTTATATTCTGATTCAGTAATTGGCTGCGTATAACCTATTACATGGGCAGCAAGAGATTTATAAGGATAATTTCTAATTAATTTGGTAGCTATTTCAAAACTAATTAAACTACGTTCATTTTCCTTAAATTTTATTAATTGATCTACATTTAAATCATCAAGAATAGTTACTGAAAGTTTTTGATTTTTTAAGCCATCAGAATATTTTTTTTGAATTACATTATTATCAATATTTAACAAGTTTGAAATACTTGATTTTTGTTTTTCCCAATTGCTTTTATTAACAGATTGAGGCTTTATTATTAAAGAGTATTTAACTCTACTATCTGCTAAAACATACCCATTTTTATCCAATATTCTTCCGCGTATTGGCTGAGAAGCAATAAGTCTTATCCTATTCTCATCTGACATCTTTTTAAAAGAGTCATAATTTAAAAGTTGTAAAAAAATTAACCTTACTAGAATCAATAAAAACGAAATAGAAGAAACAATAAGTAAGACTAAAGGTTGTCTATTAAATGAAAAAAGTTTTTTATTAGAACTTGTTTTTTTCAAAAATATGAATTATTTAAACATTGTTTTTTTCAATAAAGCTATGGTTAACTTTATTTCTTTAAGTCTATAGGTTAAATCTTTATAATCAATATCTTCATTATTCAGATTAAGCTCATCATTTTCAATATTATTTGAATTCAAAATTTTACTCATAAAACTTATGCTTTTTTAAGCAATTATTACAACCAATATAATCTTAAATAAGAAATTTATTTTTTCCAAATTATATTAACTTAGATACTTAAAAAATTTCAAAATCAAATTAATTTAACTGGTCTATATTTTGTTCGAAATAAGGATTACAGCTATTCTTTGATATCCCTAGAGACCATCCAATAAATGAAGAAATAAATATCGTGACAATTAATGGCAAAATGGCTTGTTGAGTATTTGAAAGACTAAACCATTCCCTCCAGCCACTAAAGAATCTTTCTCTTTGAAATTTTCTTTTTTCATTTTCTAATAATCTCGCTTTTTTGGCAAAAGATTTTGTTACCCATTTTTCGAAAGGAATTTTTTTTATAATCGCCATTTTTCTCTCCACTTCTAATAATTGTCCAGGAGTGAGATATGGATGAAATGTACTTATCAGTTCAAGGGTTTTTAAAAACATCTCAACAGTTCCATCTTTTATAAGCTTTTGCTCATTACTTAAATCATCCCACTCTATTTCTGGATAAAAACGGTTCCTGTTTGGTGAAATTTGATCCTCAGACATTTGACCGGGTTCTCTAAGCCATCTATTAGTGTTTTCATCAAATCTCCGCCAATATAAAAAAGGATTAATAAAAATTGTTTTACCAGATACTTTTACTATGTCTTGTTGAAGATGGTTAGTTATCTTTCTTTCAGAATTTTTAGATTTTGCCAATGGTCTAAATTAATAATTTAATTAAAGATTATCTTTTATTCTCTATTTTTCCAGAAATAAAAAAATTATCCTTTAAATATTAAGTCATCGATAACTGCCAACGCTTCTTCAAATAATTACAATATTCACAATTTAATGAAGGTTTGGGGAAATTATCAGAACGTAATAAATTGACGGTATCAATTATCTTATTTTCAACCCATGAAGTAGAACAATCTAATTTAATTAGATGTAAGTCAAAATTTAATTGGTTATTAAAAAACTCTTCATTTTTCTTTCCATTGAAATATAAAAGATAAGCTTCTTTAGCTACTGGAAAACCGTTTTTTTTAAACAACCACTGATACATTTCTAATTGTCTCTTATAAGCTTTTGCATATTCGTATTTATTAAAAGACTCAGACCAATCAAAATTATTTCTAGATGTTGCTTTTACATCAATAATGATAAGATCGCCATTTTTTTTCTGCCAAATATCATCCACAGCCCCACCAAAATCATAATTGTGTTCAATTGACCTATATCTTATCCCTTGAAAATTACTTCTCCAAAGTTCTAAATTTTTATGTTTAAAAGGAACCGCATCAATACCATGTTCAGTAAATAAAGGATGCGGCTTCTGAATTTTTCTATAGTAATCAAATTCATTTTTGCACAAATTATCTACAGCTATGTTTAAAGTAAATGGTAATGATGGTGGTTTTATTTGATATTTTTTATCAAGTACGCAACATCTTGGACAACTAAGATATTTCTCAACAGTAGATCGACTTAATTTAATAATCTCACTCATTTCGATTAATATCTCATTTCAAAATATTTCTTACATAAAATAAAAGGCTATTTTGCATCATCTCAATTCTTAATTTTTGATAATCCTAACCGAGTTCAAGATAGATTTCATAATAAACTTTTTCATAGATTAAAAAGTCGTCATTTACTCAATGAGCGATCCAGTTTTATAGTAACTTCAATTTGGGTATAATTACGCTCAAAACTAAACAAATTTTTGTCAAAATGAAAGGTTTTGGAGATCAAAATAAATTTAATAAAAAAACCCTTACGATTTTTTCGTGAAGACGATGACAAAGTGACGTAACAAACTGGCAACAAATAGATGATTTACCAACTTTTTGACTATGACTGACTTTATACGCCTTTTATTATTCCCACTCTATAGTACCGAGAAATAAGGCAGTCATAAACGTAGTGATACCAACATGTTTGAACCCATAATAACACACATTTTCCTGAGGAAAACCTGAGAGAAACCTCTTTTTTATTTTTATAACTGGGTTTATAACCTATTCTTCACTCCCATTCTATAGTTCCAGGAGGTTTGCTTGTAATATCATAAACAACTCTATTAACTGAAATAACTTCATTTACAATTCTATTTGCAATCCTCTCCAGAATCTGAAAAGGAATTTTTGACCAATCAGCTGTCATACCATCTTCACTAGATACACAACGTAAAACTATTGGCCAAGCATAAGTCCTTTTATCACCCATAACTCCTACAGTTTTTACAGGTAACAATACTGCAAAAGCTTGCCAAATATTATTGTAAAGACCTGCTTTTTTAATTTCGTCTCTTACTATCCAGTCTGCATCTCTTAAACAATCAAGTTTTTCATTATTCACCTCTCCCAAAATTCTTATAGCTAATCCTGGTCCTGGGAATGGATGCCTTTTTATAATTTCATTCGGTAGACCTAAGGCAGCTCCCACTTTTCGGACTTCATCCTTAAAAAGTTTTCTTAATGGCTCAACTAATTTAAATTGTAAATCTTTTGGCAATCCACCTACATTATGGTGGCTCTTTATTTTTACAGCTATTCTTTCACCTGTTTTAGGATCAACATTAGTGCCAGCACTTTCAATCACATCAGGATAAAGAGTACCTTGTGCTAAATACTGAAAAGGTCCCAATCTATTGCTTTCTTCTTCAAATACTCTAATAAATTCTTCACCAATAATTTTTCTTTTTTGTTCTGGATCAGTAATCCCTTTTAATTTGGCAATAAATCTTTCCCTTGCATTAATGTATTCAACTTTTATATGAAATTTCTTATCAAAAAAATTCATTAAAAATTCTGGTTCACCTTTTCTCATGAAACCTTGGTCTATAAACATGCATGTAAGCTTATTTCCAATTGCTTTATTAAGAAGAAATGCAAGAGTTGAAGAATCAACTCCACCTGACAAAGCAAGCAAAACTTTTTTATCGCCAACTTGTTCTCTTATCCTAGGAATAGTTTCCTCTATGTAGGTTTCGGTTGTCCAATCAGCCAAACAACAAGAAATTTTATAAACAAAATTTTTAATTACCCTCATCCCAAAATCTGAATGAATAACTTCAGGATGAAATTGTACGCCAAATAATTTCTTTAAATCATTTGAAATTGCCGCATGGAGTGTGTTTTCAGTATGAGCAATTTTATTAAATCCATCAGGTAAAGAATTAATCGAATCGCCATGACTCATCCACATTATAGATTTATCTTCTACTTCAGAAAGGAGGTCAGATTCTTGATCTATATTTATTGGTGCTCTACCGTATTCAGCTTTTTTAGTTGCTGAAATAACAGATCCTCCAAGTTCTTTGACCATTAATTGCATTCCATAGCATATGCCAAGAATAGGAATTCCTAGATTAAAAATTTTTTCATCACATTTAGGAGCATTTTTTTCATATACAGAATTTGGGCCACCACTCAAAATGATCCCTTTAGGATTTATGTCTTTAATTTCCTCAATTGAAATACAATTACTCACTACAAGAGAAAAAACATTGGTTTCTCTAATTCTTCTTGCAATCAATTCAGAATATTGAGATCCAAAATCTAAAATTAATATTGAAGGATCTCGTTCTTTTTTGAAAGATGTTTGACTCATGTATAAAAGTTAGCTCAATTTATTTACAAAAGCATAATGAATCACAAATTTATCTTATTGAAAATAAGAAATATATTTTTTACCGTGAATTCCAGACCACCTTATTCTCCTTTTTCTATCAAAAATGATTGAAGCGATTTCCATATCAGTTTTTATATACCTATTTACATAAGCAAAGGAACGCTTTTCAATCGTATTTGATAAATTCTTAAATAATTTATCAGCTAAAGATTTATTAAAGCTTTCAAGAAATAGTAATGCATCCTCAAGATTATTTAACTGAGATAATTCAACTATGATTTCAAGTGGTATCTTTTGTTGAACGGCTAAATAAATAAGAATCTCTATTCTTGCATCAGCCAAATGATTATGTGTATGAAAAATACCACCTGCTAATTTTATTAATTTTCCATGATAACCAAAGAGAATTACAGTTTTAACTTTTTTTATTGCAGCATCAACTAATAATGGTCCTATCCAATTTCCAATTTTGATAATTGGCAAATTAACATTATGAGTATTTGCCAAATTTAACCCATTTTCACCAATAACAAAAACAACTTTCCCTTTAAAATCATTTTGAATTAATTTTGCTAGCTGAGTTTTAGCCTCTTCTAATTGATCAGGTGAAGCACTAGAATAAGTCTCAGCAGAAGTGCCAATAATAGATAATCCATCAACAATACCAAATGACTTATTACTAGTTCGTTCAGCCAAAAACACCCCATATGGGAAAATAATTTCTAATTTTAAATGAAAGCCATCTGGAATACTATCTAATAAGTTTTCATATAAAACTTCTTTTGCAAAATCAGAAATGCATATCTCTGATGTATCCTCTTTTATACCTACACCATATCCTGCAATAATATTTATAGGTATTGTTTGAACAGGATTATTAAAAGAAATTTTTTCTAAAGAAGCTATTGTCCATATTTCTAGGTTTTGTGTAATGTCAAGATCTAAACCAGACTTTGCAAAGGCAATTCCTAATGCATGCGAGCCCTCTTTAAGTAAACCGACAGAATGAATCTCAATTTTAAATTCTTTTTTTTTATTAGGAATCTTGATTAGTTCATAATTCTCAAATGGTAAGCCTACAAGTTTTTTTAATGCTGATCTAGCAGCTCCAGCAACCCATAAAGGTAAAGAAAATCCTTTTTTCAAATCAAGTAATTGAAAAATATATAATGAGAACTAATCTAAGAATGACCTATTTAACAAAAAGTGGCCATACAACAAAAATTATCATTGATGATTCCTGGACCAACACCAGTTCCAGAAAAAGTCTTACAAGCATTAAGTAAGCATCCAATAGGCCATCGCAGTAAAGAATTTCAAGATCTCGTAGAGAGTACTACTAAAAATTTACAGTGGCTTCATCAAACTCAAAATGATGTTCTAACAATTACTGGTAGTGGGACTGCCGCAATGGAGGCTGGAATAATAAATACCTTAAGTAAAGGAGATAAAGTAATTTGTGGAGAAAATGGAAAATTTGGAGAAAGATGGGTAAAAGTTGCTGAAGAATTTGGTCTAGAAGTAATAAAAATTGATTCTGAATGGGGAACTCCACTTGATCCAGAAGAATTCAAAAAAGTATTAGAAGAAGATAAACAAAAAGAAATAAAGGCTGTTATTTTGACTCATTCTGAAACGTCAACAGGTGTAATTAATGATCTAGAAACTATAAGTTCATATATTCGCAAACATAACACAGCATTGTCTATTGTTGACTGCGTTACAAGTCTTGGGGCTTGCAATGTACCAGTAGATGAATGGGAATTAGATATCGTTGCTTCAGGATCACAAAAGGGATATATGATACCTCCTGGGCTTAGTTTTATAGCAATGAGCCAAAAAGCATGGGAAGCTACACAAAAATCTAACTTACCAAAATTTTATTTAAATTTAAAATCCTATAAAAAAAGTCTTTTAAGCAACAGTAATCCATATACTCCAGCAGTTAATTTGGTTTTTGCTTTAGATGAAGCTTTAAAAATGATGAGAGATGAAGGCTTAGAAAACATTTTCCGCAGGCATGATAAACATAAATTAGCTGTGAGCAATGCTGCAAAGGCTTTAAATCTAAAATTATTTGCTGCAGAAAAATACTTAAGCCCTTCTATTACTGCAATAAAAACTGAAGGAATGGATGCTGAAGAATTTAGAAAAACAATAAAAAATAATTTTGATATTTTACTTGCTGGTGGTCAAGATCATTTAAAGGGGAAAATATTTAGAATCGGACACCTAGGTTATGTAAATGATAGAGATATAGTTACGGTAATTTCGGCTATTAGTAATACACTTCTAGATCTCAATAAAATATCAGCCCAACAAGCTGGTGAAGCATCTGTTGTGGTATCTAAATATCTTGGAGGAAATTAAGTTAAGTGCCCGGCTCTTCAACATTTCCCCCTAATTCAACAATCTTCTTTCTAAGAATGATTGATTTTTTTTGATCACCGTTGGTTTGAGCTATTGCAAGAGCAAATTCTAATTTTTCAAGCTGGTGGCCACCCTCAAAAAAAGATAATTTTTTCTTTATGCGATTTTTATTATCTTTATATGAAATTTGTGAAGACATAAAAATTCATGCTTTATTTAATATTATGCCAATAAAAGGGGACATTATGAGAGGAAACCAAAAATATCATTTGAATATAAACTTAAACAAAAAAAATTTTTTCTAATATTATTATCAAACATCTTTAAAATTTATGCCTAACATAAATTTAATCTATTATTTAATTGCAGGTTGTATTTTTGGAGTTTTAGCTCTAAAAACAGGCATTCCTGCAGCTCCTCTTGCAGGTGCTTTAATAGGCGCAAGCATAGTTAGCATAAGTGGGAAAGTAGACATAGCAGAATGGCCGATAGGTACAAGAACAATTTTGGAAATCGGAATTGGCACAGTCATTGGTACATCATTAACAAAAGACTCATTTGTAGATATTCAAAACTTATGGAAACCAGCCATATTAATAACTTTTACTTTAGTCATTACTGGACTAGCAATTGGATTATGGACAAGCAGATTACTTAATATTGATGTAATAACCACAATTCTAGGTGCTGCACCTGGAGGAATTAGCGGAATGAGTCTTGTAGGGTCTGAATACGGAGTGGGAGCTGCAGTAGCAACTCTACATGCAGTAAGGTTAATTACTGTGCTTTTAATTCTTCCCTTAATTGTTAAATGCTTAAATATATTTGGAGTAATTAAATCTTAAATTTCTATAGACATATTCATAATTAAAGATATTTTTAAATAGGTGCAAAAACTTTAATGCAAAGAATTAAGCAGAAAAAATTTATATTTTTAACTTTTGGATTGTTAACTCCTTTTGTCCTTACTACGTCAAAAGTAAATGCAAGTTCATTTGGAGCAGCAATTTTTTGTTCTATGAGAGATGCAGGTAATGACCACGAAAGTAGCTGGGAGGCTGCATATACGTATATAAAAAAACAGAAGGGAGGATTATTCAAAATTTCACCTA
>CACGMX010000018.1 GCA_902574405.1 uncultured Prochlorococcus sp. | reverse complement strand
TTACTTAAAATTAAAGGCACCTCAGTATTTATTTTTGCTAAATCCCTAGAAAGAAAAGCATTATGTTTATCGTTTCTGAGCTTTTCTATAACTGAACCTTTGATGAATCCTTTATATTTCTTATCGTTGTTCTGTTGAATCTTGTCCAATGCCTGATAGATTCCATCAAGAGTGTCGTTCTCTTTTAGTAGATTAATTGCAGTTTTAGGCCCTACCCCTTTAATACCCGGAATATTATCAGAACTATCACCAGTTAGGGCTTTAAGATCAACTACTCTTTTTGGCGCAACACCTAATTTTTCTTTTACTCCATTTTCATTCATAAGAGTTGGATTTCCACTTTTCGCATAGGGACCACCGCCCATATAAAGTACATAAATATCTTTTTGATCATCTACTAACTGAAATAAGTCCCTATCTCCAGAAAGAATATTCACGCACCATCCTTTAGAAGAAGCATCATTTGCAATTGTGCCTAGGAGATCATCTGCTTCGTATCCTGGAGATTTAAAAATTGGTAAATTAAGGCTTTCTTCTAAAATGATTTCTAATTGTTCAATATCCTGAAAAAAAACGTCTGGTGCGACATCTCTATTGGCCTTATAATTTGGATCTAATTCATGTCTGAAAGTTGGTTTTTCGGTATCAAACGTAATACAAACTCCCTCAGGACTAATATTTTTGCAATTATCCAGAAGACTTTTTAGAAATCCATAAGTGACACTTGTTGGAAATCCCTCTTTGGTGGTTAACCCTCCATCAATCCCTTTGCTAAATGCATAGAAGCTTCTAAAAGCAAGTGAGTGGCCATCGACTAAAAGTAAAATTGGTTTTCTAGAGTTTTCAGATTTTAAACTCATTTTCTCTTCTTAGCCCAAGGTGGAATATCTATAAAGATTTTCTCTCCAGGTTCTAATCCATCAATGACTGAAGTTTTATTTCCACTACTAATACCAATTTCGATTTTTTCAAATTTTGGAGAATTGTTTTTATCAACTTTCAAAATTCCTTTTTCACCTTTTTCTGTGACAATAGAAACTGTTGGCACTAGGATTTTTTCTTCATTACCTTCGACTCTAAATTCAAGATCTGCAGTCATTCCAATTTTAATTTCTTCAAAAATATCTTTAAAATTTAAAGTTACTTCGAATGAGGTTACATTATTATCTTTTACAGCTCTTGTAGCTATTTTTTTAACTATGGCACTATATTTTTTTGAGGGATAAGCCTCAATTCTTACTGAGGCTTCTTGACCTATTTTTATTCTGCCAATGTCACTCTCAGGAACTTTGGCAACAATTTCAAGACCCTCTGATAGTTCAAAAATAAAGTTTTTAGTTTTAGGGTCTGAACTTAAGTTTGTACTTGGTGTGACATAAGACCCTATCTCTGCATATTTTGCAGTTATCTTTCCTCCATAAGGAGCTTTAATTAGATAGAAACTTTTTTCAGCTTTTGCATCATTAAGTTTTGCGCTACTAATGTTGTAGTTATTTTTATAACTTTCGTAATCTTCTTTGCTTACTGCACCTTCTTGATATAAATATTCTCTTCTTAAAAATTCAGATTTTTGTTTTTCGACATTTAATTCAAGTTCTTCAATTTTATAGATAAAGTCTTCATCATCAAGTGAAGCTAAAACCTGATCTTTTTTTACAAGATCGCCCTCATCTACTTTGATTTCTTTGATTACACCTTGCTTCCGAGGTCCAATATTACTTGTCCTGATTGCTTTAACTTCACCACTTGTATTAATTGAATCTGAGAGGATTCCTTTTTCAACTTGAACTACAAAATCAGAAATGTCTTTTGATTTATTTTTCTTGAAGGAATTGGTTATGAAAACGAAAAATATAGTTAAAGAAAGTAATATAATTCCACTTCTTAGATTTATATTTTTTTTTATTAAATCAAGCATTTCTTTTGAAAAACAGTAATTGAGAATATTTGGGAACTAAATAAGCAATCAAGTCGATTATAATTAACTTATCCAAGATTGGTTAAGTAAATACTATATTACTAGAGGATGTATTCTGATTAATTTTCCTATAAATTTTTTCAAATGTTAAAAGCCGGTATTATTGGATTACCAAATGTTGGAAAATCAACTTTATTTAATGCGCTTGTAGAAAATGCTAAAGCTCAAGCTGCTAATTTTCCCTTTTGTACTATAGAACCTAATAAAGGTATAGTTTCCGTCCCGGATCAAAGGTTGCAAGAGTTAGGTAAGTTAAGTTCTAGCCAAAATATTATCCCAACAAAAATCGAATTTGTAGATATCGCAGGACTAGTAAAAGGAGCCAGTAAAGGTGAGGGTTTGGGAAATAAATTTTTATCAAATATTAGGGAGGTTGATGCAATAGTTCATGTTGTGAGGTGCTTTGAAGATAGTGATGTAATTCATGTTTCCGGTAAGGTAGATCCCTTGGATGACATTGAAATAATTAATCTAGAATTGAATTTAGCTGATTTATCCCAACTCCAAAAAAGAAGAGAAAGAATTAAGAAACAGGTTAGAACTAGTAAAGAGGCAGCAAAAGAAGATAATTTACTAGAAAAAATTGAAGAAGAGTTACAGAAAGGACTTTCAGTAAGATCAATATCTTTGAGTGAAGAAGAAAATTTAATAATTAAGCAACTAGGCTTCCTTACGACTAAACCAATTATTTACGCAACAAATTTGAATGAAAATGATTTAGCTGAAGGTAATGATTTTTCATCAAAAGTTCAGAGTTTTGCAAGCAATGAAAATACAGAATGTATAAAAATATCAGCGCAAGTCGAATCTGAATTAATAGAGTTAGATCCAGAAGATAAAAAAGACTACCTTATTGGTTTAGGAGTAGAGGAAGGGGGATTAAGTTCTTTAATTAGATCAACATATAAATTATTGGGATTAAAAACTTATTTCACCACCGGAGAAAAGGAGACAAAAGCATGGACCATAAAAGAGGGCATGACTGCGCCACAGGCAGCAGGAGTAATTCATACTGATTTTGAGAAAGGATTTATAAGAGCTCAGACTATTTCGTATCAAAATTTAATTGATTCAGGTTCAATTCCCAATGCAAAAACTAAAGGTCTTTTAAGAAGTGAAGGTAAGGAATATATTGTTAACGAAGGTGATGTAATGGAGTTCTTATTTAATGTTTAGTAAGTCTCTTAAGGCCATATTGTAGTTGCGGTAAGTGAGGGGGGATTGGCATTATTTTTCAAGAGAATTTTCAATATCCTCCAGTAAATGTTTAGTTGATCTACTAAAACCATTATTTTTTAAATAGTTTTGAGTCTCTTTAAATTTTTCAGCTACTCTTTTTGCATAAGGAGTATTCATGGAATTCTGATTCATGTTCAAAATGCGACTCATTTTATAATCTGATTAAGGTAACCCCTTGATAAGTATTCAAAAATACAAGAATATAAAAATAGGATTTTTTACTTACTAAAATAATTTATTGTGAAAAGTTCTTGATTCTCCAAAATAAAGTTTTTTTAAATTTGAAAAATTGAAAATGACAAATATACTATTAATTCTTTTTTTTGTACTTTTATTTTTATTATTTTTTTTTAAACGAAATAGGGGATTACCACAAAAAACAACAATTTTTCCAACTTATGTACCTTTCTTAAAAGAACAAGAATTTAATCCTGACATAAGTACTGATAATTGGGATTTACACAAACTTAGATTAGATAAATTTAAAAGGTCACAATACAAGGGATTAACTTTCTTTCTAAGTTCAGAAAATAAAATTTACTATCTTTCTGAAGAAGGCGATAAAGTTTATTGCTAAGAGGTGAAATTAATTTTATAAATAAGAAAAGGCGATAGAAATTAATAATATTAATGAAGTATTTATTTTTATTATCAGAAAAATTCTATAGGTTTATCGAGTGGGAGTGGAATACCCTAAAAAATCTAAGAAGAACAAAAAAAAAGAATTTTTTTCTAAGAGGATCATTTGCTTTATTTAGTGTATTCTCTATTCTTTTTTTTATATTTTCTCCTCCTATCGCTTTTGGATTGTTATTTGGAGAGGGATTAAAATTAAGTACTTTTTTTATTTGGATATGGATTTTAAATTTGAAGTTTTTTTGAAAATGTATGATTAACTTCACGAGATTAATTAAAATTAAGAATATAAAAAAATTACCTTATGCCAAAGATATTCAAACAAAATAAGTTCGCTTTGTTGGGAGCAAATATATTAATAATTTTACTTTGGGTAACTATATCCTCTTTTATGCTAAATTTATTTCAAAGTGAAAATGCCCCATTTTATATTTATAAAATTTCTTTTTTAATCAGATTTCTTCCTCCTATTTGGGTTACATGGTTCCTATGGATAAAAAGAGGTGGTTTAAAAAGATAAATAACAAAAATACTTTTGCGTATTTACTATGAAAATATATCAGTTAAAATTTATGAGCTTACTTGAAATTTTCATGTAAGAATTAGGTAATAGAGAGATTGTTTTTAGCTAAGAAACAATCTCTTTTTTATTTTTTCTTATAAAAAAGTGCTTGTCAGTATCCCTATTGACAAACACTCATGACGATCAATTTTTTAAAAATTAAACAGGCAATCTATTATCAATTTCTACTACTCCAGAATCCATAAGACGGCCGATTTTAATAACTAAAGCCATATCTAACCTTGAAAATTCAGATTGATGGTTAGTTATCCAATCAAGTTCAGAAAGAGTTATTACTCCCAAAGTATTTACTTTTAGAAAAAGTAAGCCTAAATTCATTTTAAAAAATTCCTGGGATTATCCAGCCGAATAAGCCATAATTTACAACTAATGCAAATAAGCCCATCATTGCCATTCTTCCATTAGTTCTTTCGGCATTTTGCCAATAAGTTGTTTTTGAATTTTCCATTTTTTTGAATAGTAGAAGTGTTAATTAGTAGTTTTTTAAACGAAACCAGGAATTATTTGACCTGTTGTTAGGTATGCTCCAACAGCAGCAATTAATCCAAGCATTGCGAATCTGCCGTTAAGAGTTTCAGCAACAACTTTTTCTTTCTCGATTGTTTTGACTTTTGTGTTTGTGTTTTTCATTTGATTAAAAGATGAATAGTTTAAATTTTCGTTTTGAAATTGCTTGGTTAGGTAAGCAACTAGGATGGCTGTAAAGAGTACAATTACGGCTAAGAAACCTGAAAGTGGACTCATTAAAAAATTCCAGGAATAATTTGTCCAGTTGAAACGTAAGCACCAACTAATGCAACAAGGCCAATCATTGCCCAACGACCATTAACTTTTTCTGCATTTTGTGGGTAGCTGTCGTATGAAACAGACTCATCTATGTATGGACGTGTCTCAGTAGGAAACATATTCTGTCTGCCACCTGATTCAGTAGTAACGTTTGAATTAGCCATTAAAGTTATGTAATTGTTAACTAATGTAACACTACTATTAACAAATGTAAAGTATTAAGCCGAAATTAAGTTATTTTCAAGATATTTACTACATAACTGTCACAGAATCGTGACATATATATTTAAATATTTGTTTTTTAGGCTTGCTACGCTTTACAGATTGGCTCGAAAAATATTGAGAGTTCAATTTGTTGTTTAAGTATTTATTTTTAAATTCTTAGAAAGATATCAATTTGGTAGAAAAAACTACATCATTATGAAATTTGAATAATTAGTTTTTAGATATAATTTATTTCACTTTATTATGGAATTCGCAAAAAAAATCATGACCGAAAAAGCCGAAAAGCTTAATGGTAAAGCAGCAATGCTTGGAATGTTTGCTCTTGTAGGAGCCTACTATTTTACTGGTCAAATTCTTCCAGGTATTTTCTAATAAAAATTCTTTTTAAATTTTTTCAGGGCTTTATCAAGCCCTTTTTTACTGGATTATGCCCTTTTTAATTATCTAATAATTCAAATAATTTACTTATTAGAAGCTTTCTTTTTGAAAAAGTTTTATCAATATATTTTTTATTCTCTTCTTTTAAAATTTCCTGACCATTTAAGCCTAATCCTTTAAGGACAAACTCTTTATCTTCTTTAATCCAGTTATTTACCATTCCCCCCGTCGTCTCTATATGGAATTGTAATCCGTAAGCAAAATTACCAATCCTAAAAAACTGTTCCTTACAACGTGTACTACTAGCAATGAGTACTGCTTTATTAGGTAATAAAATCCTATCTCCATGCCAATGCAGTACATGTAAAGGTTCTTCAAACAGTGCTTTAAAGTCTTTATTCGATTTGTCTATAAAAATTTGAGACCATCCAATTTCTGGTAATGCTTTTGGAGGTGATCCATATTTAAGAATTTCTACATCTCCCCCAGCAGCACTCGCAAGCAACTGAGCACCTAAGCAAACACCGACTATAGGTCTCTCATTTTCTAATTCTTTTTTTATAAAATCTCTTTCTAACTTAAGCCATGGATATCTTTCGCTTCCAATATCTTTAACACCCATTGGTCCACCCATAATTAAAATTAAGTCACCTTTTTTTGTTTGCGGCAGAGCATTTTTATTATCTAAACGAATAATTTCTATTTTTAAATCTCTTTCTTTAGCAAATTGTTCAAAAAGACCAGGCCCCTCTATTTCTAAATGCTGCAAAACTAATAGGCGTTTTATTTCCTTCATTCACTTTCCATTATTTCAGCTGATTCAGAACAGACATTAACGCTAAACCACTTCATTGCCGACCAAGTATCTTCTTGGTATGTACCTGCTGCAATACTTATAAAACAATCATTTTCATACCAACTTCGATAACTGGGAGTTACTCCCGTTCCTTTTAATCTATTTTCTAAGCCTTTTCCATATTTTTTAATAACAAGATTTATAGCTTCATTCTCAATTTCTCTTTGCTTTTCATCAGCAAAACCTCCTAGTGGAGTAAAAAAAAGAATTGATGCAATAAGTAAACGTATCATTGAGTCTTTAGTTTATATGTAGCTAATTGCATATCGATTAATTAATTTTTTAAAATCATCTACTCTATTTTGTCCATTTTTTAATGGTCTTGAGGAGTCAAGAACGGCTGCACAACATAATTGCCAGCAAGATTTTTCATCTAGTCCCAATTTCTTGCATATATTTTTTGGAGCTTTGATAACTGTATTTATTTCTGCAATATGTTGAGTGGTTTCCCATAATTCTCCTTCAAGAAAATCAATTTCAATACTTGATAATAATTCTGTAGCAACGTAATCCTTAATTAGCTCAGTTAATTCCACGATATTTTATTAAAGCAGAGAAGTTAAATAATCTCTTATTATTTTTTATAGCAGGATAAAAAAAAAGGAACTAGTTTCTACCTCATCTTGAATATCCTGTATGTAGATATTAAGAGACTACATCATTTCGTATTGATCAAGTTTGGTTTTTAATTTTGTTGCTTGTTTAATCAATGACAAAGCTTCTTTTCTGCCAGTTGAATTATTAGCTTTTTCTTGGCAGGATCTCTTATCCGTAATTATGAGATACTTCTATCCATCCTTTTTGGTGAAGTTCGTACCACTTTTCCCACGCTGAATCTATGTTTAGTTTTTCTGAGGATTTGTACCCGCCAGGCTCTCCAAGGTGATTTGTATAAAAAAGATGAGTATGAATTTTTAAATTAGTTTTAGTAGTATTTTTACATTCTTCGAAAAAGATCATTCTGCTGCCTTCGGGATTTAGTAGGCATCCGCTTGGTTTGCTAGTGCTACATCCAAATGAGTACTTAGGCCCCATGCTTCCCCTCGTATGGCTAATTGATTTTTAATACATTTGTACTATAAATTATATTCTTTTTGTTTTGCTGTCAATCCTTTTAAGGTTAAGTACTTATTTACTAATAATTATTTTGTTATTTAATAAAAAAGATAATTTAGTTGAGCTTATGAATTACAGGGAAGATTTAGAAATCAAACTACAAAAAGTAACACTTGCAATGCAGGAGGTTGTGGAGGATGTCTATAAAACTGACCAAGAGAAGCAAAAAATTATTGGCAAACTGATTGATTTTAAAGAAGCAATAATATCAAAAGGTATTGAACTTAATATTGAATTAGAGGCAGCCTAGAAATATTGTAAATCTCATGAATATTTAATAGCTTTTAGAATATTAGTATTTATATAAAAGGTTAATTTCTCAAATGCAGCCTGGAACTTTTGAATTATTGATTCTAGTGTTTATCTTTTTAGGTCTTCAAGCCTGGTGGATTATCCCAATAGTTATTAAAAATAATAAATTAAATAAAAGAGGTAAGGATTTAAGAGAGGAAATTAAGCAATTAGAAAAGTTATATAAAAAATAAATTAGTTATTATCTTTGCAAAATACCTATTATTAGTGAAAATCAAATATCTAATGAAATTAGAAAAATTTATTCCATTTTGCTTCCTTTTTATTGGGACTTTAGCTTTACCACAACCTTCTTTTGCTGAAGAAAAGATTGAAGTTATACCTATTATTCAAAGTTCAAAAGGACTTAGTGGTAAAAATTTTAATTATCTCGAAGGTAAGCCTGAATTAAGACTCTTAAAAGTAAAGATTCCAGTTGGCTTGAAAACTCCAATTCATACTCATCCTTCCCCAATGTTGATTCATGTCACTAGAGGAAGATTAAAACATGTAAGGGGTGAAGAAATTAATTTCTTTAGAGCTGGTGATGCATTTATAGAGAGTAATAATGGGGCCCCCCACTATGTGAAAAATGTTGGGAAGAAGACAGCCATACTTCATGTGGGAGTTGTATCAGTAGTTGGAATGCCTACGGCCATAAATGAATAAAATTTTCTCTAAGTTATTCAATCCGCATTTTTAGGATTCACCTTTTACGAAGAACAACTGTAATGAGATACTCCTCCATAGTTAAAAAACTGGCTTGGCTTTAGTCGGTTATATATCTTATCTATTTCTGGGGGTTGTTCTTCATATGGATTGCTAAAAACATCCTGTAACTCTTTTATTTTTTTGTAATTTCCCTTTTCAGCTTCTTCATATGCGGGAACGACCATCCATTCGCGCCAAGTATAGATTGGATTAAGGGATTTCATTGATGCTGATTTTGCTTTAATATTTCCCTCTTTCTTCAAGACTGATTGCCAGTTTTCAATCCATACTTCCCACTTATTATTGAGCTCGTAATTAATTGGTAAATAGAAACAATCTTTTAAAGAATCTAATTTATCAGGTATTTCAGAGAGTTTACGGAACAATATTGTATAGTCTGCTTTTGAAATTATCATAAGATTAAAAAATTCATTTATTAGAGTTTCGTTGTAATGTTCTAAACCAAGCTTGTTTGCCCACATTTTCTTCAACTCTTTGTTCATCAATTCTGAAAATGCCTTTTCGATTTGATCTAACTTTTCTTGATCTTGTTTATTTCCTGAAAGTAACGGACTAAGAGAGGAACAGAATGTTTTAAAGTTGATTGCCGCAGCAGAAGGTTGGTTGAAAAATGAGAAATGTTCACCTCCACCTGTCCATGGTTGAAATCTTGGATCGAATAATTCACAGAATCCAAAGGGGCCATAATCCAAGGTATAACCTCCAGCAGCACAATTATCACTATTGAAGTTACCCTGGCAATAACCAACTCTCATCCAGTTGGCTATAAGTGATATAAGTCTTGAACTGTATAAAGAAGCCAGTTTTATTACTTTACTTTTAAATGAAATCTCATATTCAATTTCATCAATATAATTTCTATCAATAAGATGTTGAACTATCATCTTTAGTTCATCAAGAGCTTCACCATGAGCATTATTGCGAACTCGTCTTGCAAAAAGTTCAAGCTGCCCAACTCGTAAAAAAGATGGAGCGACTCTAGTAGTAATTGCAGCTTGATTATCAATCATGATGTCAGGTTCATAATACTTGGACCCTTTGGAATACCATGGTCTTCTAACTATTTCTGAACGTGAGACATAAAGTGTTAGAGATCTTGAGGTGGGGATTCCCAAGGCATCCATTAATTCCTGTGCAAGAAATTCTCGTACGCTTGACCTTAAGACAGCCCTACCATCTGCTCCACGACAGTAGGGAGTTGGGCCTCCTCCTTTAAGTTGCATTTCCATTCTTTTCCCATTGAATAAACCTTCAAAAACAGAAATTGCTCTGCCGTCGCCATAACCATTACCAGTGCCAAAGGGACATTGTTGGGTATATTCAGTCCCGTAAATTGATAATGCATAACCTGTTGCCCAACCAACAGGACTCATTGGATAATTAGCAACAGAAATATCACCTGAGAAAAAACGAGAAAAATTCTTGTCTTTAGTAAGATCTGAGCTTAGCCTTAGTTCTTTAAAAAGTTTGTTGCTATGGGAAATATATTCTGGTTCCGGAATAGCAGTTGGAACAACTGGTACGTAATGACCTGAATATACTGAACGCGGCTTATGATCATTTCCATCTTTTGTTGATTGAGGATCTGCTTTAAGAGAATTCATAAAAGAATAGTCAGATAGTTGAGAAAATTCAGAAAAATTTTCTGTAAGCTTTCCTTTTAATAAATCAGATTTAGTTGACATCAAATTTGTTATCTATTCTTTTAGGAGTTCTAATTTCTTTAAATTAAACACCTAAATGTATTTTATATAGATTCTGTTAGGGGTGGTTTCAATCGATACTTGTGAAATTTAATAGAAGTTAAAATTTAATATTTACTTAAAAAAAGGTTCCGCAGTAAAAATATTGCCTAACTTATCCAGCCTTTCAGTAAATCAAAAACACTAATAAATAGACCAAAACCAATAATTGGGGGCGCAACCCATCTTGTCATGAATTTCAAATAACGTGTCGTTTTGATTCCCACTTTTGAATCACTAAGTTCTTCATTAAATTTTCCTGGGACTACCCATCCCATAAAGAAAGTAACCAAGAATCCACCAAAGATCAGTAATACTCCACCAAAAATTGAATCAACTGTTCCAAGAATATTTAAATTTAATGCAGAAGGGATGCCTGCTAAGAATAGGAAAAGAGTTATCAACCAAACCGATTTTTCTCTTTTAAAGCCATATTTATCCATTAATGAGGAAACTGGAACCTCTAATAATGAAACAGATGAAGTTATGGCTGCGATATAAGCTAGTGCAAAAAATGCAACAGCTACAATTCTTCCTGCGGCACCATATGAACCTAGACCTGTTGGAATTGAGATGAATAAAGCACCAACAGTGGATTCAGAAATGGCGTCACTTAAACCGAATGTTAAAACTATTGGGAAAGTTATAAATCCAGCCATTAGTCCAACCAAAGTATCTAATGATGCAACTCCAACACTTAGTTTTGGAAGATTACTTTTTTTATTTAAATAGGATGCGTAGGTAACCATAATTCCAATCCCTAAGCTTAATGAAAAGAATGCTTGTGTAAAAGCGTTTCTTATTGTTTGAGGATTTCTCAATTCATTAAAATCAAACTTAAGTAGAAATGTTTTATATCCTTCCCATGCCCCTGAAAGTGAACTAGCCCAAATAGCAAGAATCACAATAATTATGAAAAGGATTGGCATGAAATATCTGGTAACCTTTTCTATCCCCTTTTTTATACCTGATGAAACTATTATTGCTGTGAGTACAAGACTTAATAAATGGCCCAACAAAACACTGCTGCCACTACTAATTGAGCCAAAGAAGGTTTCTGCTTCAGTTAGATTATTGGGCAATCCAAAAAATAAAGAATGGAATAAGGTATCTGCAGTCCATCCCATTATCACTGAATAATATGATGCTATTCCTAGAGGAGCTATAAAGAAAAGAATTCCTAATGGATACCAATTTTTACCCGCCAGCTTAACAGGAGCAAGCAATGTGCTTGCCATTGCGTTTCTTCCTAGAGCCATTTCAGCAACAAATACCGGAAGACATACAATTAAAACGATTAATATATATAAAATTACAAACGCCGCACCTCCGCCTTGAGATGCTCTGTAAGCAAAACCCCAAAGGTTGCCTAGACCTACTGCACTACCAGCAGCAGCGAGAATGAATCCTAGCTTACTAGTCCATTGTTCTCTCTGAGAAATTTTTGAGTCCAAAATTAAAATCGTTTTTTATAGTTGATTTATAACTCATAAATGAAAATTAGTTAACACTTTGCTTAATAAAAACTAATTTTTTTAGATTAATTTTTTTGATAAAGATTTAGAATTAAAAAAACATTTAATTATTCTTATGACTATTGAAACTACTATTTTAGATTTTCAACTGAGTAATACCTATGAGGAGTATGAATCACATATGAACGCAAAAGAACAGCAGACGATGTTTAAAGAAATGGGAGTTAAAACATTTTATATTGGTAAATCGTTAGATGCCCCGCAAAGGGCGACTGTAATTTTTCAAGGGCCAGAAAATGTTTTATACGATATTTTTATGAATCCCGAAACAAAACCTATAGTTGAAGCTTCAGGACATATTTACGAGGGGACAAAAATTACTCGCTGGATTTCTTAAAAAAATAATTCTTTTATGAATTACCAACTTTTAATTGAATCATATTCTCTTGGCTCATCCCTTTCTGAGCAAGAAATAGAACTCTTAAGCCTGGAACTTGAAACTCAAATCATGAACATTAATATATCAACAGAATTTGGATGTTTTAAATCTGCCCCCTCTCATATTTGCGAAGGTCTTAATTTAAAAAAAGATACTTATTGGATAATGTGCCTTGCTGAAATATTAGATTTACATAAGCCCCCACAATTTGGGAAAACGAAAAGTGTGGAGGTTTTCGATTTACTTCTTGAAAAAGGCCTTGTTATTGGCTAACTAGATCAAGTGAAAATAAATTTAAACGAGGAAATTTTAAAGGCGCTTTAAACAACAAAATTAAAGCTAATGCAATATTGAAATCTAAATCTTGTGATGAAAAAATGATTCGAGAATATAGAAAAGAATTATCTAGTTTGTATTGCTCAAAATTTGAGGAAGTGGAGTCTCCTTTGCTCAAAAGTTAATACTCCTTTACACAAAATTCATTGGTAATTGGGCTAAATGGATCATAATACCTGCAGCATTTGCCGCAATGTTTAGTACTACTATTACTTATCTAGATGCATATCCTTGAAGTATTTCTGCTATTTATGGTTTGTTGAGAGGTACTGATTTTGGACACATGGATTCCAAATCAGAGCGAAATAGATTTCAACTTTGGATGATTGTACATATCTTTTCATCATTAATATCTTTGCTGATTGCAAGGTCTGGAGGTATAGGAGTAAAAGATTTTGTATTTGCGGCAATGACTGGAAGTTTTCTAACTGCCCCTTTATTTGCATGGATGGCAATGGATACTATAAATAGCAAATTAGTACCAAATAAAAATAGATATGGATTTTTTCTAAAAACAATAAGTTGGATAGGTTTAATTTTTTTTACATTATTTAGTTTATTGTTTATTGCAAATTCATTCTTTGGGATTGGGATTTATTAATTTGAAAATAAAAATAATTACAGGGTTGATTTTTCTTCAGAATTCGTTTTTCTAGAAATGTATTATTTTTGGTACTTATTATGGTTATGCCCCAATCTACTTTAGAGAGCTTATTATTTTTTTTAATATTATCTCTTATTGCAACTTACATTGTTAATTTAAAGTATTCTTCAAAGTTAAAAATACAAAAGTAGATTTCATATATTACTAATTTTAGATTGATTTTATTTACTTGGATCACTCCAAGTCTCTTTGTATAACCAACTCAAAAAGGTAAGAGTAAGTATATTCCCAAATGCATAAGTTATTCCTAATAATGGGTCATAAATATTGGCAATAATTGTCGACATTATAAAGATTATTAACCCCGAAACAACCAAATCCTGAAGAGGCAAATGTTTAAAATTCACTGAATTTACCATTTGATAATTGTTTTAATAGATTAAGTTAATTATAAAACCAAAAAGTAACTTATTTAGTTAGCCATATCATTTAAGATATGAATAGTTTCAGAATTGCTAAAGTAATTATAGTTTTTTCATCATTATCGTATTTGAGTGTTACTTTTTTAAAAAATTATAATTCTCCAGAGAATATAGAAAAAAGATGTATTCTTAAATTTGAAAAAGATTTTAAAAAACGTTTGGAAACATCTGATGAAGAATGGAATCAAATTTTAGATTTTGCTGATAACAATTATTTAAAATGTATGAGAATACCTTAATATTAATTATGGGAGAGTCAAAGAGAAGAAAACAATTAGGTATTCCGCCTAGAGAAAAAACTGAAGAAATAAAGTTACCTCAACTTGATAAAAAAGCCATACAACAAAAAGTAAGGACTACATTGTATAAATATCCAATTATCCCTTTTCTTTTTTATGGAGCTGCAATATTGATCCTAATCGGAGGTTTATTTTATTTTTTCAAAACCTTTAATATAGTTTAATTATAAGAATTATTAATTTTGATATTTATAATTTTTTGACATCATCCATAAAAAACTTGAAGGATAATAAATGAGAAATTTTTATTGTGCAAAAATAATTAAAGAAATAATATATGAGAATTATTTACGATTGACATCTTTATATGGTGTTGTAATTTTGGAATAAATTAAAATTTTTCATGAAAAAAATTAATAAAAAATATGCTGAAATAATGCGTCAAGCTGATAATGCAGTTGGAAGAAAAGAAGTAGTTAGTTTATTAAAAAAAGCTGCAATTATTATGTCTAAATCAGAGGAAAACTTAGCTGCTTAAATTAGAAAGCTATTTTATTAGGATAAATAAAACACAATAAAGAATGATAGATGAGGATGCAGCCATAAAGATAAATGGTAATATAATGCCTGAGTTTAACCATCTTAAAAGTCTAATTTTTTTGTTAATTACTCTTGGCATTTTCCTTAATCTCTTTATTGCAACTTAACAAGTAAATAAATTGTGTAAATGATTAATTAATCTTTTTAAATTAAATTTTCTAAAGAATAATATTTTAATTGCATTCGGATTTTTTATCTTGAGAAAAATTTTTAGGTAATTAATACCTTGTATTCTTCAGATTTCTCATGCAAGATTTAGAAACATTAGATTTCTAAATAATGATTGAAAATTTACAAGAGAGCCCTGAAGAATTTAAAGATTATGATTCAGAACTCTTACTTAAGATTCTAAATAAGACATCGCTGGAGAATAAAAAAGGTGATTATAAAGAACTATTTGTAGATGAAAATTGGAAAATTAATTCGGAAAATATGACTAATATAATTCCTTCAGATAATTCAAATTTGAAAAGAATATTATCAGATATTTTCCCAAATAAAAAAATAATGATTCAGAATAATAATGATGGGTCGCAAACAATTTTCTTATCTTAATTTACGTATTATTTAAAGCTTATTTATACTATTTATTCAATATTTTATTTTTTTGAGAAAAATTATTAAAAATTACTCTCGCGGAATTTTTGTGAAGATGTTAATGTTCATTTACGTTCATCCAAGTTTATATATCTCTGGACGCATGAAATGGGAGTAGGGAACGGGATTCTCATTAACTGCAAAAGACCATGAATAACCTCTTACAAATAAAAGAAAAAATCAAAAAAGCAAATAGGGTATATGAAGCCCAACTTTTGGCAACTAAAAGTGGAGAAGTTACTCCATACAGAAGATCCGTCTTTGAAGAAAGAATTAGGAAAACAAAAAAAGAAATGAAATTGAAAGACTCAAAAAATTAAATTCTTTTTTTTAACGGATCCATAGAAGGGGGTTTTATCCCTCTTTTTTTATTTTTATAAAAACAACGTAATTATTCATTTATTTTTTAGATTATCGATTATTAAAAAGAACAAAATTTTAATGCCTTTATTATTGATTTAAATTATATAAATGGCAAATTTAATTTAGTCATTAATAGGAAAATAAATATGTTTAAAAAGAAAAATAAACAAATTAAAACCTTAACCAATAAATCAAATTTAGATCAAGTTTTATGGTTTATAGAAAATTATTTGCCCCAAAAGAAAGATCGAGGTGTTCAAAAAAAATTGTATATGGATAATCTAGAAGCAGAGACTATTAAGAAATTCTCTAAGTTAGTCTCTATGCGTTCTAAAACATTATTCCCAACGACAAAAAATACGACTATCTCTTTTACCTTTGGTAATTGGGCCTTGCCTTACCTGAAATTACTTAAGAAAATAGGGATAGCTAAGTAAGAAAATTATTATGGACTAAGAAAAGATTTATCCTTTACATAGAGATAAGTCAAGAGTATGAAGTCTCAATGAGCTCTTTTCAAAATTTAATAAACAAGACTTACTTTACATAAAAAATACAATTGCTAAGTTTAAAATAAGAGATCTATTCATTATGTTTCTAAATTATCTGCCTAGTGAGATGGTTGAAATTGTTGGTTTAACAATGATTTTCTCATTTCTTGTTGGTACTATATTAATTTTGTTATTTACATCAGATCAGGCAAATACAAAGAATCTATACTTAAAGAAGGCTAAATAAACTTAAATAATTTATCCCTATTAAAAGGTTTTTTAAATAAAATTAACTCGCAGGTGTAGAACATAATTTTTAATATTAGTTAAAGTAAATTTAAGATTATGGGCGAAGCTAAAAGAAGGGAGGAATTAGGATTGCCACCTAGACAAAAAAAAGTTGAATTAAATAGATCTGATAGATACCTTTCATGGCTTCCAATTACTAAATCAAGAATTAAGAAATATCCTTATATGGGTGTAGCAACAATGGCACTAGGAGCAATAATTTTCTTAGTAAGTGGGGGCGCAAATAGTATTAATTAGTTGGATTTGTGCTTGGCTATATTTGAGACTTATAGATATATCAATACTTTTCAAGAAATAAGTGTATAATAATTCTGATTAATTTGGTGTGATATGGGTCATTTGCGTGCCTTATAGCGAAACTTTTAAGGGTTTTTCTGTCATAAAAAGAAGTTAAGAATTTTTGGAAGATGTTATCTTTTTAAAAAGAAACGCTATATTTTCATAAGATTTTATAAATATTTTATAAATGGACTGGTCTTCTTTTTATACAGATGAAGTAATTAAAATTTCATCTTGGTTAATATCTATTGGAAGTGGTGAGACTACTGTTGCGGAAGAAGTGGTAATGAAAGGGGCAGTATTCAGTGCTAAAAATGGGAAAAGTAGATTTTTTAGTTCGGACATTAATTCAAATCAAATATTAGAACATAATGTTGAATTTGAAATTCAGAAGGAAATGGATGAATTTGATATTTTTAAATTTGATTTAAACAAAGTATTACAAGAAATTCTTCAACCAATTTTCAAAAATTACTCAATTGATGAAGAAAAAACTCTCATATCTCTCCAAAAAGCATTAGGAGAATTCTGGGTAAATGAAGTTTATTATGACCAATCAGAATTAGATAAAAAAGGTATTTCCTACAGTGAAGAAACTTATACTGCTGAATTTAATGAAGTAAAAAACGATCCTTTTGGTGATGAAGAAAATGGTCAAAAAACCTTTGTAGCATATGGATATTGTTATGGTTTTGAAGATGAGAAATGCATTTGCGATTATGAAATAGATAAGGAGGAAATTTTTGAAATTGCAAAACAACTTTGTAATCAGGGAATTTCTGCAACATTAAATGCAAAAAACGTCGATTGTGAATATGAAGGAATCTATTACTATGATATTTAGAAAAAAATTTTTTTTTGATCTGTGAAAACTGAAGAAGTTTTGAAATTTCTCCTTTTTGTTCCCTTATTCTTTTAAAAATTGAAATTT
>CACGMX010000017.1 GCA_902574405.1 uncultured Prochlorococcus sp. | reverse complement strand
TGACATTAGGCCATCATCTTCATTGAAATTTAAATGATCAAATTGCATCAGTTTAAGAAATTAAGTTTCTTCTTTAAGTGCAAGATTAACAACCTTATCTTTATTTGCAATAGAGATAATTAACCAACTTAACTCAAATTAGTTATTCAATGTTCAGAAAGCCCGTTCTATTTTTTTAGCAAAAGAAAAATAGTACTGCAAGGTAACTAGATTACCAATTATTCTATTTACTCTGAATAAGCATTTACGGGTTAATTGATCAAAAGTATCTGAGCATATGTTGGAGTTGTTTATTGTATAGAAATGCTACAAAAATTTAGTTATATCAATGGATTCAGTATTTTTGCTCATTGATATATTGATTCTTTGAATAATATTATTATTGATAGCTAAAGAGGGTTTAATTTTGAAAAAAATAATTAAATTTTTTAAATTACTTAAGAGAAGAATTGACATTCGTAATGCAGAGACTGAATTGAAATTTATATTGGAAAATAAATAATGGGATTCCCGCATTGCCCTATTTGTGTAGTTCTAGCATTTGTTTCGGTTTTTATGGGAGTTACTCGTAGTTATATGTTTTATATTCTTCTTCGGGAGTTTATGAGAGCCGAATCTACTTTTAAATTGAAGTTTAGTTTCTATTAATTGTTGACATCTAAGTATAAATACTTTATAAATAGATTGTAGTTAATACTACAAAATCGTCCGATCTACCATCTGATAGACCGCAGTACGACTCAAGCCATAGGACGGGGACTTGAGCAAGTTCAGGAGCTGCATCATGGTAAACATGTATTTCAATGGAAAGTCATACGTATATTGTAGAAAACAAGAAGAAAAGATTATAAAGCTTACATATAGGGGTTCTATTTACTTGAAATAAGATTTCTAATTTCTTTTTTTAAAAAAAGTTTGGACATTTATTGACGTTTTTGGATTAAGTATTTATTAATACTTTATAAGAAGAACTTATAGTGAATATATTTTTTGCCTATTTAAAAATTCATATATTAGTATATTTTGTAACGAGTGTTTAATTTTAAAATAATTAATTTGTAATTAGATTTTTAAAAGGTTATGCAACCTATTTCTGAGGAACTTTACAAAAAAATAGTTGAGAGTTCTAAAAAATGAGTAAGTTACTTATTGCTTTATTGGCTTTAGATATAGGCGTTAGTCTGTCTAAGGTTTTTATTTTTACCTGAAAATCAAATTACTTAATAAAAGAAGCAATTGTTTTCTAAAAAAAGAAATAGTTACTGGGTATTCTTTATTTGATTTATTTATTTTATAAAATAAAAAATTAAACCAATAAAAGAACTAACTACAAGTAGTAGCACCATTAAAAGAGCTATTAACTTTGCTAATCCCATAAAGATAAATCCGAATTTCCTGTAGATCTTTGCATCCAGTGAATTTTCCAAACATTATTTACTTTTTTAAAAATTGATGTAACTGTTGGCAAGTCATCATTAGGTGTCCCTTTATAAGTAAATTTTGAACCTAGTGTAAAAATGCACATTACTATATTTTCGCTTAAAAATTCGAATCGGTGAATTTTGGTTATTTCTGCCTTTTCTTGAACTATTTCACCAGTAATCATTTGTTCGAACCCTTTTGCATCTATAGGATTACCACTGGGTCTTATGAATAAGAAATCTGGAGTCGCATTATTAACAAAAAATGAGGCCATTTTTTTTGGATTAGCAAAATCATTTAATAATGAAATGATTGTTTCTTTATCATTCATAAAAAAAGGGATGTAACCGTTCTAGTTTAGATCTACTTTTTAAAATGTACAAATCGAAATGAGATAATTCAAAAAAAATTCGTTAGGATATTCGAAAGAATTAGATGTTTAATGTAAATCATGATCAATTCAATAAACAAATTATTTCCTATTGGCAAAAAGGTAAAAAGATTTTTGCCTTTCTTTATTGGGTTTAAATTACTTACATTTACGGGCTTTCTTACTTATTTAATGAATCGCTAATTGATATAACCTTAGCAATAAAGTTTAACTAAATTAAGATCTAGTGAATAAAGAAGAACGAACTAAAATATTTAAGTCTATGTCAAGTATGCAAAGACAAGAACTGATATTTAAGAAGATGAAAGAGAGAGGCATAGAAGTGGGAAGTGGAATTCCGAATAAAAAATACGATAGCAAAGAGGTTTATGAATTAATTCATATTGCAAATTGCTTTCCAGAATTAAGAGAGAAAAAATAAAAAAAATATTTAGGATTCTTTAATTAAGTAATTTATTTTTGTTCCCTTATTGCAGTAATAATTAATCCGCCTATCAATGCGAGATTCATAAATACTGCTCTTTGATGAAAAGGGAACACATGAAAAATTATTGTTGTTGGAATAATAAATAGTAATAAAAAGACTGAACCGATTTTTTGATTTTCCCCAAATATAAAAAATCCAGAACCCAAGATAAGACATATAATTGCTCCCACTAGAAGAATAGATGAAATTGGTTCAGGAATACCTTTTGAAGAAATATATTCAACTGTTCTCTCGAAATCATTTATTTTTCCTGGTATTGCAGAGATAAATATTGCTGAAATTGATAATCTTGAAAAAAAATCCAAACAAGATTTGATGCTTTTATTTTTCAAAAAAGAATTTTTCATAATCTAATTATAAGAAAAAATTTTTAACCTTTTTATAAATTCTTTTTTAGTCCGAAATACTTTTAAATTTATCTCAAAGAGGTTTAGCTCAATAAATAGAAATCTTTTTAATTAATGTGAATCTTTTTAAGGTAATTAATAGTAATTTATGAATTGTCTTTTTATATTTATGAAATGATAAATTTCATTAAAATAAAATGTTTAGAAAATTTATTTTAACTTCTTTTTTACTTTTTAGTTCTCTAATAACTATATATCCTTCAAAAAAAGAAAATACTAATTTTTTCGATTATTGTTATTCTCTAGAAAAAATAATTTCTAGAAATACATTAGAAAAAAGTAAGTATCTATCGAAGAATTTTAAGTCTTTAGCAAAAGATATTACTCTATTTGGGACTAACAAAACTAAAGGTACTTTCGCTAATAAGATAATTGATCAATATAAAAATTCCAAAAACTTATCTATTATTAATATTGTTCCAAATCAAATTTATTGTTTAGCAGGATATTGGATTGAGGAGGTAAGTCCAGGAAAATTTGAATCCATTTTCTATGAGAAAACCAAACAAAAAATAAATGAATATAAGAATACTAAAAAAGAAGTAGATAAATTTATTAAAGGAATTAATTTAGAATATAAATCTATAAAAAAAGAAATTAATGATTTTTTTTAGAAAATCAAAATCTTTTTTCTAATAAAATTGATGTATTTGTTATGGTCGTTTCATTTTTTTTTGATTTCGAAATAAAAAATAGCAGTAATCCCAATATGATTACAAATCCAAAAATTGATAAGCTATAAATTAATTTATTATTGATATTAAAGTTAAGTTTGTTTTTTGTAATTTTTCCAAAGAATAGAAATTTTTTATTTGATAATGCATCATATTTTTCAGAATTTTTTTCCAAATAATAATTATTAACTATTTCTTCCCTATATTCATTAATATCTATCTGTAAGTTATTTTCAGAGGCCCCAACTTTGTAATTCGATTGCTCATAAAAAAATTCATGTATGTTTGAAATTTTTGTTATTCTGCTATTTTTTTTATTAGCGGTTATTTTTTTTAAATCATTATCAAACTATTCGTCATAGACTATAAAGTTAGGTTTAGCAAAATAAGACAAAACACTATTAAAAAAAGTACAATATAAAAATAAATTAAATTTAAAAAAGAAAGTTATTTTTGTTGGTAAATTTCATAAATAATCATTAATTATCAACTTCTCATTTAACGTAATTTTATAGATTTCCTATCCTTTAATAATTTGCTTGTTTTTTCAAGTTAGTTTTCAGGAAAATTTATAATTTTGACTTTCTTGTGCCACCGTAGGAATAATTATTATGTTTAGAAATTATATTCCAACATTCTTTACAACAAAAAATCCAATTTTTATGAATTAGGGATTTAACTCTGTAGTGAATTTTATCTGGCTTATGACATAAATCACATTTTTTCATTCGTTTTAAACTTCGTTAAATAAATTTTATAAAAGATCAAGTATTTTTAATTATTCACGAAAAGTCTTTTATCGTGTCATTATGTTAATGCACTCTGCATATCCTAAAGCAAAGCAGTGGTTTTGTTGAGTGTGATCATTTCTAATCGCAGGAAAATATTTTTAATTCTTATTTTTTATAATTTTGTAGCTTTGATTAAAAAAAATTTTTATTATACATCTTAATTTGAACATTAAAAAGAAATTCACGGATATTATCCAAATAACTTTAATATTATTTAAATGGATTTTAATACTATGAACATTTACTTATTTTGGATATTATTTTTAGCTCTGTGGGCAATAGTTCCTTTAATGATTATTAAAGGTAGAGTTGATGAATCACCAAAAATTCAGACTTCACCAAAAGTTAAAGCAAAGAAAAAAGGTTGGTTTAATTAAGGTCAATTTTGATGTCATAATCTGAGGTAAATCTTGATAATTAAAATTAGATTCTTAGTAAATTTTAATTTTTTTAAGTGAAACAGTTAGAAGATAATTTCCTTTTTTTAGTTGTTCTTGGTGGAAGATCAAAAAAAGCTAACATTGAAATACATGATGTTAGATGGGTTGTTGGATCTAAAATCGAAGATACATTCGATGCTTTAAAAAAGGATTGGTTTGGATCTCCAAAAGGTTTGCATATTGATAGCTATAAAAAAATAAAATTTATAGATGGTTATAAGATTAATTTAATTAATTTTGAAAAGGATAAAAAAGAAAAAAGGCAATTAGTTAGAAAAAAAAACGCTCAAAAATATTTATGGTTTGTAAATATTGGAGGCTATTTACCAACTTCTATGCAGGAACAACATGAATTTGGATTAGTTACAGCTTCAAATAAAATAGAAGCAAAAAATATAGCTAAATCTAAATGGCTAATTGGCTGTAAAAAAAAGCATAAAGATGATATTGCTTCTTTAGAAATATTAATTAGTTGTGTTGATTGTGAAGTAATAAAGAAGATAGGCAATTGGGAAATTGAATTAATCCCAGATAAAAATTCTATTAAAGAGAACAATTATCCTGATTGGTATGGTTATAAAAAAATATAAGGGATATGAGGATCTAGGCATTTATAATTACAAAAAGTTTTGCTAATAAATTATATTCATGTTCTTAAAATACTAAAAAGAGCTTGATTTTCTTAGTAAATAAATTCCACCTCCCAGAGAAATTAAGACAGGTAACCATGCAGCAAAAATTGGAGGTAAAATTCCCTTTACTCCGAACGAACTAAATATAAATGACATTACATAATAAATTAAGATAAGAATTACACTCAATCCAAATCCCTGACTTTTTGAAGATCTTAAGTTAGATTTAGATCCGAGACTGCTCCCTATTAAACCAAATACCAAGCATGCAAAGGGCAGGGTGAATTTTTCTTGAATGCGGACTTTAATTCTTCTAATTTCCTTCAAGTTTCCAGTCTTTTTATAAATCTTTTCTGCTTGTATTGCTTGCTTTAAAGTCATTTCAGTTGCATCCTTGGGTACCTTCGCTAACTCCATAGGTCCTTCTACAAATGGATATGTATATTCTTTAAATTGAATATTTGTAGTTTGTCCGCTTGAATCAATTGTTACAATACTCCCATCAGAAAATATCCAAGAAGAGTTTTTTTTGTCAAATATTCCAGTCTTTGCCTTTAAAATTTGTTGAATATCTTCCCTAGAAAAATCTAAAACTGTAACTCCCCCCATAGTGTTATTTTTGTACCATGAAGCATAAAATATATGAGTAAGAAAAGTATTTACTTGTGTGGGTTTTTTATTTGATGCATTTATCCTAGATCCATATCTAGAAAACATAATATTATCTTTTCCTCGTTCGCCGTTAAATGAACTCCCTATTCCTGCTCTTAATGTAGTTTCTGCTAATTTGTTACTCTCAGGAACTAAATTATCGTTAAAGTAAAAAGTTAATCCTGTCATAAATATTGAAAGAGCAATAGCTGGAGCAATAATTCTTGAAGTTTTTATACCCAAAGATTTCAATGCTAATAATTCAGAATTATTTGATAATTTTCCATAGGCTAATAATGTTGAAAGTAAAACTGCCATTGGGAATGATAAGACTAAAAAACTGGGTAAACTAAAAAAAAGAACTTTTAAAGCTAAAAATAAAGGTAAACCAAATTCAACTATTTTCCTTATAAGATCAAACATTACCCCAACAGATAATGAAATAACAGTAAAAGCAGAAATTGCAAATATCATAGGAGGTATAATTTGCCCTAATAACCATCTATCAATTAAAGGTAGTAAATACCAAGGAGAAATTATTTTGTTAAAAGTTTTTTTAATTAGTGATTGATTTGAAAGTTTCAAAGAAATTTATTTGATTTTTATTACCTTTTTTAACATTATAAAATAACAATGATTTAGAAAACAATATAAAATTGAAAGTTAAGAAAAATATATTACTCTTTAAGCATAAATAATAAATCAGAAAAATAATTTATTAACACTTGCAAAAAAACAAAAAATTTGGTTTCTTTAAAAAAAAGGGTTAAAGCATGAAAAATAAAACTGTAATATACGAATGCAATTGCATACACTGCAAACAAAAATTAGGACAAATTAATAATTCAAAACTATATTGGGAAAAATTAATTTTTAGAAAAAAGTTGATATAGTTTTCCGATTAAATCCTCTAAGATTCAAAAAATTTTAAAATCAGCAGTTTTAAAATCTATTATTTTCAAACAAAAAACAAAAATTTTTCGATCTTTTGTCTTTAGTATTAAACCTCTTTCAAACTAATGCAATTACTTAACCTTTTGATTGTTTTTGTAGATCATATTTTCGCGATTTAAAAGAAAAAGGATAATCAAAATACAAGATGGTATTAAAATAAAATCTAAAGACATACTTTTCGTTCAGTCTATTTTCTATTTAGCAAATAAATAAATCTTTGACATTAGTTTCTAGTCTTGAAGATTTTATTCAAAAGGTCAAATAATTATATATATTCTAGATTTTTTTACTTTTAAAATTGAAAGAGCTTGCAAGTATCCCACTGGCAAGCTCATGACGACATAGTTAATCCAGGATTTCTGATTTAACCAGCTAAGCACTTCCAAAATGCTATTAATATCTTATTAGGTAAAATTACTTACTGTGAGTATAAATGCTTATTTTTAACAATTAATCTGCGAGCTTGATAATAAAAAGTGATTTGATAAAAAAAAATAGGGGCTTTTTTATTTTCTTAAGCAGAAACCTTATGTTGGCAAATTGCTTTAAAGCTTTGGTTTACATAAGTTAATATTTGTGTTACTTTAATTAACAATTATTTTCTTTTTAATGACAAAATCAGGAGTAACTACGGAATCTGGCGGAAGACAGAATATGTTCCCATCAGAAACTAGGCCTTATATTGATGAAACTGTTTCTTACGATGGATATCCTCAAAATGCAGAAAAAGTAAATGGTAGATGGGCGATGGTAGGTTTCGTTGCACTATTAGGTGCTTATGTATCAACAGGTCAGATCATTCCAGGAATTTTTTAATTCTTAAATAACTATTGTTTTATATACTTTTCTTTAGAAAAGGTTATTTAATTTTTTTTAAATGAAAAATTTAAATTTCATTTCAAATTTGAAAATACGAAATACCAAATAAAAGTTATGGCATTTAGGCCAAATATTATTCCTAGAAATATATAGGCAAACTTCTTACCAATGAATGCCGTCTCTGGTTCAAGTTTTACTCTCATTAAATCCTCGAATTATCTTGATAAAGATAGCATTATTTAACAGACAAATTTAAATTTTAAATAAGAATAATATGCAAATTAATATTATTTTTAAAATATCAATTTAGATTATGTTTTTATACAGGTTTTAGCTTACTTTTTCGTTTAAATAGGATATTCAAAACTGAATTAATTAACAATATTTATTATCAATAAAAATTTCCAAAAAAAAACCTAATTTTTTACAAATTAGGCTTTAAAAAAGAGAATTTATACTAAATAAAACCAGGAATAATTTGTCCTGTAGTTAAATATGCTCCAACAAGAGCAACAAAACCTATCATTGCAAATCTACCATTAAGCTTTTCAGCAACGATTTTTTCTTTTTCAACTATTTTTGGTTCGTTATTTTTCATTAGAACCAACCAGGAATGATTTGTCCTGTAGTGACGTATGCACCGACTGCTGCAACGAAACCTAACATTGCAGCCCAACCATTAAAACGTTCTGCTTCTGGAGTCATTTTTTTTTAGTAATTGTAAATAAATATAACATATTTATTTAATAATGTAAAGAAAATTAGAGATTATTCCTTTTTTTTATTAGGAAAATCTAAAAACTGCTACATATATGTGTCGAAGTATACTTTATCGATATTTTTATTTTTGTTCTAATTTTTTAAATTTGAAAAAATAAATAAGCTTTTAACCTTGTTTTTTTAGAGGTTTATCCTCATTTAGAGGTGATTTAAATTATTATATTAATAGAGTCAGCTAGTAGGGATACAGGCTGACTCTTTTCTTTAGAATTTTTGGTTTTTGATTAAAATTAGTTTTTAGAATTCAAATAATTGCTATTAATCAATTAGATATATATATAAAATTATGTCACTGGAGACTTACTACTTGCATTTAATTTTTGGAAGGATTCCTTCACTAATTAGTTCTGATTTAATACTTTATATCTTGCCTGCTCTTTCAGTTTCTATATTATTCTTGAGCCTTAAAATAATGTTTTTCAAGACTCCTAAATTGAGAAAGGTTAAATAATCAAATATTTTAGAATTATTCTTTTTACTGAAGCGCTAAATTTTTTTAATTTTGGATAATAGACTTTTTTTTTCGGCAACTCAAAGAAATAGAGACTGCATTGGTGATGTACTATCCAGAATTATAAAAAAAGGTTCAGTTTTGGAAATCGGTAGTGGAAGCGGTGAACATGGAGTGGTTTTTCAAAAACGCTTTCCTGGAATAATTTGGCAAACAAGTGACCCAGAGTTAGTACATAGAAAAAGTATAAGTTCTTGGATTGAGTATGAAGAACTAAGTAAGAAAATGCCCCAGCCTCTTGAGATTGATGTAGAAAAAATTCCATGGAAAATTCCATTGAGATTAGCTCATTCTTTGCAAGGAATAGTATCTATAAATATGATTCAAGTAGCAAAGTGGTCTTGTACTGTAGCACTCTTTAGAGAGTCAGGAAAATTACTTAAAAAGGGACAATTTTTGATTTTGTATGGGCCATTTAAAATTTTTAATAAGCATACAAGTGAAAGTAATTATTTTTTCGATAATTCATTAAAAATGCAAAATCATCTTTGGGGTATTAAAAATCTAGAGGAAGTTTGGGATGAGAGTAAGAAAAATGGTTTTTCTCAAGAGGATATTATTGGGATGCCGGCAAATAATTTTTCAATAATTTTCAGAAAGGTTTCTTGATAAGTCAAAAACAAATATCAATAAGTTATTAAAATTGATCATATTAGAGATGATCAACCTGATAGTTTTTTTCTCCATTCTTTATACTTTTTATCTAAATCTGAAATTTTTTCACCTAAACTCAACTGTCTTTCTAATAATTCAACTTTTGTAAGTGTTATTTTTTCCGAATAAAATTTAATAGGCTGCTTACCATGCAAATTGTCACCACTCATGAAATTACTAGATTCACATTGTTTTATAAGATGAAAAATTTGTTATTGTTAATTCTTTTATATTCTTTTCAGATTTGCGCAAATTAATGTGATAAAAAAATTGATGATTATTGTGTTTTTAGTCCACCATTTTGTATGAAGATTGCCATATATATCTTCCTCTCTTGATGTCTGACTTAACAGCAACGCAATTGCAAGCAATATTCCATAAGGATTTGTGTATTGGATCAGGATTGAAGAGATATGCTTTTTTGAAGGCTTTTTTAATTAAGACAGTTGCCTTTTTTGCATGATAATGAGGGATCGTTGGACATACATGATGAACGACATGGCTGGAACCTATATTATGGTGAAGAAAATTAAGGACTCTACCGTAAGGCCTATCAATAGATAGAAATGCGCCTCTCATAAAGGAAAATCCTGCATTTGAAAGATGAGGTACATCTGAATCTGTATGATGAAGCCATGTATAAACTACTAGCCAACAATTAACCACTAATAAAGGACCAAAATACAATGCAATTACTGGAAATAATCCATACTTGAAAACTGAATAAACAATGCCCAATAATGTCAAACCTACACCAATATCTGATATCCAAACTTTCTTGGCCCATATTGATGGCCATAATGCCTTGGAAAATGGTTTGATTGGCCAAAAATGATTTGAAGTTCCATACTTAACGCCTCCTGTACTACCCGTAAGTAAATAAGCAGGCCAGCCGAATATTAGATGTAAAAAAAGTTGAAGAATTCCATAATTTTTCTTACCTAAGGAATTTGAAAATTGTAATTCTTTTTCTCCTCCAACTTTTTCTGTAACTCCATTTCCTTTAATGACCAAAGGGACGTGAGTTTCTCCATTGGTTATGTTATTTGTGAATCGATGATGAACAGCATGAGAACGCTGCCAAGAAAAATAAGGCACTAGAAGTAATGAATGCAGTAAATAACCAGTTATGGATTCCAATGTCTTGTTTTTAGAGAATGCTCCATGTCCACATTCATGGGCAATTACCCAAAATCCCATTGCAGTGGTACCTGATAATAATGCGTAAATAATCCAAATTGGGATCATTTTTGGGGTAAATGGAATAGATAAACCTATCGCAACTACTAATGATTGAATTAAAGCCGATTGGAAAAGATACCTCAATGAAGTTTTGGTATTGGACTTAAAGTAGTGATCCGGGATGACATCCTGAAATTCTTTTATGCTTGGAATATCTTTATCCTCTATTACAAGCGCTTGGCCTTTAAGACCTGAAATTTTTATATTACTCAAATTTTTTTAGTTAAGAATTTTGTTAAATAAAAGTGAATTTATATATTCTATTATCCATCACAGGATCTCATAATGAAAAGAATTTATATTTTTTTTCGATAAAGTCTTTACGATTTTAATTTCATCTTCAAATAAAACTATTTGTGGGTAACATTTTTTATTTTTTTATCTCAATCTCTTTAACTTATCTATTTAATTTAAAGACCTCTTATATACCTCTTTGGTAAACCAGATTGTTTACGTGGTTTTACTAAAATAGGTAAAACAATAACTCCTACTGTAAAAAGACAGATTGGAGCAATTACCATCAATATAGATTCTAGAGACATGAAAAATTTTGAATTTATTAATAAATAGCAGGATTATTTTTAAAAGTCATGCGTATTTATATCTATTTAGGAAAATAGATTCAAAATTTTCACTAAATTATTAAGCAAAAAAGAAAAAAAGATTAAAAAATATCAATTTTTTCATAATTCGTTTTAGATATTAAAAGTATTTTTATAGAGACTACAGATGGATGAAGAAAAAAAATGGATGCTTATGACTTATTATTGTCCAACTCATGGTGATTCAAGTTTAGTAAAACCGATTCAACTAACAAAAAAAGAAATTAGTAAAACATTCTTAAAAAAAGGTAGGAGTTCAAATAATTGATTTTAAAAAAAAGCAAAGATATTATGAAATCTTCTTTAACTTGATTCAAAACTTTTTTATTAAATATTTATTGTATACAAAATCCTTTAGACTTTTTTTATCAAAAGTATTGAAAAAACATTTTAAATCTAGTATTGTTTCAGACTATTTAAAAAGCAGCTAAATAAAAACATTTTTAATTTTAAAAGTAATCACTAAAAAATTTTATCCTGAAATTAGGATCAGATTTATTTGCATAATTAATAATTTGAAAAGTTCAAGAAATAATAATTTTTACCCTTGATCAGACTCGCATGTTAATTCGCATTGATTAAGGTGATTAGATGATATCTTTTCTAAGATTCTCAACATATCAATTTCCGAAAGCTCTCCGTTCGAGTTCCATTTCAAAGTTGTTTTCCTTTGAGGTGAATTTTTTTTATTCATTTTGATAATCACCTTTTAAGTGAATTTCTAGACAACGAGTAATACATTCTTGATGACCATCTACAATACTGCATTCCGTAATACATTCAAAATATGAATTAATAGAGTCTATTTCTGAATTTTGGTTAGTAGAAACAATTGAATCATTCATAATATTGTTAGATCTATTTGGAATAGAGATATAGCACGAAATTATGCTCAATAATTAAATTTATTAAGTGAACTAGTAAAAATAAGTATTATTTACTAAACCTATATTTCACCTGGTTTGCCTTTGAAAAGGTAGTATTATTCTTCTTTTAAAAGATAAATGAAACACACTTTTGATTATTTAATATTAAAGGTGTAAGCAAATCTCCCAAAAAAATCAGCATAAAGACTGATTTACTTTTAAGTAATTTAGTTAGATGATAAAAAAGTACACTTTTAGATTTTCAAATGAAATCAGTAATTAATTGGCTTTCGAAAATGTTAGAGAGTATGGCAAATGCATTTATGCATCCTTTAAAGAATGACTTGCCCCCATCTATTGGTACTCATGCATATAGCAGTATTCCTCTAAAAAGAAAATTAAGAAGAAGGTTGAATTAGGTATTAATTTATGGGAATTAATTTTTCATTTTTATTATCCCAAATAATATATTTGAAGCAGTTTGAAAAATCGCTTAATTTTAAGAACTTTGATTGCTGGAGCAAATGAATGTTTGCTTTATGACATGCTCTTAAGTTGTAATTTGGTATTCTTTCAGAGAGATGATGAATGCTGTGGAAGGATATGTCTGCTAAAAACCAATTTAGCCAATTAGGGATATCTAAATTGCTACTACCTAAAATAGCTCCATCGATGAGATCCCAATTTTTTGTATTTTTTGCATATGCATTCTCATAGTTGTGTTGTACGAAAAAAACACATATTAAAATTGCTGCTGATAATGTTAATACAATGGAATAAAATGACAAGAAAAAAACTAACCCCAACCATTTACACATAAAAATCCACCCTATTATTACTACTATGTTATTGATTATTAATTCACTTAGTTCGCCGAAATTATCTCCATAATCAGAAAAAGGTGGTTTGACTCTTGAATTAGTAGCTAGAAGTTGAGAAATTTGTCTGTTTTTTATTTTGATAAAAGTCTCTTTCAATATATCTTTAATTAAATTAAAAATAATAATAACAAGTCCTAATCTGGGTTTTAAAACTAAGTAAAAAAACCCGCCAGGGAAAAGCATCATCCAGTTTCGACTTGCTTTATAAAATATTTGCTCTCTTTTAGTAAGGGATTCATAATCTTCAAGACTTAAAACATCTACCGGCCCTTTGTATATTTCCCAATTTCCATTATTTCTATGATGAAATGCATGATCAATCGACCATGACTTTTGTGGAATACCATTAACCAAGCCAAGTAAAAATCCAAAGAAGCGGTTTAATTTCCGTTTTGTAAAAAGAGAATTATGACCGCAATCATGCATTAATGAGAATGTTCTAGAAGAGAATAGAGTTAGAAGCACTATCGAAGGTATTAATAGGAATCCTTTAATCAATAATGAAAAAGGCTGATTTATTATGTGGTGGATGATTAACCAAATTGAGATTATCGGAAAGATGGTAGAAATAATTTGATAAGAAGCTCTAAAATTATTTCTTTTTAGAAATGGCTTTATTAAAAATTCACCTCTATTTACTCTAGGCATATTCCTCTTATTTTTTTGATACTAACAATTTTTAAAAAGTATTGATTATTTAATAAACAATAAAAAATTTTAAAAAGCATACTAAAGAATAAATTCTTTAGACATAGTTCTCAATTGATCTAGATTTAATCTCTCTAAGTAGTTTTTAAAGTCACTAAGATTCTTAGTAGAGTCAGAATTTTTACCCTCGTAAAGAAGACTATTAGAAATTAACTCAATAAGATGATCTTTATCCATAACTCCTTATAGACCAAAATTCCTGTTAAAAAAATTAAGGTCTTGAATTCGAGATCATTAACTCATCGATATTAAGAGTAATTTTTTATAAATTTTTTAAATCTTGTTCTATTTTTTCTAATCTTTCATTTAATTCTTTTTGTTCCTTAATTAAGGCTTTTTTCTTTTCTGCAAGCTCTCTGTTCAAAGGAGAATTGAAATATTTTTGGAAAGAGACAAAAAAAACTGCTATTGCTACTGCAATGCCAAGAGCACCAATTATTAAAATTGGAGATGAAGGAAAGTCGTAAAATGGAATTGACAATTTACTTTACTAAAAATAGATTCTAGCTATCTCATAAACAAAAAAATGAGTAATAAATACTTATTCTTTAAGAAGCTTTATGGTAATTATGCTAGGAATTTTTTTAAATAAGTATTTGTACAGCTGTCAAAGAATGAATAACTAATAATGATTAAATTAGTAAAAAAAATTTCATGAAGAAAACCATAAATAAAAAACATAATAAAAATGAACCATGGTTTAAATGGTTAACGACGGAACTTAATTCTTATGAAGCTTTTAAGGATTTCGAATCTGGAAAGAATCCTCGAGATGTAGCAGAGGATTTTATTTCTAGAAATAGTACTGCTATATCACAAGTGTTCGAAGATTTTGATGAAGAAGATAAAGATACACTCGATCAGTTTCTTAAATTAACCGAATGCGAGATGCATGTTTTTAGAATTCTTGAAAAACAAATAGAAATTAAAAACAAGGTAAGATTTGTAGATTTTAAAAAAAGAAAAAAATGAGGAGTTAATTTCTACATAAGTTTATTTTTCGCATTACCAGTCTTTCCAAATCCTATCCAGATGAACCACAAGATCCATCCGAAGATAGGTATTAAATTAATAAAGATCCATTTCCAATCTTTTCCAAAGTCTCTAATCCTTCTTATATCAATAGCTATTTGAGGAACAACACAAACTAATCCATAAGCATTGAAACCAAACGTTTTTAAAAATATTGGGATAGTTAGTAAAGAAATTATAAGATTCGCTAATTGAACTAACCACCAGTCTGATCGAGATGTGAAACCTTTGAATTCTGTAGCTTTAATCCAAAACTCTTTATATGCATTAAAAAAGTTATTAAGCATATATTAAAAATTCAAAGAATTTAATATTATCAATTTAATGTTCAATTTCTCAAAATGTTTTTTATTTACTAAATAGGATCAAATAAATTCATATCATTTGAATCTTGTTTTGGGCGCTCATCTCGATTTGGTAATGAACAGAATCCGTCTTTACAAATCATCTTTTCTTTTTCAATACTTGTAGTTTCTGAGAATATATTTTTGTTATTGTTATTTGAAGATTCTTTTAGCATTTATATAAAAAAATTAAATCCAATATTAAATTAATAACTCAATTTATTTTGATAAGCAATAAATTTAATATTAATTATTTATTTACTTTTTTTGATTTGGCAAGTCTCTCCAAAACAGCGCCATTATATAAATGAATAAAGATATAGAACAAATATAAAGTAAAGAATTTAGATGCATTTTTATTAATTAAAGTAATAACAAAGAGGGCCTTTCATAAAATGGGATTTCAACAGATTGGTAATTTTTTGACTTAGCAATCAAACAAATTCTAGTATTTATTTAAGTTTTTTATGCTTTTCCCAAACTTTGAGAAGGAAAAGTTTTTAAAATTTTGGAATATATCTATTTAGTTACTAAGACTTTTAAATCTAATCAAATTTTACATTTTTAAATGTTTTTGTATTTCACGATCTGTCCTTATTAATTTCTGTTAAAGCTTTTCTGCCTTCCTTAAGGGTTCTTAATACGAGCCAGGTTAGAGAAGTTATCATAAGTATGGTAAGTGTAATTAGAGAAATATGAGTTGTATCAATATTGTTGGCCAATTTAATTAAATTCTTTATGACTCTTTAATTTAAAATTCAAAAAATTAAACGTCTGATGAAGAGTAAGCAGGTATTAACATTCCACCATCTTGATCGTCATTATTGTCATCATCGAACCCACCCCCCAAAAGTAATTCAATAATTACAAGTATAGCTACTGGATAAAGGCACCATGATATTGCTATAAAAGGACTTACTGAGGAAGAAGCTGAGTAAAAATCTGTCATAATTCGATATTAATCTAAAGAAACAACAATTGTGGATCCTCTGGGTAGTGTTTTATTCAATATTTCTACAAATATTTTTTAAAAACTTTTCTCTTTAGCAAGAATAGATCTTTGGTATGTATAAATATTTTTATTCTTAAAATCAATTTAAATAATAATTTTTTTGAACCTACTGAGAAACTAATAATGACATAATGAATCGCGCGATTGTTATTTTTTATACTTAACAATAATTGTACAATTTTGATTCAAAAACTATTATTTATCTTGATTTTATAAATTCTATGTTTTCTTTCACTTTTGATCCTTTGGCTGCGATATTTGGTATATCAGGAATTGTAGGCTTCTTTTTCTTTGTTTCTGCTGCTAAGGGAACTTCCAGTATCAATACAAAACCAAAAAAGGAATTAGATTAGAACTTGTTGTCGCAGAAAACTAAATTGAAATTTTAAATTTAGTATTTAAAAGGATTTTTAATTATTACTTATTCCATTGTTTAGAAATAAATTCAAGAAAATCTTTTAGATCCTCTTCAGGACAATTTGTTTGTTTTTGTAAATCAATGCAAATTTGCTTAATATTTTCAAAGGCCTTTTTTACTATTTCGTTTTTTTCAATAACCTCAAAATATTCTTGATCAGTAAAAGGCATAATATTAGTTTCCTTCTTGAAAATTATTTATTAACCATATTTTATCTACATTGACTTAACAGTAAAGAAGAAAAAATCTTTTTTCTTAAAATTAGCTACCTAATCGATAATGTTTTTTAATACTTTTGGTTACTTCCCATTCGCAGTTAAGTCCAGCAGGAAACTCAACTAGATCTCCAGCTTTAATCACGTAAATGTAACCGTTTTGGGTACTTATTTTCGCTTCACCTTCAATAATTAAGCAGATTTCCTTGTCATCGTAATTCCATTGAAATTTGCTTGGCTCACATTCCCATATAGGCCAACTTTTTATTCCATACTGAATTATTACGCTTGCACTACATGGGGAAGTTATTAGAACTTTCACGAAATAGTCCGAATGTTTTTTTTCATTTTACAAATAAAAGAAATATTTATTTTCGAGAATGTGTATTTCTTTACTGTCTTTTATTTTTTTTCGTTTAACATAAAAAAAATTTCTAATTTATGGATGAGCTTTCTGTATTGTCAATTTCGCTATCCATAGCTTCTTTAGGAATCTTTTTTTTATTTTTCGCTTCAAATGATGATGATGACCAAGATGGAGGTAAGTTGATTAAATCATTAGAAAGAATTAATTAATTCCAAGTAAATAAAAAATTTAATAGAGATTTATAACCTATAAAGCCTGCATAAATGCAGCTTAAAAAAATTACATAAACTTCCAATGTTCCGAGTCTTTTTTTCTTTAATGTTTTCATTTTTTTGAGTGTTTATAGGGTAATTTTATTTAATTTGATTTTTATTAACATGAGTATTTTTTACATTAACTCAGAGATTAAAGAATTATTAATGTCAAGCCAAAAAATAAAAAACAAGTAAAAAATATTATTTTTTTGGTAATTTCTCTTTCCTCAGTCTTAGCAAAAAATAAGGAAATTACTGGAGATATGCTTAATAAAGCCCATCCTACTCCTATGGGAAGGGTTTTAAACACAACTTGTTGTAGAAATATTCCTATATTCGTTCCAAGAAGTATTGAAATAATAAATCTTTTTTGTTGTTTTTTGTCTATGTTTTTTAAGAAAAAATTAATCTTAAATCCTTTTAGACTAATCAAAAAAATTATTGCACCTAATAATCTTATTTCAGTTGTAAGGAAAGGAGATAATTTGCTTTGAAGGAAAACCATCCTTGATAAAAGACCTCCAAGAACAGCACATAAAACTGATAAAAAAGGAAAAGCAAAAATCTTAAAGTTATTTTTTTCTAAGAAAGAGGAGTCTTCCTCTTTAAAATCGTTACCTTTTCTGAGAATTATGAATAGCGATATCGTTACTATAATTATTCCAACCCATGATTTAGTTGTTAAATTCTCATTAATAAAAAATTCCCCTGACAAAGCTGCCATTAACGGAGAAAGAGTTTCTATAGATAAAGTTTTTCTTGTGCCAATTGCTTTTAGTGACTTTAAATAGAAAGTATCACCTAAACCAATACCTATTATTCCACTAATTAGTAGAATAAATATGTTTTTTAATTCAGTTGTAGAACTTAGATTGATAAAAGCAGGTATAAAAATTAAAAAAGCTATTATATTTTTTATTAAATTAATATCTATTGATTTATATTTTTGAGTTTGCGA
>CACGMX010000016.1 GCA_902574405.1 uncultured Prochlorococcus sp. | reverse complement strand
GAATTGAAGGATTAAAACATTCCTCTAAGTCACTTTGATCAATAAAATCCATAATTTCATTATCTCTCTCTATATTTTGTTTGAAATTCCCATTCTGAGTATTCCAGGCCTGATGCGCATTTTTTTGTACTAAGCTATAAGCTTTTTCTCTTGACAAGCCCTTCTCTACAAGCAAAAGTAAAACTTTCTGACTAAAGATTACACCACCATATATATTTAAATTTTTGAGCATATTTTTTGGATAAACTTCTAAATTGCTTACTATATCTTGCATTTCCCTGAGCATAAAATGCAAGCAGATTGATACGTCAGGTAACATGATACGTTCATTTGAACTATGGCTTATATCTCTTTCGTGCCAAAGTGGAACATTTTCAAGTGCTGTTAAGACGTAACTCCTCAAAATTCTTGCTAAACCACTTACTCTTTCACTTCGAATAGGATTTCTTTTATGAGGCATGGCAGAACTTCCTTTTTGCCCTTTTGTAAAGCCCTCCTCAACTTCTAAAACATCAGTTCTTTGTAAATTTCTTATTTCAGTTGCGAATCTATCTAAAGAAGCGCCAACTAGTGCAATAGTTTGCACATATTCTGCATGTCTGTCTCTCGATATAACCTGCGTACTTGCTGTATCAGGTTTTAAGCCGAGTAAATCACAAGTTATTTGTTCTACTCTAGGATTCGTATTAGCGTAAGTTCCCATTGCACCACTTATTTGTCCAAATGCTACAGAATCTTTCAGAGTTAACAATCTTTTCTTGTTCCTTATTATTTCTGCTAACCATCCAGCAAGTTTAAAACCGAAGGAAATTGGCTCCCCATGAATTGCATGAGATCTGCCAATCATTAATGTATTTTTATGCTTCCTTGCTAATAATCTGACCTCATTTTCAAGGTTCTCAATTTCTTCTAATAACAATTCGCAAGAATCTACTAACTGAAGAGATAAGCCAGTATCAAGTACATCACTACTGGTCATACCAACATGTATGTATCTTCCTGAATCTCCCACAAATTCATTAACGCTTGTAAGAAATGCTATGACATCATGTTTAACTTCTTTCTCAATTTCTGTAATTCTAGATTCATCAAACTTTGCATTTGAACGTATCTCTTTCATGGCATTCTCAGGGATTTTCCCTAGGGAAAAATTTGCTTCACATACAGCTATTTCAACCTTAAGCCAACTCTGGAATTTTGCGCTTTCAGTCCAGATTTTCCCCATTTCGGGTAATGTGTAACGCTCGATCACAATTTTTATTTATTATCAACTTAAACTTTATAACAAAATCGAATTATTGCCCTATACCTTTAAAGATGTACTTGCCATTGAACATATTTGACTGATTATTATTTTACTATGTAACATTTTTCTGGCTAATAAAGAATGCTTACATATAAAAATGTTTGCATATATTCATTCGTTAATCATGGGTAATTTTTTAGTTCTTATTTAAAATTGAAAGGTATTAAAGAATTTGGATCTTAATCTTATAGAAGTTCATTATTCATTCTTTTTTTATTGATTAATATATGATTAAAAAAAGTAGATTAGATCTTTATATTCTAAATAGAGGTTTATGTGAAACTCGTCAAAAAGCCCAAGGTTTAATTCTTGCGGGCAAGGTTAGAGATATCAATGGGAAAATATTTGATAAACCCGGACAACAAGTATTAATTGGATCTGAGTTTTTTATTGATTCCGCGCCTATGTTTGTATCAAGGGGCGGCGAAAAATTATTGGAGGCATTTAAAAAACTTGAAATTAAAGTAAAAGACAAAATATGTATTGACGCAGGAATCTCTACTGGGGGATTTACTGATTGCTTATTGCAACAAGGCGCAAAGTTAGTTTATGGGATAGATGTTGGTTATGGACAAACTGCATGGAAGATTAGAAATAACCCAAAAGTTATACTTTTTGAACGAACTAATATTCGAAATTTAAAACCTAATGATCTTTTATCTAGAAGTAATGAATTACCAAATTTTGTTGTTGCTGATTTGTCTTTTATTTCATTAAAGTTAGTTTTTAAATCTATTGGTAATTTATTAGAAGGTGATTGTATTGAGGGAATATTTTTAATTAAACCCCAATTTGAGGTAGGTAAAGATAAAGTCAGTAAAGGAGGTGTTGTTCGCAATCCTAAATTCCATACTGAGGCTATAGAGTCTGTTATCTATGCTGCTAAGAATTTCCAATGGAATATAAAGAATTTGATAGCTTCTCCTCTGGTAGGTCCTGCTGGGAATCATGAATATCTAGCTTGGATGACCTTAGGAAGTCAATCAAATAAAAATATTAATAGTGAATATATACAAAATTTAGTAAAAGAAACTCTTTGAATTAAAGAGCTTCTTCGTCTTTGTCGCCAGTTCTAATTCTTACAACTGAATCAATTGATGTGATGAATATTTTTCCGTCACCTATTTCTCCTGTTTTTGCTGCTTCAGCAATCGCATCTATGACTGAATTAACCTTTTCATCTTCTACGACAACTTCTACTTTAAGTTTTTGAAGGAATTCAACAGTAAATTCGGAGCCTCTATATCTTTCAACTTGTCCTTTTTGCCTTCCAAAACCTCTAACTTCACTAACTGTCATTCCAACAATACCGGAATTTACTAATGCAATTTTTACATCCTCCAGCTTAAATGGACGTATGATTGCTTCAATTTTCTTCATGATTAAAGATTGAACATTCCTATTTTAATTGTTTTTTGGGAAAACATCCAACATTGAAATATCAGAAAAACATTCAACATTAAGGCCTGCATTCTTCGCGTCTTCAATTAATAGTTGGGAATTTTCTTCAGAAATTATTACTGTACTATTTGACAACGCTTCCCACTGATCATTCTCAAAGTGTGTTTGAAGCCATAACATTCCAATTGCAGTTTTTGGTTGAAGAGATTTATTTAAGTTGTTATCGATAGTTATCAAACAAATGTCCATTAATTTTTCATTGAACTAAACACATATAAACCTTTCGGCGGACATTATGAATGTTACTGATGATACAAAAATAAGATTTAACATCTTTTGACTTAGTCAATTGTAATACTTAGATTTGTTGATACTTTTGCGAATTTTTATCTTTATATATAGTTTTTATATAGGTTTAGTAAAAAAGTTCTACTAAAAATGAGTACAGCTAAATTAGAAGATTCGACTCAAAGACCGCTATATGGTGAAAGAATTATTGAAGAATCAAAAATAATTTGTTTCGATAATCCAAATAAGAAAAGAATTTATGAAATTTCTATTCTATTACCTGAATTTACATGTAAGTGCCCCTTTTCTGGTTATCCAGATTTTGCAAAGCTAAATATTATTTATCAACCTAATTTGAAAGTCTATGAGTTGAAGTCTTTAAAGCTTTATATTAATAATTTTAGGGATATAAAAATATCTCATGAGGAAGTTGTGAATAGAATTATGGATGATTTAGTGAATGAAGGTTCACCTCACTGGATACATTTAAATGCTGCATTTAACCCCAGAGGAAATGTTTCTATGCAGTTAGATATTTTTAGTGGGCAGAAAAGAAATTAAAAATTTTTTATTTCGTCTGACAATTTAAAAAATTCTTTTTTAAAACCAACTAGATTTTTATTACTAAGGCCTCCAATAGATAACTTTTGTGATTCTTTATTTACCAGAATCCATAATTGGTTAGTTGGTATAAGACTTATTATTGTTCCAAAAATTATTAAGATAAAAGAAAAGTAAATAAATGGTATTGACGGATCATTTTTAATTATTAATCCACTGCTGGGGATTATTTTTTTCAGAGATACCTTTGAAGAGTTAACTTCTAAAGGATCGTCATTGATATAGAAATTATTCCCAGAAAAATTTTCTATATTCGAAATTTTAAGTGGACCATTTTCATTATCTATTGTTAAAAGGAAATTTTTTTTAGTCTCCGATCCTAATTCAACTAAAACTCCCCAAACTTGATTACCGATTTCTGGAATCTCCTTTAATTGTAATTGATAAAGGATATTATCTATTTCTAAAACAACATTTGATATTGCCCAATCTGCTTGATAAATAGTTAATCCTTTAAACCTGATTGGGTGATTAACTTTGGTTGTTTTTATTTCATTTAAATTTAGATCTTCAGAAGAAAAATTTAATTTTGAAATAAACTGTTTGGGCACACCATCACTTTCTCGTTCTATAGAAAAATCTACTAATTTTATATTGGCTTTTGAGTTTGTGCTCTCATTAACAAGATCTAAAGTTTCTCCAGGCAGTAAATATTGTTCTTTTGATTGACTTGTAAAACTTCCATATGCTGAACCTATAAGTAAGACTATTAATCCGATATGTACAACTAAGGGACCGATTTTTCCAATTAACCCTTTTCTTGCAGAAATATGACTATTAAATTTGTATGTTTTCCATCCTTTTTTTTTAAGTAATAAATCAACTTTTGATATATGTTCTCCATCTTGATTGATTGGATGACTTGTAGTTAGTTGCAGTTTGCTAAATTTTTTTTCGCTTTTATATTCAATCCATTGTAATGAAGCTTTTAATGAAGGAATTTGCCTCCTGAAACTACAAGCTGCCAGAGAAATACAAAGAAGAATTAATGTAAATAAAAACCAAAAGCTTGTATATATATGATCTAATTGAAGTTTTAAGACTTTTTCTCCATCTAAAAATCCAAAAATGGGAGCTCTATCGAAATTATCAATATAGAATTTATTATTACTACCTTGAGGAATAAAAGTACCTATTCCACTTGTAATAGCAATGAAGATTATCAGCGATATAGCGAATCTTAAACTTGATATTTTTAAAATTAGATTCTTAAATATAATCATTTAAATCCAATTTGAAAATAAATTTAATAACCCTAGGGAAACTAAAAATATCCCACTTAAAGTCGGAATTATTTGACTAAATTTTCTAAGAGCTAAAAATTGCTTTAAGTTTTCTGCAGTAGCTCCTGCAATGATTAATGGGGTTACTTGGCCTATCCCAAAGAAAAATAAAAAAATAATAGATATTATAGGGTTTTTAGCTTGCGATACCCAAGCCAAAAGAGTTGCTAAAACTGGAGTAATGCAAGGTGAAGAAGCTAATCCAAAAGTAGTCCCTATGGCAAAAGGCGCTATAAATGTTGGTATTTTATCTTCAATTATTTTTAAATCAGGTCCATTCGGAAACTGAAACTTTAGAATTCCTAATAAATTTAAACCCATTATTATTGCTATTAGAGCAACAAATGAAGTGTAATAAGATGGAATTTGCCCATATATTTTACCTAAGAATCCACTCGCAGCCCCCAGTGCAACAAGTGAAAAAACTACACCTCCTGAAAAACTAATAAGTTTAAATTTATTTTTCTCTGTTCCGCCTATATAAGCAATTGTCACTGGAAGTAATGATAATGAACATGGCCCAAGACTTGTTAAAAGTCCTGCGCTGAAAACCAAAAATATAGTAAATGGACCAGGACTATTAAGACCATTCTGCATAAGCAGATTACCCTTTTGAGATAATTCTGAAATAACTAAGTTAAATGATTCGATAGCTTGAATTTAATCCTTTAAATTCTAACTAATTAAGAGTCTTTCGTGTACTAATCATTCCAATGAATCCTGTCGATTCTAATGAACATCTCAATAACATCCCTGCAATAAAAAAAGACGCAATTAATGAATTGCCACCATAACTAATGAAGGGTAGTGGTAAGCCTGTAGTAGGCATTGAACCTGTTGCTACAGCGATATGCATTATTGATTGACCTGTCAACAAGAAACCACATCCTATAGCAACTAGCTTTGTGTAATTGTTCCTACACTTAAGGCTAATTCTTAGGCTTATATAGGAAAATACTCCTAAAAATCCTAAGAATAAAGTGCATCCCAACAAACCAAATTCTTCCGCAAAAATGGCAAAAATAAAATCTGTATACATGAACGGTAGATACTGTAATTTTTGTATGGACAGTCCAAAACCTTGGCCAAATAAACCACCTGAACCTATTGCTAATAAACTTTGAATCAATTGAAATCCATTTTCCTCTTGATCTTTCCAAGGATTAATAAATGAAGTAACTCTAAGTTTTTGGTATTCGTTATTAAGAATACTTATACATCCAGTTATGAATCCTAATGAAGCAAATGAGTAAAGAGAGCTAAGTTTTACGCCCCCACATAATGCCATTACCCAAAAAAGTATTCCAGTTAATGATGCAGTACTTAAGTTAGGCTGTTTAAGAATAAAAAAAATTAATAAACCATAGGAGAATATTGAAATTAATTTTTTACCATTTTTTATCAGATTCCAATGAGCAAAGAGGTTAGAAGCTTCAAGAATTAGAAAAGGTTTTATTAATTCAGATGGTTGCACACGTAAATTCCCTAGTACTAGCCATCTTGAAGAGCCATTCACTGTAATTCCATTAATATTGGTTAGAAAAATCAAGAAAAATAAAATATAAAAAATAACTCTTGAAAACTTTAAAAGATTTCTAATACTCGTATTAAGAACGAAATAAAATAGACCAATGCCTGGAATTGTCCAAATAATTTGTTTTTTTAAGAAATAAGCCCAATTTCCCATTTCTCTACTAGCCACCCACCAACTTGACGATCCTAGAATGCATATTCCTAATATTGACCAAATTGCAACGAGGATAACGAGGATTTTTGCTTCATAAGGCCATATCGTCCAAGGCAAAGGAAAAATAGATTCTATTAATTTTAATTTGCCTTGATTATTTTTTTTTAAAGGACTATTGGTTTTTTTTCTTTTAGAAATTCTTTTATATTTAATTTTTCCCTGACTTATCTCCAATTTTTTTATATGAAATATGTACTATTGAGACGTTTAATTGAGACTTTGCCAAGTCTTTTATTAATTTTTTAAAGTTTTAAAGCATTTAAAAAGATAACTTTTCGTAAATTTTATTTTTAAAGAACAAAGTAAAAAATTGCCCATACATTAATCATAATTCTTAAGAATTAATTTTTTATAGAAAAAAACTAGCTAAAAGGTACCTCTCCGTGATAGATTCCGTGAGTTTATATACTTACTTCAACCCATTCAGAGAGGATTTCTAAACTATGTTCACATCAGTGGACTCAAATAGAAAAAAACTTGAGCATTGTTCCAATGAGAATGTGCAGTTTCCTCAATCCTTGAATAATTCGATCATCAAAGAAAGTAAATCTGGCATAGCCAATCAAATAAATAATTTGCTTTCTCAAAATGATGAATATACAAAATTGCAATTATCAATTTTTGGAATTACTTTTGTTGTTTCTATTTTATTGGCATCAATAACTGGAATTTTTCTAGGATTCACTTTTGGTTTTAGTATTTTTATTGGTGCAATTGCCGGTATTTTTTACCTTCGTTTGCTTGCTAAAAGTGTTGGCAAACTTGGGAAGGAATCATCAGGTGTATCAAAATTGCAACTATTAGTTCCAGTTTGCCTCTTTATTTTTGCGAGCAAGCTAGGATCTTTGGATATTTTTCCTGCAATCATAGGTTTTTTCATTTACAAACCTTCACTCATTTTTTATTTTTCACGTTCATAAGTAAATTTTTTACTCAAAATTTACTAACCTTTTTTCAAATCAAATGTTCTTTAATTCCTTGCTAACAAACTTTGCATCATTAGAAGTTGGTCAACATCTTTATTGGCAAATTGGAAATATCAGACTTCATGGGCAGGTGTTTTTAACATCTTGGATTTTATTAGGAGCGTTATTAGTTTTTATTTCTTTAGGAACTAAAAAAATGGAAAATGATCCTAAAGGCCTTCAAAACTTGCTTGAGTTCCTCTGGGATTACATAAGAGATCTTGCTAGGACTCAAATAGGTGAAAAAGTATATAGAGATTGGATGCCATTTATAGGTACTTTATTTTTATTCGTATTTGTTAGTAATTGGGGAGGAGCTTTAATTCCTTGGAGATTGATTAAGTTACCAAGTGGAGAATTAGGAGCACCTACTGCAGATATCAATACAACTATAGCCTTGGCTTTATTGGTTTCACTTTCTTATTTCTACGCAGGTTTAAGCAATAAGGGTTGGAGATACTTCGAATATTATGTTCACCCAACTCCTATTATGCTTCCTTTTAAAATTCTAGAGGACTTTACAAAACCTTTATCACTCTCTTTTAGGCTATTTGGAAATATTTTGGCTGATGAACTTGTTGTTGGTGTTCTAGTCTTTTTAGTTCCGCTAATTCTCCCAATACCTGTTATGTTTCTAGGATTATTTACTAGTGCAATTCAAGCATTGATTTTTGCAACTTTAGCGGCCTACTACATTGGAGAAGCTGTTGAAGAACATCATTAGCTTTCTTCTAATACATTCAGACGCTTTTACAAAGGGTCTGTAATCTGGCAAAATATCTAATCGCGTAGGTCTGAAAATATCAGACCCATTCTTAAAAGAAAGAATGTCCAAGCGTGTATGACAACAAAGATTATCACAAGTATTAAGCTCTTTATTTCAAAATTATGGATTCGATTACTTCCGCTGCATCAGTTGTAGCTGCTGGTTTAGCAGTTGGTCTAGGTGCTATTGGCCCAGGTCTTGGACAAGGTAACGCAGCTCAAGGTGCTGTTGAGGGTATTGCCCGTCAACCAGAAGCTGAAGGTAAAATCAGAGGAACTCTTCTTTTATCTTTCGCTTTCATGGAGTCATTAACAATTTACGGATTAGTTGTGGCTTTGGTACTACTTTTTGCGAATCCTTTTTCCTAAAAGTTAATATTGCTTCTAATTCTTATTAGCAATATTTATATTTAATTTTTTAACTTCAACTGAATCATATGTTGGCCTTTAATTTTTTTGGTGCTGCAGAAGGTGGATTATTTGATATAAATGCCACTTTGCCTCTAATGGCGATACAAATAGTTGCGCTTACTTACATATTAAATTCTCTTTTTTTTAAGCCTGTAGGCAATGTTGTAGAAAAAAGAGAAAAGTTTGTGAGTAATAATATTATTGAGGCCAAAAATAAGCTTTCTGAGGTTGAAAAATTAGAAGCTGATTTATTAACTCAGCTTCAAAGTGCTCGTACAGAAGCCCAAAGAATTGTGAGCGAAGCTGAGGATGAATCTGACAAGCTTTATAAAGAAGCACTAGAACTTGCTAACAATGAAGCAAATGCTTCAAAAGAAAAAGCAAGACTAGAAATTGAAAGTCAGACATCTGCTGCTCGGGATCAACTTTCTAAACAGGCTGATGACCTTAGCGAACTTATTGTTAATAGATTGATTCTAGAAAAATGAATTTAACCCTTTTAGCTACAGAAGGTTTTGGATTGAATTTCAATTTATTCGAAACTAATATCCTTAATTGGGCTGTAGTAGTTTTCGGTCTTTATAAATTTTTGCCTGGTTTCCTAGGTAAAATGCTTCAAAAAAGGAGAGAAGGAATCCTTCTTGAATTAAAAGATGCTGAAGATCGACTCCTAAATGCAACTCAAGCTTTAGAAAAGGCGAAGAAAGATTTATCTTCAGCAGAAGAAAAAGCTTCTCAAATAAAAGCAGATTCCCTTAAAAGATCTGAATCAATCAGAATGGAAAGTGAGAAAAAAGCGATAGAGGAGATGGCACGAATTAAACAAAGTGCAATCTCTGATGAGAGCTCTGAAGCATCCAGAGCAATTTCTCAACTTCGAAAAGAAGCTGTTGAACTGGCAATAAAGAAAGCCTTAGATTCTCTCCCAAATCGACTTGATAAAACAACACAAGAAAATTTGGTAACTCAATCAATTAATAATATTGAGGTGAACTAATGCCACTTTTAAATTCAGTTACTACACCATACGCAGAGGCTTTACTTCAAGTTGTGAATGAAAATTCCCAAACTGAAGAGATGGTTTCTGAGGTTAAACAACTCTTGGAATTAATAAATGATTCCCCTGAATTGGAGAAGGCACTATCCTCTCCCATTTTAGAGACAGATGCTAAGAAGAAAATCATTATTGAAATTTTCTCAAATAAGGTTAATTCTTCTTTACTGAATTTCTTAAAATTATTGGCCGATAGGCAAAGAATTGGAATTCTTACTTCAATTCTTGATAGGTTTTTAGAGATTTATCGTGAAAATAGTAATATTGCTTTGGCAACTGTTACTTCTGCAGTCGAGCTTACTGATGAACAGAAAGGTTTAATTACCAAAAAGATCATCAATATTGCTGGAACAGAAAAATTAGAACTTGTAACTAAAATCGACCCATCTCTTATTGGTGGTTTCGTCGCCAGTGTAGGATCAAAAGTAATTGATGCTTCCCTTGCTTCACAAATCAGAAAACTTGGCTTAACTCTTTCCAAGTAACTTTTAAATCAACCTTAAATTCTTAAATCCATGGTATCAATACGCCCTGATGAAATCAGTTCAATCTTAAAACAACAAATAACTGATTATGACCAATCTGTAAGTGTAAGCAATGTTGGAACTGTTCTGCAAATCGGTGATGGCATCGCAAGAATTTATGGCTTAGACCAAGTCATGGCAGGTGAGTTACTGGAATTTGAGGATGGTACCGAAGGTATAGCTCTAAATCTTGAAGATGATAATGTTGGGGCCGTTTTAATGGGAGAGGCACTTGGTGTCCAAGAAGGAAGTAACGTTAAGTCCACAGGTAAAATCGCATCTGTTCCTGTTGGTGAAGCAATGCAAGGGAGAGTTGTTAATCCTCTCGGACAACCAATAGATGGGAAAGGGGAAATTCCAACAAGTGATACTAGGTTGATTGAAGAAATGGCTCCTGGAATAATCAAGAGAAGATCAGTTCATGAACCAATGCAAACAGGTATCACTTCTATTGATGCAATGATTCCTGTTGGAAGAGGTCAAAGAGAATTAATTATAGGTGATAGACAAACTGGAAAATCTGCGATCGCTATTGACACAATAATCAACCAAAAAGGTCAAGACGTAGTTTGTGTTTATGTAGCTATTGGTCAGAAGTCCGCATCAGTAGCAAATATCGTAGAGGTCTTAAGAGAGAGAGGAGCCCTAGATTATACAGTCGTAGTTAGTGCAGGGGCTTCAGAACCAGCTGCTTTACAGTACCTAGCGCCTTATACTGGTGCCGCAATTGCTGAACATTTTATGTATCAGGGTAAAGCAACACTTGTTATTTATGATGATCTAACAAAACAAGCTCAGGCTTATAGACAAATGTCTCTTCTTTTAAAAAGACCACCAGGAAGAGAGGCTTATCCCGGAGACGTGTTCTACTTGCATAGTAGATTACTAGAAAGAGCAGCAAAACTTTCTGATGCAATGGGAGGCGGTTCTATGACAGCTCTCCCAATCATTGAAACTCAGGCAGGGGACGTTTCGGCCTACATCCCAACTAATGTTATTTCAATTACAGATGGACAAATATTCTTGAGTGCAGATTTATTTAACTCAGGATTAAGACCAGCTATTAATGTTGGTATTTCTGTTAGTCGGGTTGGAGGAGCCGCTCAGACAAAAGCAATTAAAAAAATTGCAGGAACTTTAAAATTAGAACTCGCACAATTTGATGAACTAGCTGCTTTTTCTCAATTTGCATCTGATCTTGATGAAGCAACTCAGCAACAACTTGAAAGAGGCAAAAGACTAAGAGAGTTATTAAAGCAACCTCAATTCTCTCCTCTAAACCTTGCAGAACAAGTTGCAGTTGTTTATGCAGGAGTTAAAGGTCTTATTGATGAGGTTCCTGTTGAAGATGTTACTAAATTTGCCACTGAACTTAGGGAATACCTAAAGTTAAATAAAGCAGAATTTATAGAAGAGGTTCTTAAAGAAAAGAAATTAAATGACGGATTAGAAGCGACACTAAAAGAGGTGATAAATGAAGTTAAATCATCAATGCTTGCCACAGTTTAAATTTATTTAAGGAGATACCATGGCAAATCTTAAAGAGATTAGAGATCGAATCGTTTCCGTTAAAAATACAAGAAAAATAACGGAGGCTATGAGACTTGTTGCAGCTGCAAAAGTTAGGAGAGCTCAAGATCAAGTTCTTAAGAGTAGACCTTTTGCAGATAAACTTGCACGGGTCTTAGAAAATATTCAATCTAGAGTACAATTTGAGGCTGTCGACTCTCCTCTATTATCCAAGAGAGAAGTAAAGAGTATCGACTTGGTTTGCATAACTGCGGATAGAGGTTTATGCGGTGGTTACAACACAAATATAATTAAAAAGGTAGAAATAAGATACGCAGAATTAGTCAAACAAGGGTATCAGCCTAATTTAATTTTGGTAGGAAAGAAAGCTATTGGATATTTTCAAAATAGAAAGGATAGATATGTAATTAAAAGTACTTTTAAAGAACTTGAACAGGTGCCTACAGTCAAGGACTCGGAAGGAGTTACAAATGAGATTTTAGCTGAATTTCTTTCAGAAAATTCCGATAGGGTGGAAATTATTTATACGAAATTCATCACTCTAGTTAGCTGCGCCCCTGTCGTTCAAACACTATTGCCACTTGACCCTCAAGGAATTGCTGAGGAAAACGATGAAATTTTTAGGTTGACCACAAAAGATAGTAAGTTACTTGTTGAAAAATCAAATATTGAAAAAAGTGATTCAGAGAAGTTACCATCTGATATTGTTTTTGAACAAAGTCCTGATCAACTATTAGATTCGTTATTACCATTATATTTACAGAATCAGGTTCTAAGAGCTCTTCAAGAGTCGGCAGCTTCAGAACTCGCTTGCAGGATGACTGCCATGAATAATGCGAGTGATAATGCCAAAGAATTAGCTAGTAGTTTGAATCTAACCTATAACAAAGCCAGACAAGCAGCTATCACTCAAGAAATATTAGAAGTTGTAGGAGGTTCAGCAGTTTAGCAATAAGATTTAGGATATGCCTGAATACAATATCAAAGTTCAATTTGAGCAAAAGACTCTTAGTTTTTTATGTTCTGAAGATCAAGATATTATTTCAGCGGCAAAAATGAATGGAATAGATTTACCAAGTAGTTGTTGTTCAGGAGTTTGTACAGATTGTGCATCGATGATATTGAAAGGATCTGTAGACCAAGAAGATGCCATGGGATTAAATGATGATTTGAGGGAAAGGGGCTTTGCACTTTTGTGTGTGGCATATCCCAAGTCAGATTTGAATATTGTTATTGGGAAAGAAGTCGAAGATGATTTATATAATGATCAATTTGGTAAATATCAAAAATGAAATTAAGTTCAATTGATTATTATTTAGATTGGCCAGTTTCAATAAAATTAAAAAATCTAAGAGAATTTATCATTGCAAATTTAGAAAAAAAAGGTGATTTAATTCGATGGTCGATTGTTGACATTCAAAATTCTATTGACTCTTTTGGAACAAAAAAACTTAAAATTAAAGCTGTATTAGCCAATTAAAAATTATAATTTGAACTATTTTTAATAATGGAAAATTCACCAACAATATTCATTATTCCAACTGGTATTGGTTGTGAAGTAGGAGGTTTTGCTGGGGATGCACTTCCGACCGCTAAATTATTAGCATCGGCAAGTGGATGTTTAATAACTCATCCAAATGTTATGAATGGCGGTACTCTTTCTGAAAAAGATAAAAATATTTTTTATGTTGAGGGCTATAATTTAGACCGACTTGCAAGAGGAGAAATCGCTTTAAAAAGGATAAAGCAACAGAAAATTGGGATAATTTTTGATTCAGCCATTGAAAAAGAAATATTATTAAGACATTTACAAGTTGCTGATGGATGTGTTTCTACTTTAGGGATTAATGTTCACTCTTATGTGCTTACAAAAAAGCCATTAAATATAGTTATTGATTCTGGTTCTTCAAAAATCAGTGGTGGCATAATTGAAAATCCTGATGCTCTAATTGATGCTGGAAAATTTTTAATAGAAAAAGGAGTTACGGCAATAGCAATTGTGACAAAATTTCCAGATGATTCAGAATCTTTAGAAACAAATATCTATCGAGAGGGGAAAGGGGTTGATCCCATTTCTGGAGTCGAAGCAGTTATAAGTCATTTAATAAGCAAATTTTTAAAAGTTCCCTGTGCTCATGCACCTGCTTTAAATCCAATTGAATTGAATGAAAATTTAGATCCTCGTGCAGCTGCAGAAGAAATAGGATACACCTTTTTACCGTCAGTACTGATTGGATTAAGCAATGCACCTGACATTGTTGAATTGCCTGCTAAAAATGAATCAATCTCACTACACCCTGATCAGATTGAATCTATTGTTGTTCCTAATGGGGCACTAGGTGGAGAAGCAGTACTAGCAGGGATTGAAAAAGGTTTAAATATTGTCTCTGTAAAAAATCAAAATGCATTAAAAGTGACTAATGAGTTTTATGATTATCCCAATCTTTTTGAAGTGGAAAATTATTTAGAAGCTGCCGGCATAATTCTTGCTATCAAAAAAGGTATCAACCTTGATTCAGTTAAACGGCCTTTAAAAAAAATCCAACAGTGTTTTTATAGTGATTAATAAGATATTGCTATGGGAACTCTCCAGTCACTTCCTAATGATTGACTGCTTAGTTTTAGGATGGGAGGAGCCTGCTTTCTTTTGAATTCCGCTTTTTTTATGAGTGAGATAATGTTTAAAACTAAATCTTTTTTATAACCATCTTCTTCTAGTTGTTGTAAATCTTTTTTCTCTTCAATAATTCCTTTAAGAATATTATCTAAGATAGAATAAGGTGGTAGAGAATCAGTATCTAATTGATTTGGACCTAGTTCTGCACTTGGAGCTTTCGTACGAATATTTTCTCCAATTATATCCACATTAGTATCCAACATATATGATTTTCTATGATTTATTGAATCTTCACTATCAAGCCAATTGCATAATTTAAAAACATTAGTTTTATATAAATCACCAATTACCGATAATCCCCCATTCATATCACCATAAAGTGTGCAATATCCTACAGCAAGCTCTGATTTATTTCCTGTTGAAAGTAATAAATGCTTTTCTTGATTTGCTAAAGCCATCAGAAGCGTTCCTCTTATTCTTGATTGAATATTTTGATTTGTTATTTCAGCCATCTCGAAAGATATGGTATTTATAAAAGATTCTTCAAAAGAGCTCATCAAATTTTCAATTGGAATGCTATTGAAATTTATTTTTAATCTTCTTGCTAAATCTTTCGCATCACTTTTTGAATGAGATGAGCTCCACTTAGAGGGCATTGAGACGCAATAAATATTATTTCTGCCAAGAGCAGCTGTCGCAATTGCTGAAACTAGTGCTGAATCAATTCCACCACTTAGTCCAATTAAAGCTGTTTTAAAACCGCATTTTTGAGCATAATCCCTAACCCCAAGGACTAATGCATCAAAAATTGATGACATTTCAGACTTTTCAAATTTATTTTTTTGAGGTTTTGTTTGCTTAATGTTCCAACTGGAGAGGTCTTCTGCAAAAGACTTTAATTGCTTAATTTTAGATCCATTCTTATCAAGAATAAAACTATTTCCATCAAAAATTAAATTATCATTTGCTCCAATTTGGTTTACATATATCAGCGGTACTTGAAGATATTGAGCAGCAAAACTGGAAACTTTGGATCTTAGCTCTAACTTTTTGAAGGTATATGGGGAGGCCGACAAGTTCACTAAGATATCAACTTTTTTTTCTTTAAATCAAAAATAGGATTCTTTTTATGAATTCCTCTACCTTCGATATTTTTGTTGACCCATAAATCCTCACATATAGTAAAGCCAAGTCGCCAAGTTTTATTATTAATTTCTTTTGTTAATACGGAAACTTTTTCTTCTGATCTAAAGTATCTTTTCTCATCAAATACTTCATAGGTGGGAAGAATAATTTTACGAGCAATTATTTTCCACTCACCGCGCTCAAGCATTGCAATAGAATTATAAAGATTTGGAAAAAAAGAATCATTTATTATCTCAGCTATCCCTACTGTGATGCTCATGTTCCCATATTTTTTATTAATATCTAAGGCTAATTGGTCAAGAATTTGATATTGATTTTTGATTAAATTTTTTTTAAGAAGTAGGTCATTTGCTGGATATCCCCATAATGATAATTCTGGAGTAAGAACTAAATCAGCAGAAGTTGAGCTAGCTTTCGAAGCAGTACAAAGTATTTTTTTTGCATTACCCTCTAAATCACCAACAACTGGATTAATTTGAGCAAGTAAAAACTTCATTCAACTAATTTAGTGGATTCATATAAATTATTCTTTTTTACAATATCTATTAATGAAGTTGGTAAATTAGAATAATTAAAATTTGACCTGAGCTTAGAACTTGAAATGTTTGGGATTTTAATCGTTGAAATCTTAAATTTCACTTTATAAGTTTCTAACATTTTAAGAGTATTTGATTCAACAGGATATCCCTCTCTTAGAATTACAAAAAAACTAACCTCATCAGTAATTTTATCAAAATTTTTCCAGTAAAAAATATCTTTAATTAAATCACTCCCAATAACAAAATCTAAATTATTTAATTCATAAATTCTTTTACATTTTTTAATTGACTCTACTGCCCATTGGCTACTCACACTTTGATTAAATAAAATTTTAGGGTTATCTAAATCTTCAATAAGAGTTTTTAACAAATGGCTTCGAATTGAGATATCCTCTTTGTGATTTTTGTTTGGGTTTTCACTAACATAACCAATCGTAAGAGTATATATTTTGGATAATTCTTCAAGTATTTTTTTATGTCCAATGGTAGGTGGATCTGCACTGGTACCAAATAATGCAATGTTTTTTCCCATTGTAGTTTTAAGGCAGAATGCTAATAAAATTATTATTTAAATTTCTATTTGAAAAATAAATATTTATGTGATTAAAAATCTCTGGGTCATTAAAAGTCAAATTTTTGATCATAAAAGCTGGTTCTATAAAAGAAGATTTGCTTCTTATAAATATCTCTTTTGCTGCTAATTTCCCTAGGATTTTTGTAGAATGAACTGCGATAACTGCTTGAATAATTGCTATGGGTCCATAGGGTAATAATGAAAGCCCGTTAGTAAAAGGTGCTGTTAATAGAATTACTTTCTTAATAAGGTTGAAAGAGGTATTGACGCCGACTTGAGTGACTCCCAAACACAAATTGTTAATGGATATATTTTTAAATATTTTTCTTGTAGATTCATCTTTCAACTTTAAGCCGTAAATCTTACTTAATTCTCTAATCAATGCAGTATCTAATGCGAAACTACCAGCAACATCAAATAAAATAAAAGGATTAAGAGCTACTGCAGATGCCTTTATAGTCGAAAATTTACCAATAGTTGATTGAGCTAATTTCTGCCTTCTTTTCAATCTTTGCTCCTTTATTCGCAGGAACAATTTGTCAGCTAATTGAATAGAATTTAGTGTTAATAGTATCTCACCATATTGATTTATTAATTTTGTAATGTAATTTTCAAGATTGCTTTCACTATTAGTGATTATTGGGATATTTAAATCTTTTGGAAGCTTGAACTTTATATTTTCAATTATTTCTTTTAATTCATCTCTATTAAATAGATCGATCTTGTTTAAGATTACAATAATTTTTTTTCCATCTTTTATAAAAGAGCTGATTTCGCTCAACTCATTTCTATTTAAATCTCCCGAAACTATAAATAAAATAAGGTCTGACTGGTTTATATAAGAGTAAACTTTATCTGGGAATTTAATATTGCAGAAATCAAATCCTGGAGAATCGAGTAACTCTAAACTATTTAGTTTTTGATCTTTAAGATTCCAAGTTTCCGATTGTAATTCTTTTGTGGTCCCATTAATAATATCTGTTTTGAATATGTCTTTTTTTAATAAAGAATTTAAGACAGAAGATTTTCCTACCCCTGATTTACCATATGCACCTATTCTTATTTTTTTTTCTTTGAGTCTTAAAAGTTGTTGATTAAAATAAATTATCTCTCTATTAAGAAAACTTTTTTCATAATTAGTGAGATCAATAGTCTCCCACCATTTTTTTAACAGTAAATAATTATCTTTAATTTTTAGTTGTTTCATGGTTTATTTTTCCACCAACCGGCTAATACGGATAACACAGCTTCTGCATCAATAATTCCCACGAATCCCCCGAATTCATCTACTACTACTTTCACTCCTTTATGATTCTTGTCAAATTTAGTTAATAATTGATCTGCTTTAATCATTTCAGGAATATAGTCCACAGGTTCGCAAATTTCTGATAATAATTTTTTATGTTCCCCATTAATTAATTCTGCCAACATTTTTTCACGCTTTACTACCCCTTGTATTTTGTCAACTTTATCTCCCAAAATAACCCACCATGGAGAGCTGTCAGACATTATGAGTTTTGAAATTTCATCAAGATTTGAAGACCCATCAAGACAAGGTGCTGATACCCTAGGGGTCATTAAGTCTTTAGCTTTTAAATCATTTAATTGAAAAACCTTAAATATCATTGCTGCCTCATCAGCTTCTATAAAACCTTTCTGACTACCAATCTTTGCCATTTGTCTAATTTCTTCTTCATCAGTTGAAATTTCGTTTTCTGCTGTAATAACTGGAAATATCTGTTCAATTAATATTAAGAATGGCCTCATTAAAGTATTTAATATTCTCAAAATAGGAACAGATAATAATGCTATTT
>CACGMX010000015.1 GCA_902574405.1 uncultured Prochlorococcus sp. | reverse complement strand
CTAGCATTTGCAGGACGCGATGAATTGATTGGAGATTATAGTGCGACCACTTCAGAGGGTTTTGATAGGGCTCTTAATATAAGTGCGTATTCGTTAGCACCTTTATGTAAAGCAGCAAAACCACTTTTTAGTGATGGTGCTGGAGTTGTCTCATTAACTTATTTAGGTTCAGAAAGGGCGATTCCTAACTATAACGTGATGGGGGTTGCTAAAGCAGCTTTAGAAGCTTCAGTAAGATATCTTTCTGCAGAACTTGGTCCTGAAAAACAAGTCAGAGTTAACGCAATAAGTGCTGGGCCTATAAGAACACTTGCGAGTTCTGCTATAGGTGGCATTTTAGATATGATTCACAATGTTGAAGAAAAGGCTCCTCTACGCAGAACAGTCACTCAAACAGAAGTAGGTAATACAGCTGCTTTTTTATTAAGTGATCTCTCTAGCGGCATTTCAGGCCAAACAATTTACGTTGATGCGGGATACTGCATTAATGGAATGTAAACTAAGTTTTTTGCATAAAAATGTCAGCTCTAAGGCAATCTGAAATTAAAAGAAAAACGAATGAAACAGATATTTCTGTATTTATAAACTTAGATGGAAATGGAATTTCTGAGATTGATACAGGGATACCATTCTTAGATCATATGCTTCATCAAATATCCAGTCATGGTTTGTTCGATTTAAAAATAAAGGCAATTGGAGATACCCATATTGATGATCATCATACAAATGAAGATGTAGGCATCGCATTAGGCAAAGCATTTTCAAAAGCCTTGGGAGAAAGAAAAGGAATAAGCAGATTTGGACATTTCTTTGCTCCATTAGATGAAGCATTAGTTCAAGTCACTTTAGACTGCTCTGGTAGACCGCATCTATCTTATGATCTTCAATTAAAAGCCCCTAGAATAGGAAATTATGATACTGAACTAGTAAGAGAGTTTTTTATTGCCTTTGTAAATAACAGCGGTATTACTCTGCATATTAATCAAATAAGAGGAAGTAATTCACATCACATAGTTGAGGCATGCTTTAAAGCTTTTTCAAGAGCAATGAGAATGGCTACCGAGATAGATCCAAGAAGATCCGGTTCAATTCCAAGCAGTAAAGGAATGTTAGAAAAACAATAAAATAGGAATTTTTTCGAATCAGCCACAATTTAGTTGATTTTTGGCGAGAATAAATAGAGAAATTATTTTGTTGTGACTAATTTACAAGATAAAAAAATTGATAAATTTAATATTTTTAAAAAAGAAGATTGGTCAAGTGCTTATCAAAATGTAGAAAAGGAGCTAACTAAAGAGCCTCTAAAAATTAGCAAAGGTAATAATATTAAGAATTTAAATGGAACATTATTAAGAAATGGACCAGGAATATTAGAGAGAGGTGGACAATGGGTTCATCATCCATTTGATGGTGATGGGATGATAACATCCATAAAATTCGAAAATGGTCAGCCATTCTTAACAAATAGATTTGTTAAAACTAAAGGCTATTTGGAAGAAGAAAAAATAGATAAATTTATTTATAGAGGTGTTTTCGGAACACAAAAAAATGGAGGAATTTTAAATAATGCATTAGATCTGAAATTCAAGAATATCGCTAATACACATGTAATTAAATTAGGAGATGAAATTCTCGCATTATGGGAAGCAGCAGGTCCACATGCAATGGATCCTGATAGTCTTGAAACTATTGGTTTAACAACATTAAAAGGGGTACTCAAGCCTAACGAAGCATTCAGTGCTCATCCTAAAACAGACCTAAACTCAAATGCGTCTTCAGAACTTTTAGTCACTTTTGGAGTACAAACCGGGCCAAAAAGTACCATTAGATTAATGGAATTTGATAATGCTGGCACAAATTCTGGAGAGCTCATTTTTGACAGAAAAGATACATTTAATGGCTTTGCATTCCTTCATGATTTCGCAATTACAACTAATTGGGCAATATTTTTACAGAATGCTATTGATTTCAATCCTCTTCCATTTGTAATGGGTCAAAGAGGAGCTGCACAATGTCTAAAGTCAAACCCAAATAAAAAGGCAAAGTTTTTTATCATCCCCAGAGAAAGTGGATTATTTAGAGGTCAGCCTCCTTTAACAATAGATGCTCCAGAAGGATTCGTTTTTCATCACGTAAACGCATACGAAAAAGATTCCAAAATCGTATTAGATAGTATTTTTTATGATGATTTCCCATCAGTTGGTCCAGACGAGAATTTTAAGGATATTGACTTTGATAAATATCCAGAAGGAAAACTGAAAAGATCAATTATCGATCTAAAGACAAAAACTTGCGAACTTGAAACTTTCAGTGAACAATGTTGTGAATTTGCTGTTGTTAATCCTAAAAACTTAGGATTAAAAGCAACTTTTAGTTGGATGGCAAGCACGTCTCAAAAGCTAGGAAACGCTCCACTTCAAGCAATAAAAAAAATAAATTTAACTTCTAAGGAAGAGATTTCTTGGTCAGCAGGTCCAAGTGGATTTGTTAGTGAACCAATTATGGTTCCATCAGAAAACTCTTCAATAGAAGATGAGGGATTTTTATTTATACTTCTATGGAACGGGGAAAGAAGAGGAAGCGATTTAGTGATATTAGACGCAAAAGACTTAAAAGAATTAGCTGTTTATGAATTACCCATTTCAATTCCTCATGGCCTTCATGGATCTTGGGTTAGTTGAATTTAAGAAAAAATTTCAATTAAATCTGGAATAATTTTTTTTAATGCTTTACCTCTATGACTACAAGAGTCTTTAATATCATTATTCATTTCTGCGAAAGTTAATCTGGTAGAACTCTCCTCAAAAATTGGGTCATACCCAAAACCACTTTTTCCTCTGGGGTTTAAAATAATATTGCCATGACATTTGGCCTCAGATTCAATAATGACTTCACCATTTGGGGAACAAACACAAATATTAGCAATAAAGAAAGCACTTCTATTTTGAACTCCATCAAGTTCTCTTAAAACTCGTTCAATTCTCTTCTGATCATTTTCTGCATATCTAGATGAGTAAATACCAGGCTTACCACCTAGTGCTTCAATACAAATTCCTGAATCATCTGCTATTGAAAAATTATTCGTTTTTCTCGAAACTTCACTCGCTTTTTTAATTGCATTATCTCTAAATGTCAGTCCATCCTCTTCAACTTCTAATAATTCTGGCTGGAGTAACAATTTACAATTAACTCCAGCAAGCAATTTCTTATATTCTTCAATTTTACCTTTATTTTTACTCGCTAAATATAAATTTTTCATCCTTTTTTTCCTGCCAAATTTATAAAGTCTTGACCCCACTCTAGTACCTCAATTAGATAAGATTCTTTTGGTGCTTCACAATATAACCTTAAAAGAGGTTCCGTTCCTGAAAACCTAAAAAGAAGCCAAAAATTTTTATCAATTCTCAACTTTATTCCATCGATCTTTGAGATACTTTTTAACTTGTGATTATTAATATTCTCAGGAATATTATCTATGATAAATTCTTTTACGTTATTTTTTTCTGATTGATTGGGAAATTTAATATCAATTCTTTTATAAAAACTTGGCCCAAAATCTTCTTGAATTTCATCTAAGGTTTCATATAAATATTGAGATTTTTCAGCAATTCCATTTAATAAAACCATCGCTGCATATAGAGCATCTCTTTCAGGCATAAAGTCACCAAAACCAACCCCCCCAGATTCCTCTCCTCCGATAAATATTTTTTCTTTAATCATTTTTTCAGCAATATATTTAAAGCCAACTGGAAGTTCAAAAACATCTCTATTTTGACTCTCGGATATATTTTTAATAATATCTGAACCACTAACAGTCTTTAAAACTGGATAAGAATTATTTTTAATTTCGCCCAAGTAGCTAATAAAGTATGGGAGTAAATCTTGAGTACTAGAGTATCTTCCTTTTTCATCAATTGCCGCAATTCTATCACCATCACCATCAAATATAATTCCTAAAGTTTTCACTTCATTTGTTGAATTTTTCATTAGTGTTTTTTTTAGATCATCTGCATAATTCAAAAGAGGTTCAGGAGGTTTTCCTCCAAAAAAAGGATCAACATTTTTCCTGATTTCTGAAATAACTTCTAAATCATTAGAAGCAAAAATCTCAGCCATACAATTTGCAGCTGAACCATGCATAGAATCTACAAAAATCCTCAATTTCATTTTTTTTAATCTCTTGGAAATATAGTCAATATCAAAAAGGGATTTAATTCTATCTAAATGAAATTTCTTAATATCTACCAATTGATTAATACCATCTATTTTTTCAATAGAATTTCCAAGCATTAATCTTTTTTCAACTTCACTTGTAAAAGATTCATCAACAGAACATCCATTAAAGCTCTTTATTTTTAGACCTAGCCAATTATATGGATTATGACTTGCTGTAATGACTAACGCTCCAAGACAACCGACTTCTTTGGCATAGAAACTACAAGAGGGTGTTGTAACAAAGCTATCAGATAAAATCGGTTCAAAACCACATCCTCTTACAAAAGGCACTATTTGCTTGGCGAATTCACAAGCCATAAATCTACGATCATATCCAATAATAATTTTCTTTGAATTAACTTCTTTATAGTATTGATAATGCAATTCCTGACATGCAGCTACAACAACTCTTGAAAGATTGAACAGGTTAAAGTCAAAACCAATAATTCCTCTCCAACCATCAGTTCCAAATTTTATCTTATCTAATTTATTAGCTCTCAAATTTCAAATTTCCTTGATTTCTTTTAATTATCTATACTAATTTATATAAGTAAATTTTAAAACCGCCCTTAAATAATAATTTGAATTCTCTTCATCTAAAAAGTTTTACAAGATGCAAAAGAAAAGCATGGCTCGATTTTAAGGGTAAAAAATCTTTTGAAGTTTGGTCTCCCCATAAAGCTATAGATAAAATTAATCAGTTTCAAATTTTCTCTGAATTTTGTAATGGTGAAATATATACAGGATTAAAAGCCTGTGAAAATGGTTATCAAGGAGTAATTGGATTAAAAATCAAAGGGAATCTTTTCCAAAATATAAAAGCAGAGATACTTCCACAATTACTTTTAAAGACTAAAGGTCAAAGTAAATGGGGACAATATAAATATTTACCTGCTGTTTATAAGTTAGGCCACAAAACAACTAAAGAACATCTATTCGACTTGGCTTTTTGTTCTATGCTTTTGGAATCTTTTCAAGAATCTAAAATTGAGAAAGGATTAGTAATTTCAACTTTTTATAAAAAAGTTAAAGTTGAAGAAATTTATTTAAATAAAAAATTAAGAAAAAAAGTTTTAAATGTTTTATTAAATTTGAATGAATGCTTGGAGGGACCCATACCAGAAATAACTCAAGATAGAAAAAAATGTACTATTTGTTCCTGGCAAAAATTTTGTGATAAAGAAGCAAAAGAAAATGGATATCTAACAGATATAGATGGAATAGGGTCAAAAACGGCCTCTTTACTCAAAGCAAACGGAATAACTAATACCCAAACATTAGCTTCTTATAGTGAAAAACTACTTGGAGAGAAATTATCTAAATTCAAAGATCAGAAGTATGAAAAAGCATCCATATTTGTAAAGCAAGCAAAAGCATATATCTTTGGAGAACCATATTTCATTTCTAATAAAAATAATACGGAAGATCTATTAGAAAAAATATTTTCGGGATTTTATGTATTTGATATTGAGTCAAATCCAGATGAAAAGCATGATTTTTTATATGGATTTTTAAAAGTAAATAATTTGTCTACAAAAAAAGAAGATCTTATTTATGAACCAATTTTAAATCTTAAAAACAATAAAGGAGAATCTTACAGACAAATTATTGAAATACTTTTTTCTCACAAGGAATGGCCAGTTTTGCATTACGGAGAAACTGAAAAAATATCAATAATTAATATTGCTAAAGAACTAAATTTTAGTTTTGAAGAAATTGATTCACTTTCCTCTAGATTTATTGACTTACATACCTTAATAAGAAAGTCTTGGATATTGCCGCTAAAAAACTATAGCTTAAAAACAGTTTCTAATTGGCTTGGATTTGAGTGGGAGCAGAAAAATGTAAATGGATCGAAAGCACTTTATTGGTGGATTCAATATCAAATTACAGGAAACCAAATATTTTTAAAGAAAATTATCAAATATAACAAAGATGATTGTTTAGCTACTCTACAAATTACAGAATATTTAATCAAAAATCGATTAAAGAAAAATTGATCCTACAGATTTATTTATAATAATTTTTCCAAAAATTTCTGAAAAAAAATAACTTTCTTCCTCTAAATATTTTCTTTTTATCATAGCTAAACCTTTTATTTGACAATCTGATTTAAAAAAACTAGTGATTTTGCCTACAGAAATATCCTTGGCAGAATTTATATATAAATTTTTATCTTCTAAGTCTAAATTCAAATTATTTTCAATTGATTTCCAAATTCTTATTTCCTGTTTTAAAGAAGAAACATTTTTTATTTTTGACATTGTTTCTTGTCCTAAATAACAACCTTTATTAAAATCTATAAGATCTTGTAATCCAAGCTCAAGAGGATTATTTTTTCCGTTTATTTCCATTTCTAATGATGGTATTGCCTGATTAATCTTCCAAAGTTTTAAATCATTGGGATTTAGTAAATTAAGTTTATTTTTATATATTTCAAATTCTTTATCTTCTGTTTTGAAGAAAATAGGCTGGTAAGTTCTCCATGAACTAGATTCATCAATTTCCTGAATTCTATTTATCAAAGAAGGTTCACTCAGAAGTACATCGTCCGCTGGAAAAATAATTTGATTAAAGTAATTAATTATTTCATTTGTGTTACCCGCCAAGATAATTACTTCTAAGCATCTTTCTAAAAAAATAATTTCAATTAATGACCTTAGAACTCCATTTGGAGTTAGCCAACAAGTTTTGATAACTTTATTTTCTGAATTAAGAATATTACCAGTTGTTATTCCATTCAAAAATTTTCTGGCATCTTTTCCAGTAATTGAAAAACAATCAAATTTTTCAAGCCAAAACTTTTTTTTTATATCTTGCATTTTGAAATAATTATAAAAAGTCTTTTATTGTAAAAAGGCTCTTTAATTTAACATTTTCATCTTCAAGGGCTTCTAATCCCCCTTCTTGCCTATCAACTATAGACAAAACTTCCTCAACAACATAATTATTTTCTCGTAATTTTTTTATAGCTTTTATTACTGAACCAGCAGTTGTAACCACATCCTCTAAGACAGTTATTAAAGTTCCTTCTTCTAATATCGGGCCCTCTATTCCAGCTTTGGTACCGTATTTTTTGATTTCTTTCCTAATAATTAAACCATCAAGGTCTAATCCATTCAAAGCTGCTTTAACAATTAATCCACTTACTATAGGGTCTGCACCTAATGTCAATCCTGCTACAGCTTTTGACCTTGAGTCCTTTAAATCTAAAAATAATTCACTTATTAAGTTTAAGCCTTCGCCATTTAATGACACTGGTTTACAGTTCAGGTAATGACTGCTTTTTTTTCCTGAAGATAAAGTGAAGTTTCCTTTCTTGTAAGATTTTTCAATTAACTGTTTTAACAATTTTGCTTTATTTAAATCATACTTATCCGAAAATTTTCCCATTAGTAAACGTTTAATTTATATTTAAAGATTAGAAGAAAAAAAAGAAATCTCACAAAAACTTACTAATAAGGTGTTTTTTGAAATATTATTTTTATATTGTATATTGAAATTCAATGTAATTAACATTACATAAACTCGCTTGGGGGTGTAGCAATCTGGTGAATGCACCAAACTCATAATTTGGCTAAGGCGAGTTCGATCCTCGCCACCCCCATTATTCATTTGTCATTGAATGAAAATAACTCTACTTTTATTTCTTTTATTTTTACCAGCCTTTTTCGCTGCGAGTGAACTCTCTTTTTTATTAATAAGGCCAAGTAAAGTTTTAAGGTTAATAGAAGAAAAAAAGAAGGGAGCATTTTCAATTTTAAAAATTCAAAAACGCTTTAGATCTTCATTAATTGCTTCTCAATTTGGAGTAACAATTTCATTAATTGCAATTGGATGGCTAAGCAATAACCTTGCTAATGATTATTGGAAAAGAAATATTTTATCAAATAGATTCTATGATCTTCTTTTATTTTTATTTGTTGTTTTAGTTGTTACTCTTGTTTCGGGACTAATTCCAAAAGCTTTAGTAATTAACAATCCGGAATCTGCTGCATTAAGGCTAACTACAATATTCGATGCCGTAAGAAAAGCCATGAATCCTATTGTGAAAACAATAGAATTCTTTGCTAGCGCCTGTTTAGGCTTGTTCAATTTAAATAACAAATGGGATTCATTAAACTCGGGTTTATCTGCTGGAGAATTAGAAACTCTCATAGAAACAGATAATGTAACAGGTTTAAAACCAGATGAGAAGAATATTCTTGAAGGAGTTTTTGCTTTAAAAGATACACAGGTTAAGGAAGTGATGATTCCAAGATCTGAAATGGTAACTTTGCCAAAAAATATAACCTTTTCAGAACTTATGAAACAAGTCGATAAAACTCGACATGCTCGCTTCTTTGTGATTGGTGAGTCTTTAGATGATGTATTGGGTGTATTAGATTTACGTTATCTAGCTAAGCCAATATCAAAAGGTGAAATGGAAGCCGATACATTGTTAGAGCCATTCCTTTTACCAGTAACAAAAATAATAGAAACATGTTCACTAGCAGAAATATTTCCAATAGTAAGAGACTACAATCCGTTCTTACTAGTAGTTGATGAACACGGTGGGACAGAGGGACTCATAACTGCAGCTGATTTAAATGGCGAAATAGTTGGAGAGGAAATGCTCAATAATAGAATTTATTCAGATATGAGAATGTTAGATAATTTCTCTAAAAAATGGTCAATAGCGGGAAAATCAGAAATTATAGATATCAATAAAAAGTTAGAATGTTCTATTCCAGAAGGAGCAGACTATCATACCCTTGCTGGATTTCTGCTAGAAAAATTTCAAATGGTTCCAAAGATTGGCGATGTTTTAGATTTTAGTAACATTAAGTTTGAAGTTATTTCTATGTCAGGTCCAAAAATTGATCGTGTTAAAATTATTCTTCCCAAAAGCTAAATGTGGCTTCCTATAGAGGATAATGATAATTAATATATGGATTTGAAATTATGCAGCCAACCTCATCACCAGTAAAGGTTGGAGTCATAGGTATAGGGAATATGGGTTGGCATCATGCTCGAGTACTAAGTTTGCTCAAAGATGCAAATCTCATTGGAGTTGCAGATCCAAATGAAGAGAGAGGCAAATTAGCTATTGAGCAATTCCAATGTGAATGGTTCAAAGACTATAAAGACTTAATTCCAAAAGTTGATGCTATCTGTATCGCTGTCCCAACACTACTTCATCAAAAAGTAGGACTAGATTGTCTTAAGGGAGGTACCAACGTTCTCATTGAAAAACCAATTGCAGCTAATGAGTTAGAAGCAAAATCTTTAATAGAGGCCGCTAATGCAAGTAACTGTCTATTACAAGTTGGGCATATTGAAAGATTTAATCCTGCTTTTAGAGAATTAAATAAAATAGTACATAATGAAGAAATAGTTGTATTGGAAGCAAGGAGGCACAGTCCTCATGCAGATAGAGCAAATGATGTATCTGTAGTAATGGATTTAATGATCCATGACATTGATCTAATTTTAGAACTCGTCAACTCTAAAATACAAAAATTAGCGGCAGTTGGAGGCAGAAATAGTGAAGGATTAATAGATTATGTCAATGCTACTTTGGTTTTTAAAAATAATGTTATTGCAAGCTTGACTGCCAGTAAAATGAGTCACAAAAAAATTAGGAGTTTAAGTGCTCACTGCCAAAACGGACTAGTAGAAACTGATTTCTTAAATCACTCTCTTCAAATCCATAGAAAGTCTCATGAATCATACACTGCAGAACATGGAGAATTAGTTTATAGAAATGACGGATATGTTGAAGAAGTTAGCACAACCTCCATTGAACCTCTTTATGCAGAATTGGAGCATTTTCTTAAGTGCGTTCAGGGCAAAGAAATACCTGAAGTGGATGGTGAGCAAGCCTCAAGAGCATTAAAAATTGCTGATTTTATAGAGAGTGCAGTAGAAAATTCCGGAGATGCAATCTTACTTGAAAATCCAGTCTAATACAAGAACTTTAAACTAAAATAATTTTATTTAAATCCAACAGCAGCTTGCCAAACAAAAACCAATAAAAAGAAAAATAAAGGAATAAGTGGAAGAACATCAACAGTTGGAGCAAAGGCCTTATAAGCCTCGGGCAATTCAGCGAATGTATTAAATAGAATGAGCACCTTTTTGATAATTTAATTAATTATGATAAGACGTTACCACGTATGGTGAGCAATAGAGGATGTTTTCCAAGGAGCGAAATCATTTGTAAAACAATTATCTCTAATTGCAGTAGAAATTGCATTGGTAAATCTAATTAAGTGAGCAATATTATGCAAACTTATGAGTGTTAGACCTAATATTTCGTCATTTCTAATTAGATGATGCAAATATGCTCGAGAATAGGATTTACAGGTTTCGCATTTACAAGTTTTGTCAATCGGAGAAAAGTCATTTTTAAATCGAGCATTTCGCAAATTCAATCTTTCATCATTAAAAAATGCAGTCCCATGTCTTCCTAATCTTGTAGGCAAAACACAATCAAATATATCGAATCCGTTAGCAACAGCTAAAGAAATTTCTTTTAAAGAGCCAATTCCCATTAAATATCTTGGTTTATTTATTGGTAAGAATTTCGGGACGTAATTAATAACACTATGTATTTCTTCTACTGCCTCACCAACACTTACACCTCCGACTGCTATTCCGGGCAGATCAAAAGAACTTGTATATTTTGCGCTATATTCTCTCAATCTAGGATACTTTCCACCTTGAACTATGCCAAATAATGCTTGATTGGATTTCTGATGAGTTTCAACACATTTTTGCAGCCATGAATGAGTTCTTTGTAAAGATTCCTCAATATCATTTTCATTCGCTGTATGCGGAGGACAATGATCAAAAGCCATCGCAACATCGGATCCAAGATCCATTTGAATCTGTATTACTTTTTCAGGTGATAAAAATACAAGACTGCCATCCCTTGGATTTTTAAATTCCACTCCTTTATCAGAAATATTATTTAATTTGGCCAAACTAAAAACTTGATATCCTCCTGAATCAGTAAGAATAGGCTTGGGCCAATTCATAAACTTATGTATTCCGCCAGATTCCTTAACTAATTTTTCTCCAGGTTGTAAATGAAGATGAAAGGTATTTGAGAGAATCATTTCTGATCCTGTAGTTCTTAACTGCTTAGATGAAATTCCTTTAACCGTTGCCAATGTACCCACAGGCATAAATTTTGGTGTGTTTACCTGACCATTTGGCGTATGAAATATACCAGTTCTTGCCTCTGTATTACTGCAATTCGACGTAATTTCAAATTCAAACACGATGATTTATAAAATTTTTTGATCCTTTTTATTAATCTACCCTATTATTGAATATTGAATCTATTTTTATCTCATCAAAAAATATTTAATAAAAAATTTGGCAGGATCTTGGATTTTCTATACGACATTTCCAAAGATACCTTTAATTAATCCCGAATTTAAAAATATTGCACAATTTGCACCGCCTTTAGGATTTTTGATTGGAACAATACAGAGTTATATTTTTCTTTTTTTTAGAACAAACTCTTGGTCAATTTATGCATCTGCATTAATTTGTTTAGCTTCAGGATATTTAATTACTGGTGGTATGCACATTGATGGTTTAATGGATACTTTCGATGGTATTTTTGCGGGTAAAAAGAAACGTTTAAAAGCCATGAAAGACAGTAAAGTTGGATCCTTTGGCGTTCAAGCTTTAGTTTTTATAACTTTAATTCAAATTGCTTGCATACTGAAAATTCAAAACTTAATAATTTTTGTTTTACCTATATGCTTATTTTGGGGAAGATTTTCAAATTTATTTTTTATAGAAAAGTTTAAATATTTGAGTTACAAGAAAAAATCTATTAGTCACAAAAAGTTTTGGAATGGATTTAAAAAAGAATCTCTGATCTCCATTTTTTTTCTTTTAATTTTTATTCCATACCAATTAGTTTCAATTACATCCCAAGCATTATTAATTAAATTTTTAATTCTTATTTTGATTGGAATTTTTCTAAGCTATTCAATCCCAAATATACTTGGGAATAAAATTGGAGGTTTCAATGGAGATGCCTGCGGTGCAAGTGTTGTACTAGTTGAAACTGCAATGTTGTTTATGCATGCAATTCTTTTATAGGAAGTTCTAAATAGAAAATATTTTTCTTCTTGAGATTTTTCAATTTCTCATTATTTTCAATCGAGTTATTTTCCAGCAATCTCAATTCTCCTCCAATTTGTTTTGCTAATTTCCTCGCCAAAAAAAGTCCCACACCAGTGCCGCCCTTCTTCTTAGCAGCAGATCCTCTAAAACCTTTTTCAAAAATTTTCTCGGTTTCATTTTTGGTTATTTTTTTCCCATCATCAAATATACAAAGTCCATTACTCGTAATTGCGAGTCCAATTTCAGCATCTTTTTGGGCATATTTAAACGCATTTTCTAACAAATTGGCCACAATTTCGGCTATTACAGCATATTTTGCCTTTAATGGCGAAAAAGTCCAATCTGGCCAAAGTGAAGGTTCCGTCCAAACTCTATTCTCTAAGTCCGCATTAGCTTTACCTCTTTCTAATATCGGCCTTAATAAACTTTGAACAGTTATTACCTTTTTATTGTCTAAATTCGGTGGTAATAATAATCTTTCCTCGCCAATTTCTAGAGGAAGTTGAATAGATGAATTTAATTGCTCAAAAGAATCCATATATTGATTAATTTGTTTTTGCTCTATTATCATTCGTTCGATTATTTCAATAGAGTCATCATCTGAACCGAGTCTTTTTATTAGTAATTTTGCATATGTCCTTATAGCAGCCAACGGATTCCTTAATTGATGGATTATGATATTAACCTGATTTTTTAAGTGATTGATTTCTTCATTTTTGTTTTGACGTTCTAATTCGATAGAGACGCATTTAGCTAAAGATATTGAAAGCGCTTTTAATCTAGAATCAAGGGATATTGGCCAATTCCCCCCTTTCAAATCAGTCTCTACCCTAAGGACACCAAGTAGAATATCGTTTTCTTGAAGCGGGTACCATCTTCTATTAGGCGATGAAACTTTTAGTGAAGGATCGTCTTCTATTGATGTAAGGAGTCTATCAATTTGTGGCCATTGACCAATCATTTCAAAAGATGCTTTAGTTCCTTGCTTAGCGGAAGCAAGATACATAACTAAATTAGTAACTCCCATTGAGCAACCAAAACTTTCCAGCTGTTTTACAATTAGTTCTTCAAATTTTTTTGAAATATTCATAATTAATGAAATTTTGAGAATTTTTTTTTAAAAAAAACTTGAAAAAGGGCTTGTAAAATATGAAAAAAGTATTAAGATATAAAGAGGTCTGACTTTAGCCAGCCTTAAATATGAATATTTAATCATATTTTAAGCTTCATAAGGGGTTGATGGGTCCTCTATGTAATTTGAAGTGAATTTAAAATCACCTATATAAGATTAGTAAAAATAAATAAGACTAATCTAATTAATAATTTCAGGAGCACCAATCAATGTCAAAAAAAAGAAAAAGAATCAGCAGAAGAAGATTGGCTGGCCAAAGAGTAATGGCACATGTACCTATTTATCATATCGAAACTGGCAAACATAAACCAGTGACAGCAGCAAGAAGATTCATAGCTGAAAATGGTCTCTCTGCGCCTTCAGTTTTCAATGTCAGAAGAAATGAACACACCACCGATAGATTTTTTTGGGGTGAAAAAGGGTTATTTAGCGCCCAATATGCTGAAGAAAATCATTTTCTATTCCCATCACTAAAAGTTGTAGTTGAAGGAATTGGTGAAGAAAAAATATTTGAGGGTCTAGAACTTACTGCAGATGATTGGGAAGAGATTGAAGAATATGAATATGCTTTTGTTTAAAAAATATTATTTATATTTGAACTTATAAAATTAATTAAATTTGAATCAATTTGATGAAATCCATCGAATTCTATTAATTCACAATATTTAGACGACTTACTCTTTACCTTTTCATAAATAGTCCTAGAAGCATCTATAGGCACAATATCATCAAATAAACCATGACTAATAATCAACGGCGAGAATTTTTCTCTTGGGGTCCAGTTGGGATGAGGATAACCACTACAAGCAACAATTAATCCAAAATTTAACTTAAATCCCGCATCAATTGCCATTGCCGCACCCTGTGAGAAGCCCAACAAAATTGTTTTTCTTAGTGGAATCTGATCAGTATCAAATTTTTTTAATGTAACTAAAAGTTTATTTACTTCAACCTCAGCTCCATTCCAATCATGTGGATACAATCCATACCACTGTCTTCCCTGACCGCTTGGGTGTAATCCAGGAGCCCTCAAAGAAATTACCTCAAAATCAAGATTTATTTTTTCAGTAATCTCTTTTCCCAATGTTAAAAGGTCATCTGAATCAGCTCCCCAACCATGCATCAAAATAATTCTATGAGTTGCAGTTTGAGAGGTAATCGAAACAAATTCATGATTGACAGCATATTTCATGTTTATATTCTTAAGTAAGTAAACTTTCCCATAATGTCTCCATTAGCTTTAATAAGTGTCTCTGATAAAAAAAATATAATCCCATTTTGTAAGGAATTAGTAGAACAATTTAATTATAAAATTCTATCAAGTGGAGGAACTGCCAAACATCTTATAGAGGCTAAAATTCCAGTTATTAAGGTTGCTGATTTTACTAATTCTCCAGAAATTCTTGGAGGAAGAGTTAAAACTTTACATCCAAAAATACACGGGGGAATATTAGCTAAAAGAACTGATGAGGAACATAAAAAAGATATACAAGCTAACAATCTTGAGTTGATTGACTTAGTAGTTGTAAATTTATATCCTTTTAAAAAAACTGTAGATCAGGGAGCTAAATGGGAAGATGCTATTGAAAATATCGATATCGGAGGGCCATCTATGATTCGTTCTGCAGCTAAAAATCATAAAGATGTTTCCGTTTTAGTGAATCCTAGTCAGTATCAAAATTTTCTTGAAGAAAGTAAAAAAGGTGAATTGAAAGACTCATATAAAGCAAAATTAGCCTTTGAGGCTTTTCAACATACAGCAGACTATGACACTGCAATATCTAATTGGATAAGAAAAGAGAGAGATTTACAATCCTCTAAATATATTGAATCTTATCCACTAATCAAAACCTTAAGATATGGGGAGAATCCACATCAAAAAGCTTACTGGTATGGTTTAAACAACATTGGATGGAACTCAGCAGAACAATTACAAGGCAAAGACTTAAGTTATAACAATCTATTAGATCTAGAGTCGGCACTTTCAACAGTTTTAGAATTTGGCTACAAAGAAAAAGAGGAACTTACAACCGCTAGGTTTTCCTCTGTTATTTTAAAACACAATAATCCTTGTGGTGCATCTATAAGTAATTCAGCCTCCCAAGCATTTTTGAATGCTTTGGAATGCGACCCTGTTAGTGCATTTGGAGGCATAGTTGCTTTTAATTCCAATGTTGATAGTGAGACCGCAATTCACCTCAAAGATATTTTCTTAGAGTGTGTCGTCGCTCCATCTTTTGATAAGGAAGCTTTAGAAATACTAAAAGTTAAAAAGAATTTAAGAATTTTAAAGTTTTCAAAAGATCAACTTCCAAAAAAGAATCAAAATTCTACTAAATCAATAATGGGAGGCTTACTAGTTCAAGATACTGACGATAGTGAAGAAAAAACTGAAAATTGGATTTCAGTAACTAATAAAAATCCAAGTAATCAAAATAACTTAGATCTAAATTTTGCATGGAAAATTTGTAAACACGTGAAATCTAATGCGATTGTTATTGCAAAAGACCAAAAAACTATTGGTATTGGAGCTGGACAAATGAATAGAGTTGGAGCAGCAAAAATTGCATTAAAAGCAGCTGAAAGGTTTTGTTTTGATGCTGTCTTAGCTAGCGATGGTTTTTTCCCATTTGCAGATACTGTAGAACTAGCAAATAAGTATGGTATTAAAGCTATTATTCAACCTGGAGGAAGTCTTAGAGATCAAGAAAGTATTGATATGTGTAATTCAAAAGGAATCTCAATGGTATTTACGCAAAAAAGGCACTTTTTACATTAACTTATGTTGATTTTGGATAATATGTTATCTTGTTAGTTTTTCTGAATAAAGATAGCCTCCCAGGACCTGCACATAGAAAGTAGAGAGAAATAGCTCCATATATGAAAGACAACTCGAAAGCATAATTATGACCTTCAACCACTGCAAGAGGAAAACCTTCTAGTCCAGTATCAAGGAGATGAAAATAAACAGCAAACGCCATGGTAGAGAATAGACCAAGAGAAGAAAGCCTCGCAAAAATCCCTAAGGCCAATCCTACTGGACATACTAATTGGGTAATTGCTGCTCCAAAAGTCCAAATAACAGGATCACCAGGCAAAAATGGGAAATACTTACCAACTACAAACTCGGCAAAACCCTGCGGATCTTGAAGTTTTTCAAGGCCATGATGGATCATCAAGGCACAAAACCCTATTCTTAAAACAAAAATCGATAGTTCACCAAGAATATTTACCTCTGACCCTGAAGATGAATTGGCAACCACAACTTCAACTTTTTGGGGAGCTTTAGTTCTATTCATACTGGCAGTTTGAACCTGATTAGTTTGTGATTTGTCTTCCATACTTCATTAATTTTTCATTATTCTAGTTAATAAAGTAGATCTTTTGGAATTATCTGACTAATAAATTACAAAAACTAAGCAAATTTATAAATGAATAACAAATTCAGGAAGCAATATCAATTAACTTTTCAATAACATCTGCAACAACCTTATCAGGAGTAGATGCGCCTGAGGTAATTCCAACATTAATTTTTCCACTAGGTAGAAAATTATTCTTAAGTTCTAATTCTGATCCTAGTGGTTTATGAAATATTGAGTTTTCTTTAACTGATATCCTCTCTGGCGTATCAATGTGAAAAGAAGAAATATTTTTAGTAATCGCTATTTCTTGTAGGTGAGTAGTATTGGAAGAATTGAAACCTCCAATAACTACTAAAATATCAAGGTCTTCATCAACCAAAGAGAACATTGCATCTTGTCTTTCTTCAGTAGCATCACAAATAGTATTAAAAGCTAAAAAGTGACTATTTAAGTTTTCTGGTCCAAATTTTTTTAACATCGTCTTTTCAAAAACCTTTCCAATTTCTTCAGTCTCGCTCTTAAGCATAGTTGTCTGATTTGCAACTCCAACTCTATCTAAATCTTTATCAGGATCAAATCCATTAGAACAAGCTTTAGCAAATTTGTTCATAAACTCATTTCTATTACCTCTCCCTAGAATATATTCAGATACGTAGTTTGCTTCTTCAAGATCAAGTACAACTAAATATTTACCTGCGAATGAACTTGTGGCGAGAGTCTCTTCATGCTTAAATTTTCCATGAATAATAGATGTGAAAACATGTTTTTTATGTTTTTCAACTGTATGCCAAACCTTTGAAACCCATGGACAAGTTGTATCAATAATATGACAACCTTTCTCATGCAAGAGTTTCATTTCTTGAACAGTAGCCCCAAAAGCAGGAAGTATAACAACATCCCCATTAGAAACTAAAGAAAAATCTTTGATTCCATTTTTAGCTGAAATGAATTTCACATTCATTTTTCTTAAATGATCATTAACCGAAGGATTATGAATTATTTCGTTTGTTATCCAGATATTCTCATTAGGGTAATGTCTTCTAGTTTCATAAGCCATTGCTACAGCTCTTTCAACTCCCCAACAGAAACCGAAGGCTTGGGCCAACTTAATATTTAGTCTACCTTTAGTGTAAGTAAAACCATTATCTCTAATAGAACTTATCAAGTCACTTTGGTAAGCTTCTTCTAACGCTTGAGCTCTTTTTGTTGGAGAATCGAAACCCCTTCTATTGTATCTATCAGAATGATGAAGAGATCTTCTAAAAGCTTGAGTATCCATCTTCTTATATTACAACGTTTTAAATAATTTTTCGTAAAAAAAAAGAAACCTGACATAAGTCAGGTTTCTTAAATTAATTTCTAGTTAGATTATTTAGCAGATGCAAAGTCTGGATATGCTTCCATTCCATGCTCTCCAATATCTAAGCCTTGAGTCTCTTCCTCTTCAGATACTCGGATTCCACCGAATAATCCTCCGATTACAGACCAGGCAATCCAGCAAGTAACTAGTGTCCAAATAGCATAAGCTGCGGCACCAAGAGCTTGAACTAGAAGAAGGGTAATACCTCCGCCATTGAACAATCCCATACCTGCTCCATCACCTTGTACAGCTGTACCCCAACAGTTGATTTCTTGTTCCAGTCTGCATTCGCAGGAACTGCGGCAACTATAGTATCTGGCCTTGTTGCTGAAAGAGTTAAATTTGGAGAATTTGTTGTTTTTGCTGTTGTATTAACTGCATTTATATATCCAATTGCTGGTAGCTGGAAATGGAATGGTGGTTGGCTTGATTCTTTAGGTTTTGTAGACTTTGCTGGTTCTTCAATTGTTCACTCAGTTGGAGCATGGGCAGGTCTTGTAGGAGCTATGCTTCTTGGACCAAGAA
>CACGMX010000014.1 GCA_902574405.1 uncultured Prochlorococcus sp. | reverse complement strand
AAATTCTAGAGCAGTACCCATCTATCAAACTAGTTCCTATGCCTTTGATAATGCAGAGCATGGAGCTAATCTTTTTGGATTAAAAGAATTTGGAAATATTTATACTCGACTTATGAACCCCACCACAGATGTCTTCGAAAAAAGGATGGCAGCTTTGGAGGGAGGTATGGCAGCACTTGCAACATCCTCAGGTCAAGCTGCTCAATTCTTGGCAATAGTGAACTGTATGACTGCAGGGGATAATTTTGTCTCTACTTCTTTTCTATATGGTGGGACCTACAATCAATTTAAAGTACAATTTCCAAGATTAGGAATAGAAGTTAAATTTGCAGATGGCGATAGTATCGATAGTTTTAGAAATAAAATTGATGATAAAACCAAAGCAATATATGTCGAATCAATGGGAAATCCTCGATTCAACATCCCAGATTTTGAGGGACTCTCTGCTTTGGCGAAGGAAAATGGAATTCCCTTAATAGTGGATAATACCCTTGGTGCTGGCGGTGCTTTAATAAGACCAATTGATTTTGGAGCCGATGTTGTTGTGGAAAGTGCAACAAAATGGATCGGTGGACATGGAACAAGTATCGGAGGGGTTATTGTTGATGCCGGAACCTTTGATTGGGGAAATGGTAAATTTCCACTTATGAGTGAGCCAAGCGCTGCTTATCATGGGCTCGTTCATTGGGATGCTTTTGGTTTTGGTAGTGATATCTGCAAATCTTTGGGAGTACCTGATAACAGAAATATAGCTTTTGCGTTAAGAGCAAGACTCGAATGCCTCAGAGACTGGGGATCAGCTCAAAGTCCTTTTAATTCTTTCTTGCTATTGCAGGGTTTGGAAACTCTCAGTTTAAGAATAGAAAGACAAACTTCTAATGCTCTTGAATTAGCAAAATGGCTAGATTCTAATTCTAATGTAAGTAGTGTTAATTATCCTGGCCTAGAATCTGATCCATATTACCCTAGTGCCAAAAAATATACTACTGGGAGGGGAATGGGTTGCATGCTAATGTTCTCTCTCAATGGGGGTTATGAGAATGCAGTTAAGTTTATTGATTCCTTAAAGTTAGCGAGCCACCTTGCTAACGTAGGGGATTCAAAAACATTAGTAATTCATCCTGCTTCAACAACTCATCAGCAATTATCTGAAGAAGAACAACTATCTGCAGGTGTTACTCCCACTATGGTAAGAGTCTCTGTAGGAATTGAGCATATTGATGATATAAAAGCAGATTTCGAACAAGCACTTTCACAAATCACATAGGAAAGGAGATTTATTGGCTTTAATAATTCCTAGTAACTATCACAAGATTAGTGATGTTGAGAAAAATCATATATCTTGGATTGAACCAGAATTGGCAAAAAGACAGGATATACGTCCTCTTAGGATTGGTATTTTAAATATTATGCCTCTAGGCAAGCAGTATGAATTTAACTTGCTACACCCACTTGGTTTATCTCCCCTTCAAATTGAGCCAGTTTGGATAAAGCTTAAAACTCACTCTTATAAAACATGGGATCTTAATCATCTGAATAATCTATACATTACTTGGGAAGAAGCAAATAATCCAGAACCGTTAGATGGAATCATTATTACTGGAGCACCTATTGAACACCTAGCCTTTGAGGAGGTTAAGTATTGGGAAGAATTTGTAAAAATTGTAAATGAAGCCAGAAATTCTTGTGCGAGTACTCTTGGATTATGTTGGGCTGGCTTTGCGCTGGCTTATTTGGCAGGGGTCGATAAGAAAGTTTTTGATAGGAAATTATTCGGGGTATTCCCTTTAAAAAGTCTTGTTCCTGGACACCCTTTGATGGGTACACAAGATGATGAATTTATTTGTCCTCAAAGTAGATTTGCTGGATTACCAGATTTGGAAATGGAGAAAGCCCAAAAAGAAGGGAAATTGAATTTGTTAGCTTATGGAGAAAACGTTGGATATACAATATTTGAATCTAATGATCAAAAACAACTTATGCATTTAGGTCATCCTGAATATACGGTGCATAGAATTATTAGTGAAATTGAAAGAGACAGAGAAAAGGGAGATGTTCCTCCTCCTAAGAATTTTGATCCAAATAGTTCAAAAACCGCTTGGAGGTCTCATAGGAATTTGCTTTTTCAACAATGGCTTTGGTTCTGTTATCAACAAGTTAGTCTTAATTAACTTCTTTAATGAGCGCTCTCTATACCACCTAGTCTTTCAAATAAGTTAAGACTTTCTTTGTTTAATCCTACAATTTCAACTTTAGAACCACCATTCTGGAACTTTCTAATAATTTGCTCAAGAGCAACAACGCCACTTTGATCCCAAATATGAGCTAAAGACATGTCAATTACAATATTTTCTGGATGTTCATGAATATCAAACCCTTGTAAGAAATAAATTTTACTTACAAAAAATAATTGTCCTTTTACTTTGTAGGTAGTCAAATTATTTTCTTTAGCTCTTGAGACAGTTATAACTTTTGCGACTTTTCTGCTGAAAAGGATTGCAGCTAATGCAACTCCAGCAATAACTCCAAGTGCAAGATTATGAGGTTTTGTCAGCATTGTAACCGCAAAAGTCATAAGCATTACTGCAGTATCACTTTTAGGTATCTTTCTAATATTTTTTAATCCATTTATATCTGCTGTACTTATCGCGATCGTTATCATGATTGCTACTAAAGCAGCCATTGGTATTGCTCCAATCCAAGACTTCAAGAGGATAATCATAATTAGTAGAGATATACCTGAGGAGAGAGTTGATAATCTAGATTTACCACCATTTTCAGTATTCATAACAGATTGCCCAACTAGGGCACATCCTGCCATTCCACCAAATAAGGATGCCACAATATTTGCGATTCCCTGTCCTCTTGCTTCTTTATTTTTATTAGAACTTGTATCAGTTACATCGTCTAAAATATCTTGAGTTAAAAAGGTTTCCATTAAACCCACGAGAGATATTGCAAGTGAAGTCGGTAAAATTATCCGTAATGTTTCAAGACTAAAAGGTACTTTTCCATTTTCTATTGATCCAAAAGGAAGAGAAATACTTGGTAATCCATCAGGTAATTTGCCCAAATCGCTAACTGTTGGGATATCTAGATTAAAGAATATGCTTATAAGAGTAATTACTACTATTGCTATAAGTTGAGATGGAACTACTTTTGTGATTTTTGGAAGTCCATAAATAATCACTAATCCTAGGATTACAAGAATCCAAACTACTGGGATCTGTGAGTTAACTGGATATTGACTTATAGTTTGTTCAACTAATCCTTTTGATTCTTTAATACCTATTCCTAACTGAGGTAGTTGTGCTTGAAATATTAAAAGTGCCAGTGCATTTACAAATCCACTTAAAACTCCTGTTGGCACGAATCGCATTTGGTAAGCAAGTCTTAAATATCCCCAAAGAATTTGGAATATTCCAGTTAATATTCCAGCTGCAATAAGATATGGGACTCCTAATCCAGGAGCTTGTGATTCTCCATAAGCAACAAGTCCAGTCATCAAAAGAGCTGTTGAACCTGTAGCTGAAGTGATCATCCCCTTTCTTCCTCCAACGATCGCAATTGTTATAGATAAGCAAAATGCACCAAAAAGACCAACTTTAGGATCTACTCCAGCTATACCTGAAAAAGCAATTGCTTCTGGGATCATTGCAAAAGCAACAACTAAGCCAGAGAGAATATTTGACTTTGGATCATCTAACCAATTTTTAGATAAATATCTTGAGAAGTTTGACATTTTAAGTTTCTTTATAATTAAGAAGTTACCTCATAAAGGAGGTAAAATACCTTGTGGGTCAAAAATATTCTTTAAAGTTTTTAATTCATTTATTCTATTTCCAAAGGCTAATGTAATTTCTTCATCATGAAAATTTAAATGATTATGCAATTGGGCTAAGTGAATATTTGGATAAAACCTTTTTAGCTTGCTCCAGGATTTATACATCCATTCCAACGCAACTTCTTTTTCTTGAAGATCATTTTTTTTCCATGATGCATATATCCATGGTTTCCAAGTACTTTTTCTATGAACAAAAAAGCTTGAGCCATTATTTAACTTTTTAGTTTTGCAACCTAATTGTTGAGAAGCAACATAACAGGAATTATTAGGTTTATTATCCATTATTTCATTCAAACATTCTATAAAAATTGGGATATCATTTTTTAAATCTTCTCCAAGAAGACTAATTACCTCAGAATGGTTATTTGCATTTAGCTCATATAAATTCAATTCCTTAGGGAAGAAATTTATTTTGTTAAAGTTTTCATAAAATTGTTTTTCTAGAGTAGGAAATTTGTCTAGAAGCATTAGGCATTCTTCTGTTCTTTTATCTTCTAAATTACTTTTGAGCTCAGCAAAAATATATAAGTAAATTTTTTGGGCATAAATCCATTGAAGACTAATATTTTCTGGAAATTCCTCTGATAGTTTTATTATTTCTGAAAGTTCATTTAGATTTACAAATCCTTCAATAACCTTAATTGGATTAGATTGGATAGTCTTAAGTTCTATTTCGGTAATAATTGAGAAGAATGGTGCTGCTCCTTTAATTGCTTCCCAAATCAATTGTTCTTCTGGATTTATTTGATTCTTTTTAAAAGAGACAAATGTGCCATTACCTAAGAAACCTTTTATTGATTCAATATTATCAATGGCTAATCCGTAGGATCTACTAAGTGGGCTTACTCCACCAGTAAGTATATAGCCTGCTCCAGGAAGTTTAGAAAGTCCGATTGGAAAACTTCGATTATGTTTTTGTAAATAATTTACTAGATCCCCCATTAGTACTCCCCCTCCAATTGTTACTAAATTACTTTTTATATCAAGGTGAATTTTGCTGTGATTTTTTCTTAGATCAAGAGTTGAAAACCCATTTTTTGCACAACTAGAGGTTGTTCCTCCACTACATACGCAAAGGTATTCCAAATGTTCCTTAGAATAATTATCCTGACTAAATAAGGAATCATTCACGTCATAAATTAATTTTTTTAATTTCGCATCCTTTGAGTTGATATTTGGAACTTCAAGCAAGTTATTATTATTTTTCACTACATGATCTTGTTCTTTACTATTATGGTATAAGTAATAACTTGAATTTGGATAATTTAGATTCGAAGTTAAATAATCAAGTCGCGATACTTATCTGTGGACACGGGAGTAGAAATAAATTAGCTATCACTGAATTTCAAGAATTAACTAATTTAATTCAAAAAAGATATCCAAAAATTTTAGTTGAATACGGTTTTTTGGAATTCGCTAAACCTTCACTTGTTGATGCTCTAGACAAGTTAAAAGATCTTTCTATAAAAAAAGTAATTGCAATACCAGCAATGCTTTTCGCTGCTGGCCATGTAAAAAATGATATACCTAGCTTGCTTATGAACTATTCAAGTAAAAAAGGTATTGAAATAATTTATGGAAGAGAATTAGGTATTAATAATTTAATGATTAGTGCAGCTTGTGAAAGAGTAAAAGATGTATTTAAGCAAAATAATACTCTCAAACCTGAAGAATCATTATTAGTTGTTGTTGGTAGAGGTTCTTCCGACCCAGATGCTAATTCCAATGTTTCAAAAATTACGAGAATGATCGTAGAGGGTATTGGTTTAGGGTGGGGGGAAACAGTTTTTTCTGGAGTAACTTTCCCTCTTGTTGAACCTGGTTTAAAAAATGTTGTGAGACTTGGTTATAAAAATATAATTATTTTCCCTTATTTCCTTTTCTCAGGTGTTCTTGTCACAAGAATAAAAAGGCAAAGTGATTTAGTTGCGATTAATAATCCAAATATTTCATTTATACATGCAAAATATCTTTCGTCACAGTCTTATGTGGTCGACACTTTTGTAGAAAGGATTGAAGAGATTCTTAATAACGAGGGTATGAATTTTATGAATTGCTCAACTTGTAAATATAGATCAAATTTATTTGGCTTTGAGAAAGAAGTTGGAATGTTACAAGAAAGTCATCATGACCATGTAGAGGGCTTGGGGATCAGCTGTGATTTATGTGATCCTGAATGTAATGGTGCTTGTGAAATACAAAATCAAATCCCAACTCATTATCAAGAAAAATCAAACCTTGGAGAAGGCGATTACTTAGAACATGAACATGTCGAGGCTCATCAACATGAATATAATCACCATCATCATCACCATAGTATTTATCCAAATTCAAAACACCCTTTGGGACCTGTTACGTTTCGCTTGCCTAATGAAGATCAAATCTTAAGAAAATCCGTTGAAAATAACTGAATCACCTGTCTCTTTCTCGACTAAGTCTTAATAGACTCAGTATATATAAGTATTCCTAATATAAAATCTTAAAAGTATTTTGAGCTAGATTTTCCACAATTTGCAGGTTGTTTTCCACGTCCAAATCCACACTGGATTAGGAATGGCAGTATTTTTCAAAAAAAACAGGACTTCAACATTATTGTTGACTTTTTTTTAAGATCTATACAATTTCCTTATTTGAATAAGATGTTTTTTAAAAACCGACTTATAACATGAGTCTTATTTGATAATTTAAAAAGTTTACCAGAAGTTTTTTCTTGAAATTTTTAGAGAAAAATATCATTATTGTTGATGTAGAAAATAAATTTATGGATCAAATCAGCCAATCAAATTTAACTGATAAGAAACTCGTAGAGTGCTCTTCAAATAAAGTCTCATTAGAAACAGAACTTTCAGAAACTCTTTATAACACTATGAAAGATTTCGTATTAAGTAACCCGACTTGGGATCAATATAAGCTTATAAATTCAGCATTAGCTACTTTTCTCGTTCAAAATGGTTGTACAGATAATTCTGTCTCAGAAATTTATTTAAATCAATTATTTACACCCTCTAAGTCTTTTTAATATTTAAACAGGCTCTTCTACTCAAGGCCATCATTGTAAGTGTGGGGCTTTGCCAAGATGATGTGGGCCAGCATGCTCCATCTAGTACCAGTACATTCTTACATCTCCACAATCTATTAAATTTATCAACTACGCTATTTTCTTCATTTAACCCCATTGGTGCTCCGCCTACCTCATGAATATAATATCCAGGGGGAGGAGGACTATCTGAAAGTGCTATCAAATTTTTTGTAAATAAACTCCCTAATGGAATATTCATTAGTTCATCAATATTTTTTATTTTCCCATTTGCAGCTTTGACTGATTTTTGGATCGTTTTTTCCATATGTTTTGCCATGTTTAACTCATTATCACTCCATTCGAATTCAATGTAGGGAATTGGTATCCCCCATTCATCTGTTTTTCTTGAGAGAGAAACTGAGTTTTTCTCTCTAGGAAGGACTTCACCATGGGCGATAAGAAAGCCAATGGATTTGTTTGCGTCTTTTTGTAAAAATTTAGGTATCCCTAATCTATCAATTGCCCCCCAGATTCCATAACCTCTATGGAAATTTATATCGTCAATTTCTGGTAAATTTGAACCAAATGGAATAAAGAAGCTGCCTGCTCCAGAAAGATCGGGAGGATTATCTAGTGATTTATCTGAGTTTTTTGCTTTTGGGACTGAAAAAAATCTACAGACAGATATGTGATCCATTAGGTATTTACCTAATTTCCCAGAATTATCTTTAAACCCTGAGGAATTTGATTTGTATTCTGAGTTCAGTAGTATTCTCAGTGTTGAAATTGTTGATGCGCAGAGAAGAATCAAATCACAATCCAATACTTCTTTGTGTCCATTTTCTAGGTTTACAATCGTTAGTTTTGAGGCAAGCTCTGTTATCTTGTTAATCTCAAAAGACTCCACTAAGTAATTAGAGATTATTTGTACATTTCCAGTATCTAATGCTTTTTTTAAAGAGCTTCCTACGCTAGAGGACTTGGGCCAATTTTTTTCTTTTACAGATGAATTACGGTCAAATCCCCTCGATTGGATAAATGGAAAGTTTAATTTTGATTTAACTTTGCTGCCAAAAACATTTTCGTTTTCTGTAAGAGGAATTTCACCAATATATTTACCGTTTGGGACCTCCTTGATATCATCTTTTCTTCCATAAATTCCGCAGAAATTTTCAATAAAATCGTAGTGCGGGGAAATTTCTTCGTATGAAATAGGCCAGTTTGGTCCTAATCCGTCTTTTTTAGCCGGATGAAAGTCTTCTGAGGAAAGTCTTAATGTTATGCCTCCCCAAGTTAATGATCTCCCCCCATATTGTTTACCTTGTGTCCAAAGAAATGGCTTTTTTTTTGGGAAGTCATAAGGATGCTTCAATTCATTTGAATATAAGTCAGGATTATTTTTCCAATAACCAGGATGTTGGCACTGATTGGCATGTTTTTTTGTAATGACTCCTGATAATCTTTTTAATGTACTTTTTGGCTCATGATTACTAGCTTCATGCCTTTTAACTTGAGGCCCTGCTTCTATTACTAAAACTTTGATCCCTTGTTCTGCCAATGTAAGTGCTGCTATTCCTCCTGTAGCTCCAGAACCAACAACAATTGCATCATAGGGACTTATATCCAAAACCTATTTATTGATTTGCTATTTCAATAAATATAGCATTCAGTAAATAATTAATTTTTAGATTTCAACTTAAGAAGTTAGAATTTATTGAAATACTACTCAAACAAATGAGATTTATAATTTTAACTTTTTTAATAGTTGTTTTAACCCTCCCTTCTAGAAGCTTCGCTGCGTTGGATTATGGTAAACAATCTTTGGTAGGGGCTGATTTTTCTGGATCTGATTTAAAAGGAGCAACTTTCTATTTGACTGATTTACAAGACGCAAATTTGTCAGGTTGTGAGCTCCAAAATGCGACTCTTTATGGAGCAAAATTGAAAGATACTAATTTAAGTAACTCCAACTTAAGAGAAGTAACTTTAGACTCGGCTGTTTTAGATGGAACAGATTTATCAAATACTAACTTGGAGGATTCTTTTGCTTATAGTACCCAGTTTGAAAATGTAAAAATACAAGGCGCAGACTTCACAAATGTTTTTTTGCCAAAAGATATTATTAGGAAATTTTGTGAAAGTGCAACTGGAACTAATCCAATCACAAATAGGGATACTAGAGAAACTTTAGAGTGCGATTACATTTAAATTTATGCACATAAAAGTTCTTTTTTAATCTTTCTTTGCTTATAAAGTGATCTTCCAACAGGCCAGCCTAAAGTTGATAAATGTCTGATTAAAGAATTTGAGTATTTGAAATAAAAATTGTCTGAATATTCGATACCAAGTTCTTTTAGAGTGGTTATTAATAAAAATAGATCTTTCTTGTTGCCTTTTTTCATATCTAATAATATCAATTTTTCACTTGATAATTTTTTTTCTAGAACCTTATCATTTTCAGCAAAACCAACATTAAGTGAATTAAATTCATCAGAATAAAGAGTATAAATTATTCCATTTTTGAATTTATCTATAGAAGTATCTACATTAAACCTTGATGATATTAATGTTTTGTATCCTTTAATGATTTTTCTGTTGTTCATAATTATTTGATTTCATTCTGAGCTATTTCGTATTTCTCCAATAGATTATTTACTTCTGCTAGTGCAATCCTCTTTTGGCAGGCCAAGTCATATCTATTTACTGCTACTGAAGGTATTGAACCTTTGCTTTTCATTTCCCTGATACCAGTTTCTAAACATTGAAAAGCAACACTTGATAGATCTCTTCCTTCTGCTGCTGCCCAAACTTTCAAAAGATAAGTAAGATTTGATGGTACTGAGATCTGTACTTTGTTTGAATTTGAGGTATTTAATGCAATATCATCGAGACTAATTTCTTTAGAGGAAATAGTTTCTTTAACCTTTTTCTTCAAAAATTTTACTTGGCTTATAGCGTCCTCTTTATTCTTTATTTTTTGTTCTATTTCAAATAACTCCTCTTCAGAATTAATTAAAGCTTCTAATGCCCATTTGGCATCATCTTTCGCAACCGCGGTTCTATCAAGCCATTCATCTCTTATTTTTGACCAATTACTAGGCATAAGCTTTATAAGATAATTCTATGATATATAAATCCATATAGATTGTCTATGGATTCTAAATAGAATTTAAATAGATTGTTAAAGTTTTAATTTTTTTTTTAATAATTCCTCGTCTTAGAAGCAATCTTTTACAATAATTGAAACTGCAGAATCCATTCGATGTGATTTTAAAGGAATTTTTTCGCTAATTGAAAACGATGTATTTGATAATTCAATCTTTTTAAATTTTAGTTATTTGTTTATTTAATTTAAAAAATTCTGAGCTTTTAATCTCTTTCAATAAGTTCAATTTTATAACCATCAGGATCCTCAACAAAAGCCAAGACAGTAGTACTGTTTTTCATTGTTTTAGGTTTGGTTGTTATTTTAATACCATTTTTTTCTAATCCTTGGCAAATTAGATGAATATCTTTTACTCCAATAGCTATATGACCATATTTATCTCCAAGCTCATAATCTTCAGACTTTTTGCCCCAGTTATAAGTTAATTCAATTACTGAGTTTTCTTTTTCTGAGCCATAACCAACAAATGCCAAAGTGAACTTTCCATAAGGGTAATCCTTTTTTCTTAATAAATTCATGCCTAATCTATTGACATAGAAATCAATGGATTTATCTAAATCTCCAACTCTCAACATTGTATGTAGGATACGCATTTTGAATTATGAACCTTAATCAATTATCTAATATTTAATAACCAACTGCAAAAGTTGAGATTTTCGAGGCTTCTTCATGATTTCCTATTTCGACATTTGCATCACCTTTTTTCTTTAAGTTTTCTAAATAATCATCTTGCTGATTCTTTCTTTTATACATTTAAAAATACCAATTGGTTTTATTAGACATAACAGGTAAAGTAATTCTGTTAATTTTGACTTAAAGTAGTTTTAAATAATTAATGGATACTATTTTACACTTATTTTCATTTCATTTATAAGGTTAACCGCTCTTTTTTTTAGTTCTTGTTAGTATAAAAACTTATTTTTTTGAAAATAATGACTAAAGGATTTGCCGCGGAAACCTCAATTACACAAAAAAAGAATAAATTAATTCGGAATGATGAACCTCAAGGCAGACTAATATCATGGTCTCCATGGCCACCTGCTAATTTCCAAACTCGTTATCCTGCTTTCCCTTTTGTTCTTACATTATTAATACTCATAATTAGTAGATGGTATATATCTCTGTTGAGATAATTTATGGAGTAAAAGTTGTTTAAAGAGAATTTGTTTTTTTTTATTTTATTTTTAGCGCATTTTCAGGCTGTAATAATTCCAATAATATGTGCTTTTAAATCGTATAAGAAATTCAAAGATATTAAAAACAATTTTTTTATTCCATTTGGTTTTGCTTTTTTGGGTTTAGCTTCAATGTTTGAGATGATAGATCATACTCAAACAGATTGGATTTATATTGATCACTCTTCATTTTATAATTGGCTTTTTTATTCTTTTTTATCATTAGGATTAACATGTTTATCAATATCGGTTATCAAAAAAAAATTAACTTTAGGAATAAACTTTTTTCTTTCTTTTTTATCAATAAGCACTTACTTATTAATAGATAAAACAGTTTCTCTTTTATTCCAAATTTTGATAAGTATTTTTCTAATAATAAATTGGCAAAGATTTTTTAAGGATTGGGTTTTCATACTCTACCCAATTTTTGGAATTATTTTTACAACTTTCTTTGGAACAAACCTTTCAGTTTCTGATAATCAAATTTGGCATATTTTTATCGGCCCTTCAGGAGCTATTAGTGTTCTCACTTTCTATTTTGTACTAATAAGGTATGAGAAAAGACGTACTTGAGTTCTTATGAAAAATATCATTTTAAAATCTATTTTTTTTCTATTAGTCTTAATTATTTCACCTGAAGTAAGTTACTCTAATACAGATCTAGATGTTTATATGAGTGATTTTTATTCTAAATCGAATGAAGCTAGCCAGATTCTTAAAGAAATTGAAAATAGTCTAAAAGAAGGTTCAAGAAAAAAAGTATGCTCTCGGCAAAGAGAGGCAGCAAGATTAGGACTATTAGCTAATAAATCATTAATTAAAGCCTTTGAAATAGAAGGAGCTAATCCACCGATGCAAGCAATAAAAGCAAGTCAACAAAGATGGGAATCTATTCTGAATGAGTGCTGAAGAAAGTCAGTAAATCAATAAACTTTTTAAATTTGCATTCTTACAGATTTACTAATAAAAGGGATTTCAGGCTCAACTCCATATACACATTGAGAAATCGAATAGATAAAAATACATAGTATAAATACAAAAATAATTGAGCCTAATTCAACTATGGGGAATATTCTCAAGAGATATGAAATTATTATCAAAGCAATATCAATAAGTAATGCTTGGCATGCGTTATATCTAACGAAATAAGGGACTTTTGGATTTCTTGCTAATCCAGCAAACAAGATTATAAATAATAAAAAATTACCAAAAGGCAAAGATTTTTCAATTATTGCTATTGGAAAAGTTAGAAATAATAGTATTTTTAAAAAAGAATATTTATAAAACAAATAATATCCAAAAGGTAATGATGCCTTTAAAGGTAAAGTATACAAAAAATGCTGATGAGAGTCTTTGGAATATCTGATTCAATATGTTGTTATAAATTAGTACTATTACTTTAACCTAATTTTTCTTAACTTAATTAAAGACTTAGCCTCCAAATGCCCAAGCAGTTCCGTTATATCCTTTTTCACTAGCTACTGAAACACAAAAAAAAGCTGATGCTATCCATCCAGTCAATACTATAAAAAGGATCATTTAAAAGTAACTAATTGCCCCTTATTTTAGATCGACTGTCAACAAAATTATTCTTTTATTGATGTGCCGAATCTGTGCCACTTTTCTTTATCTGATAACGTGAAATCTTGTTAAAAATGATAGAAAATAATAAGCAATAAAAAAACTCCCTTAGGAGTAAATTTATAAAAGTCAATAATAGAGCGGAGGGGGTGGGATTCGACCCCACGGTACCCTTGCAGATACGCTAGTTTTCAAGGAAAGATGGTTTCTAGTGATACCAATGTATTTGAATGGGTTTAAGGAAATTAAATTACTAAAAGTGAGCCATTTTAGAATTTGAAAAATATCTAACAAAATAAGCTTATAAGCTCTTTATTTTTAATCCCAGAAGCCTGCAGCTTTGCATGTATCTTCTAAATTCTGAGATTTCGCCATACCCTTATTCCTACATTTATTCTTGTAAATTCTTCTTTCTCTATCGCTCCACGCTGATATCCAGTCTTTACGCCATGCATCTGAACTCCAATATTCTTCCGAACCATAATCTGGAGTAACATCAACTTTTTTATTAGATTCAAATTTTTCTGAATTTAAAACTAAATTATTCATTTGTGGGCAAAACTCATTCATTAAATCCAAAACCATTTCAGATGATACTTGAGTATCTTTTTCACTCCCTTTTAGTTTTCGCCAACCTTGTCCATCACCTTTTAAATCAGCTGTGTAATCTTGACAATCAGCAGTTACTTCGATTACCCGAGAACGCATACCTCCAGGAATAGTAAATCCTCCAAATGACGCACCTGGAGTAATAGTTGAGTAAGAATTACCGCTGAAAGATCCAGTACTTCCATAACTATTTATAGTTCCATAAGTATTTGTAGTGACTCTATCTGGAGTAATTTGAGTCTTAGGGATATAACTGCTTCCACGGTAATAATTGATCCTGTAGTTAAATTTTAAGTATCTCCCATAATTACCTCTTACCTTTACTGCTTCTACACTTTTAGGATCAAAAACAACGTTATATCCATCATCTCGGGTAAATTTTCTTTTGGCATTTTTATCTATTTTCCTTTTTTTATTACCGAAAAATTTAAAACCACTTTTGCTATTAGCTTTAACGCAACCCATATAATCAGAAACATCTTTGCACCGATTATGAATTTCATCTGTTACTTCTGCATAAACAGCAGTAGGTAAAGCGAGGGCAGCTAGTAGTGAGAGCAGAAAGCCTTTCATTTTCTTCTATTTTTTATATTTAAAAATAAGTTTGTGTAATTAGCAATTACTAATAATAGTAATAGGAATGTATTAATAGTCATAAAAAAAAAGAGAACTTCACTTTATAATTTAGTGCGATTGTCAATCAAAATATTGGTATTTGGGTGAGCCGATAGTGAGCCACTTTTTTTACTTTACTTACGGAAAACTTGCCGAAATTTAACGAAATAAGTTCCAAATAATGAGCAATAAAAAAACTCCCTAGGGAGCAATTTTTATAAAAGCCAGTTGTAGACAACGGAGGGGGTGGGATTCGAACCCACGGTGCCCTTGCAGACACGCTAGTTTTCAAGACTAGAGCCTTAAACCACTCGACCACCCCTCCAAAGGGACTATTCAGTTTTAGTCACTTAAACAGTATAGCAAAGGGAAGTGACAGCCTACAATAAGCCTTATTGCTGGGTATTTCAAAATTTTTAATTATTTCATAACCCTTGACATAAACTGGACATTTTGGGACATTTAAGGACATAAATTCGGAACTTATTCGGAACTCCCCCTTTCTTATTAAGTGATTAAAAAATCAGCAAATATTAACAAAAGAAAGTCTGGTGTTAATACCTTAGGTGATGTTGATGATGTGGGAAATTCGGAACCAGATTCGGAACTATTGAAGAAAAAGATAGAAGAATTGAATACGAAATTTAAAGAAAGAAGTATAAAAGCACGAATATTATCTAAACAAAACTATTTATACATCAGGGGAACTTTCACAGATAGCAAAGGGGTCAGAAAAGATAGGAAGGTTCCACTTAGATTGTCTACTGATATTTCTAATTTAGTTTCAGCAGAGGCAAGAATTTTGCAATTAATGGAATATATAAAAAAAAATGGATTTATCCCTGATGAACTTTTATGGGATGCGCCAAAAGTAGAAATCTCAGGTGGAGGTATCACTGTTGCAGAGGGTATTGCAAAACTAGAGATAGAGTACTGGAAGGATAAAGATAGAAATAAAGAAATAAAGCAAAGAACCTGGAATTTACAAGCTAATTACTTAAATAAACTTCCTCAAAACGCAATTCTTACTCTTGAATTGTTATTAGATTCTATACAGTATGATTCTCAACCTGAGTCGGATAAAAGAAGAAAACTTTGTCAGTTCTATAAAAAACTTGGACTTTTAAATGGAATAGAAAATTTAGATAAAATTGATAAATATGTTGGGCGTTATATTCCAAAAACTAAGTCTCCTATTGATGAACATAAATTTGTAAAACTTGTAGATATGGTTAGAGATAATAAGAAATGGGGATGGTTGACTGCTGCACAATATGTTTACGGTACAAGATCAGGAGAAACTTTTTCACTTGTGCCTGATATTTCTAGCGGAACAGCTACTTCTGTTAATATCCCAAAGGCTAAAAAAGCAATGCATCTGAAATATCCAATTGCACTTACTAAGGAACTTGCTCAAAAATGGGAACTTGAAAATATTGAAAGGCCATATTCCTTTGACTTGAATAATTACAGTCCTTCTCAAGTTAAATATTTGGGGAATCAATGGCTCAGATACTTAAAACCAAGAGCTAGAGAATTAGGAATTGAAAATTTACAGTTAACCTCAGTTAGACATCATTGGGGTATTAGAAGTATTCATGCAGAAATTGATGCAAGAGCTGCCAGTAAAAGTCTTGGCCATGATATCAATACCCATTTCAGGATATACAACAGTACTTATGATCAAGTTGATGCAATTAAAGCATCAAAAAAGTTGAATGAAATTTAGTTTTATAAGTCAAAATTTTAGAAAGCTTGCTATTAATATTTGCATTTGTATGAAGAAGGAATCAATATAATTTTCCAAAAACTATGAGAATTATGAAACTTATTTTGTTATTAAATTATGACCCTACCAATTTATAACTTTTTTATCCAATTAGATATGGATTGTCAGGAATTATTAGATGCATGTGGTTTAGATTATATTCAATCAGAAGAGGATAGAACTAAAAATGAGGTATGTATTGTCTTAGATAAAGACGAGTATGCTGAATTAATATCAGATTTAGATTTTAATAATTGTAGTGCTCAAAAAATCTGTTCTTACTTATTAAATCCAGAACTTGGAGAGTACGCCACAAAAGTAACTATAGAAGAACCAAGTGGGGATATAGTTTTTTTAAAATCCATTAAAAAATAATTTCTTAGATAGGAATCAGTTTGAATTAATAGAAACTAAATATTTATTAATTACATAAGGTTTAAAATGAGTTTTCAAAAAGCAGAAAAGTTTTTTAATGATGGAGTTGAAAACATTTGGAATAATGATCTCAAAAAACGCATTAAATAATTTTAATAAAGTAATTAAATTAAATCCAATTTTTGGAAATGCTTATTCTTATCGAGGATTTTGCAAACATTTACTGAATGATACTAAGGGAGCATTTGATGATATTAATAAATCGCAAGAAATAAATATGAATAATTCCTTTAATTACTTTTTTATGGGGATTATTTATATGGATGCTGATTTAGAAGCAGCAAAAAATTTATTTAGTTTAGTAATTGATGCTGATCCAAATTTTAATATAGAAAAATGCGGCAATGCTTATAGTATGCGTGGAAGAATAAAGTTATCTTTGGATGATTTTGTAGGTGCTATTGATGATCTCAATAAAGGTATAGAAATAAATCCAAATATTGCTGAGTTTTATGTGGATAGAGGACTGGTAAAAACAGAGTTAAAAGATTTAAAAGGTTCAATAGATGACTTTACTAAAGCAATAGAAATGGATCCTAAACTTGCAAATAATTATCCTGATATTTATTTCAATAGAGGAATTTCGAAAGGTATTTCAGAAGACTTAAAAGGTTCAATAGATGATTTTACTAAAGCTATAGAAATTGATCCTAATTCAGCTCCTTTTTATAGTCATAGAGGAATGGCAAAAGCAATGTCAAAAGATATACAAGGTGCTATTGATGACTTTTCTAAAGCCATAGAAATTGATCCTAATGATTCTGACTCACAAAAAAATCGTTTTGAAGCGGCTACTATCTTAAAAGATCAGTATGAGTATAGTAATTCTATCCATGTTAAAGAATCTCCTGATTTATATATAAAACTTCAAGATGCTGATTCTTATAGCAATAGAGGATTAGGTAAATTAATGAGTTTAGAATATATAGGTGCTATCGATGACTTTAATAAGGCAATAGATTTAAATCCAAATTATGCTAGTGCATATTATCTTCGTGGATCAGCTAAATATGGTTTGTGTGATTATTATGGAGCCCTTGATGATTGCAACGAAGCAATCAATATAAATCCAAAGCATTATCCATCATACGAAAAACGTGGGGAATCAAAAAAAAAGCTAGGCGATAAAACAGGCTCAATTCAAGATATTAAGAGAGCTAAAGAAATAGAATCAAACAATGAAAATGCTTTTGACTCATCAGAAATCACATTTGATTATATGAAAGTAATTGAGTCATTTAAAGGCAATAAAAAATAATCTTTTATGCAACCTTATTTGGAATCAATTTTGGAAAATACAAACTACATAATTATAGATTTTTTAAAACTATGGAAAAGTTATTCAAAGCAGAATGGAAATTAAATGAATTTAAGAATTTAGTTGAAGCTGGTTTAAATATTGGGAGTAAATACTTTTTCCTGGTAGGAGGTGCTCATGGTCTATTTTTTATGGTTAGAGATACTGATTTTGAAGGATTAAATTCAAATCCTAAAAGATTACCAAAAGATGTTTTTGAAGTTTTTGCGGAAGGATTTGAACGTGAATTAGGTGTAGAGGAACTTAATGAAAAAGTAGCTAAATTATATAAAGGAGATATTTGCGAATGGTTTAGATTGTCAGAAGAACTATTATTTGACATAAAAGACAAAATTAGTGAAGGTTATACAAAATTAAGGTTGCTTTCAAAGCATTTAGTCTTAGATGCCGAACATCAAAATCCAGATCAACCAGATGGTTTTGTAGCTCATAATATCGCTATTTTTGCAGGTGGTTCTTGTCCTAAAGATGCTTTTAATGCTGATATCGATTTCCAATTTATTAATGGACCTGAAATCAAAGAATTACCTAAAATTTATTGTGGCAAAAAAATGTTTATTGATAAGAAAGAGGCAGAAATAATCAATTTACAAACAAAAATTAAAAATAAAACAGCTGATATTAATTCTTGTTTTCAAATGATGGAAGAGTTAGAAAAAAATAAAAAATTTGATGAATTAACTCAAACTCAAATTTATTTAAAAGAAAATGGGGCTGTAAATCCAAATCATTTTTTTGAATTCTATTCACAACTTGCTCAAACACAGTTATATGCTGAAGATCATCATGCTTCTTTAGATTCAAGTTTAAAGGCATTAAGTTATAGAGAAGAAGATTTACCTACTTTGTCTAATATCGCAAATAGATATAGAGATATAGGTCAACTTGAGAAATCATTGAGTTACTATGAAAAAGCTTTGAGTATTGACTCTAGCGATCCTATTTTGCAAAGTAATTTTAAAAGACTAAATAGTATTGCAAATTTAAAATTAATATCAATTTCTTCTTTTTATGAATCTCTTTTGTTTCACCATACCATTAGAAAAGATGGAGTTATCGCTGAAATAACTTATAAAAAATACCAATATAATGATGCAACTGAAGGAATGCTAGACCATCTCTTATATCTGGTTGACCCTGATATTCTTCAATATATTCCAGATAATTTTGAATATCTCAAACATTTATATAATAAGTTTTCTCAGATAGAAACATGCAAAGTATTTTTTGAGAATGTCTTAGATTGTGATTTAAAAGAAGGCAAATTAGACGAGTGGAATATTGGAAAGAATGCTTCTTATTCCGATATCCAATCTCTTTTAGAAGCAGTTGATTGGGATTATATTAAATTTATATTTAACCGTTCATGGAGTGATGCTTGTGATGAATTTAGAATGAGTTATATCGAAAAAATGATATAAAAATTGTAAATAGTTTTAGAATTAAAATAACTTGAATTAACTCATTGATTTGATGGCCAGAGTTTCTCGAGAGGAAAGAAAAAAACGGAGACTCACTGCTCTATCCAGGATTCAAAAAGGATGGGGGACCGGTGAAACTATTCAATATTTAATGACTGACTTTGGTTTAACTAGAAGGTCTGCAAATCTGGACGTAGTTTGGGCTAACAAAGAACTTTCAAAAGGCTTTGATAATCATGACAATAAAGAAATGGTGGCATGGTTATTGACTCAATATCAACGGCTAGCAGTTAAATCAGAGACTGATAAACAATATGGAGTGAGCTTGGGTTGCTATAAAGAAATTGCCAATCTCATAATTAAACCAAATCAAAAACAAAAAAAGAGAAAGACTTTTTAAGTTGTTAATTTTTTATTACTTCCCCTTCAAAAGTTTTTGCAAGGTTGGTTGCTGCTTTTAAATTCTCTTCTTTAGGTGGAGAATACCTTTCTTTTATCTTGTATGTAAGAGTATTTTCTTTTCGGTCATATTTCCAACTTCCTTTCGTATGGCCTTTGGCATCTGAAAAATCTGGATAATTTTTAAAAATAAAATC
>CACGMX010000013.1 GCA_902574405.1 uncultured Prochlorococcus sp. | reverse complement strand
TGATTCAGATATAAAAAATGAATTTGGGGATATTTACTTTACCCTTCTGAATCTCTCAAACTTTTTAAAAATAAATCCTGAGTCAGCTCTTCAAAAAACTAATATAAAATTTTTAGAAAGATTTTCAATCGTCGAAGAGCACGCAGGAGATAATATTAAAAAACAAACTCCTAAAGACTTTCAACGTCTTTGGCAAATAGCCAAGCAAAAACTTGCGGGGAAAGTTCCTAAAAGCAAATGACAAATATTACAACATGGATAGATGAATATCATAAAGGCTCAAGATTCGGCCTAAATGGGAAAATTCTAATTAAAAAAAACTCAAAATTTCAAGAAATTCTTGTTATTGAAAATGAATATTATGGTAAAGCTTTAATGTTAGATGGTTGCTGGATGACATCATTAAAAGACGAGAAATATTATCATGAATGTCTTGTGCACCCTGCATTAAGTAGCATTGATGAAAAATCTAATGTACTAATAATTGGCGGTGGTGATGGTGGTACAGTAAGACAATGCGTTAAATATTCTCAAATATTAAAAATTGATCTAGTAGAAATTGATGAGGAAGTAATCAAAATATCTAAAAAATTTCTAAAAGAAATTGGAGGCGAAGCATGGAACGACAAAAGATTAGAAATACATGTAGATGATGGTGTTAAATGGGTAAAAAAAACAAGAGATAATTTTTACGACGTTATATTTATAGATTGTTCAGATCCCTCAGAATTTTCAAATTTATTATTTTCAGATTCTTTTTATGAAGAATGTAAAAGAATACTTAAACCAAAGGGGATATTAGCAACGCAAAGCGAATCACCTGAATCCTTTAAAAATATTCACATAAAAATTTTGAAAACTCTAAAAAATATATTTAAAGTTTCTGACACTATGTATTCCTTTGTGCCTATATATCCAAGCGGGATTTGGAGTTGGACATTCGCTTCTTCTGAAAATCTAAATTTATCAAAGCAAAATTATGATGAAACCCTAAAAATAGAAAAAGGATGCGAAATTTGGAATTTAAATTTTCAAAATGCAGCATTCAAAATGATGCCAAATAAAATTGTAAAAGAATTAGATTCATAAGATGACAAAAAATTTATTTGATAACGAAAATGCAATTTATATGGGAGCAAAAAGAAGTCCAGAAAATTGCTCAATTGGTATATTTGGAGTTAATTATGATGGGACATGTTCGTTTAAACCAGGAGCAAGATTTGGTCCAGAAGCAATAAGACAAGTCAGTTCTTGTTTAGAAACATATTGTCCAAAACTAAAAAAAGACTTAGAGGATATTATGTATGTTGATTTTGGATCAATAATAATTGATAAAAATGACTCAAAGTCCGTTATTGAATCGGTTAAATCAGCAACAAATTATTTAATTAACAAAAGCCTTAGTCCTATTATGCTTGGAGGCGAACACTCTATTACAAGAGGTGCTATTGAAGCATTAGTAAAAAAATATCCAGATTTGATATTGGTTCAACTTGATGCTCATGCCGATTTAAGAGAATCATATATAGGAAATGAACATAGTCATGCATGTACTATGAAAAGATGCTTAGAAGTGCTTCCTGAAAAGAAAATTTTGCAAGTGGGAATAAGAAGTGGAACTAAAGAAGAATTTGAAATTATGCATAACAACAATCAATTAGTTAACTTTTGTCCAGGCGGAAATGCACATGAGTTAAAACAAGCTCTTCTACCATACGCCAAGTATCCAATCTATTTAACAATAGATTTAGATTGGTTTGACCCCAGTTTATTAGCAGGGGCGGGCACTCCTGAACCGGGAGGATTTTTTTGGAATGATTTTGAAGAAATACTGAAAACTTTAAAAGACTTCAGAATTGTAGCTTCAGATATTGTGGAATTATCTCCAGAAATTGATAAAAGCGGAGTAAGTAGTATAGTTGCAGCCAAAGTACTTAGGAGCTTAATTTTATCATTAGAAAAAATGCAATAAAAAATTTCTAAACTACAGTGTAAAAATACTAAATAAAACTAAATATTTCATGGATTTGCTAAAAAGTCCTCTTTATTCAAAATATGTTGAATCAAATGCAAAATTAGTGAATTTTGCAGGTTGGGAAATGCCCATATCATTTTCAGGATTAATTAAAGAGCATGAATCAGTTAGATCATCAGCAGGATTTTTTGATATTTCTCATATGGGTGTGATCTCTGTTAAGGGAATCAATCCAAAGGATTATATTCAAAAAATTTTTCCTACGAATTTATACTCCTTTTCTGAAGGTCAGGGGCTTTATACAGTAATGCTCAATGATAAAGGAGGAATAATAGATGACTTAATAATTTATGACCTTGGTATACAAGAAAAAGACTTATCAGAATTATTGTTAATAGTTAATGCAAGTAGATATCAAAAAGATTTTCAGTGGATAAAAAATAATTTAAATAAAGATGAAATTTCGATAACAAACTGTAAAAAAGACAAAGTACTTTTAGCACTACAGGGAAGAAACTCATTCGATTTATTTGAAGAATGGATTGAATCTTCGATCTCACATATCCCTAACTTTGGATGCGAATATAAAATTTTTGAACATATTTCGCCTAAAGAAAAAATTTTCTTTTCAAAGACAGGATACACAGGGGAAAATGGTCTAGAAATACTTTTATCTAAAAAAGCGGCAATTAATTTATGGGATTTCTTAATTTCCAAAAATGTTTCACCTTGTGGTCTAGGAGCTAGAGATACTCTTAGACTTGAAGCAGGCATGCATCTTTATGGTGAAGACATAAATGAAGAAACTTCTCCATATGAAGCAGGGTTAGGCTGGCTAGTACATCTAGAAAATAATCACGAATTCTTTGGGAGAAGATTTCTAGAAGAGCAGTCAAGATTCGGGATTCAAAGAAAGTTAGTTGGTCTCTCTATAGAAGGTAAAGCAATAGGAAGAAAAGGTTGCGCAGTTTTTATCGGTGAAGAAAATATTGGGACTATCACAAGCGGGAGTTGGTCTCCAACTAAACAACAAGCTATAGCTTTTGCATACATCAATACTTCGCATGCCTTAATAAATAATGAAGTTCAAATATTAATAAGAGGCAAAAAATTCAAAGGGGTTATAACAAATAGAGCGTTTTATAAAAAAAATTATTAACTAAATTTACCCTTAAAGAATTATTATAAGTTATTGATAAATAAATCATACTTTGATGAGAAACAAAATTTGCAAAGAACTCAATAATACAGATATTGGTAAATTAGTTAATTTATGCGGATGGGTAGATAGAAGAAGAGATCATGGTGGTGTAATTTTTATTGATTTAAGAGACCATAGTGGATTTCTACAAATAACAATTAATCCCGATGATGGTACAGATCTATTTAAACAGGCGGAAAATCTAAGAAATGAGACAGTCATAATGGTTAGCGGAATTATTAATGAAAGACCCAAAGATTCCATAAATACAAATTTAAGTACAGGAGAGTTAGAGCTTAAGGTTAAAGATTTGCAAATTCTCAACCAAATTAAAAAAAACTTACCTTTTCCAGTGTCTATACATGATTATGAAAACACAAAAGAGGAACTAAGATTAAAATATAGATACCTTGATTTAAGAAGGGGGAAATTACTAGAAAATTTAAAAACAAGACATAAGATTATTAAAGTTGCTAGAGAATTTCTTGATAATTTTGGTTTTACAGAAGTAGAGACCCCATTACTTACGAAATCAACTCCAGAAGGCGCTCGCGATTTTCTTGTTCCTGCACGTCTTTCAAATGGAGAATTTTTTGCTTTACCTCAATCCCCACAACTATTTAAACAACTTTTAATGGTTGGAGGCCTAGACAAGTATTATCAAATAGCAAAATGTTTCCGTGATGAAGACTTAAGGGCAGATAGACAGCCGGAGTTTACTCAATTAGATATTGAGATGAGCTTTATTAGTGAAGAAGAAATAATTTCTTTTAATGAAAGTCTCATAAAAAAAATATGGAAAGAAGTGTTAAATATTAAATTTAATAATGCTTTCCCAAGAATGTCATGGCAGGCAGCAATGGATAATTACGGCACTGATAGACCAGATACTAGATATCAAATGTTATTAAAAGATTTAGGAGGAGTATTAGGTAATATTGGTTTTAATATTTTCACCAAGGCAATTAAGTCTGGAGGTTATATAAAATCCATAACAGTCAAAGGAGGTAATTCAAGTATTAGCAACGTAAGAATTAAACCAGGAGGTGACATCTTCCAAGTAGCTCAAGATGCAGGAGCTGGTGGTTTGGCCTTTATAAGAGTCAAAGGAGATGAGCTTGAAACTATTGGAGCAATAAAAAATAATTTAAGTGCAGAAGATATAGCTGATATTTTAAAAATCACAGAAGCAAAAGATGGAGACTTAATCCTCTTAGGAGCTGGAGATAAAAAAATTGTCAATCAGTCATTAGATAGGGTTAGACAATATATCGCAAAAGACTTAAATCTCATTGATAAAAGTAAATGGAATTTCTTATGGGTTACTGACTTCCCGATGTTTGAGAGAAATGAAGAAGAAAATAGATATGAAGCTTTACATCATCCTTTTTGTTCTCCAAAAAATATAAAATCTAAAGATTCTGAAAACTTAAAAAAAGAAATTGAGATCGCTACAGCAAATGCTTATGACTTAGTTCTTAATGGATTGGAGTTAGGAGGTGGCTCTTTACGTATTCATGAAGCGAACTTACAAAGAGAAGTTCTGAAAACGGTAGGACTTACTGATAAAGAGATTGATGAAAAATTTGGATTTTTAATAGAAGCCTTAGAAATGGGTGCTCCTCCTCATGGTGGAATAGCGTTTGGATTAGATCGTATTACCATGCTGATCATTGGTGCAGATTCAATCAGAGAAACCATTGCTTTTCCAAAAAATCAACAAGCAAAATGTCCTCTCACAAATGCCCCTTCAAATGTCTCTGAATCACAATTAAAAGAATTAGATATTGAAATAACAATTGATGAATAAGAATATATATGGATGTTCTAAAAGTTTTTTGTTTAAATAAGATATAAGGAGGCTGCGATTAATTAAAAATATTTAATGTCAAAATTTGTATTTGTCACCGGAGGAGTAGTTTCTAGCATTGGTAAAGGAATTGTAGCTGCAAGCTTAGGAAGATTATTAAAGTCTAGAGGATATAGTGTTTCAATATTAAAACTAGATCCATATCTAAATGTTGATCCAGGCACAATGAGCCCTTTCCAACATGGAGAAGTATTTGTAACAGAAGATGGGGCTGAAACCGATCTAGATTTAGGTCACTATGAAAGATTTACTGATACTGCAATGACTAGATTAAATAGTGTGACTACTGGATCTATCTATCAGGCAGTTATCAATAAAGAAAGAAGAGGTAGTTATGACGGTGGAACTGTGCAAGTAATACCTCACATAACGGGAGAAATAAGAGAAAGAATTCATAGAGTAGCCGCCAATAGTAATGCAGATATTATTATTACTGAAATTGGTGGAACAGTTGGTGATATTGAATCTCTACCTTTTTTAGAGGCAATAAGAGAATTCAAAAATGATGTCAATAGGAATGATGTTACATACATACACGTAACTTTACTTCCTTACATCAAAACCTCTGGCGAAATAAAAACTAAACCAACACAACATTCAGTGAAAGAATTAAGATCAATTGGAATTCAGCCAGATTTACTTGTATGCCGAAGTGATAAATCTATCAATGAAGCTCTTAAAAAGAAGCTTAGTGGTTTTTGCGGTGTCAGTGTCAACTCTGTAATTGAAGCTTTAGACGCAGACAGTATTTATTCTGTACCTCTTTCTTTAAAAAAAGAAGGTTTGTGCAAAGAAACGCTGAAGTATTTAGACCTTGAAGATAAAAAATGTGATTTAAAAAATTGGGAGCAACTAATACACAACCTAAGAAATCCTGGAGCACCAATCAAAGTTGCTCTAGTAGGTAAATATATTGAACTTGGAGATGCATATTTATCCGTTGTTGAAGCTTTAAGACATGCATGCATTGAACAAAAGGCTTTATTAGACTTACATTGGGTGAGTGCTGAAATGATAGAAAAAAATTCAGCAGAAACTTACTTAAATGAAGTTGATGCAATCGTCGTACCTGGGGGATTTGGCAATAGAGGAGTCAATGGAAAAATTTCGGCTATAAAATTTGCAAGAGAAAATAAAATTCCCTTTTTAGGTTTGTGCCTTGGTATGCAATGTGCAGTTATAGAATGGGCCAGGAATGTAGCTAATCTTCCAGATGCATCCAGTTCAGAACTAGACCCAAACACTCTCAATCCAGTGATACATTTATTGCCAGAACAGGAAGATGTAGTTGATTTAGGTGGAACAATGAGACTTGGAGTTTATCCATGTAGATTGACAAAAAATACAACTGGAAAGAACTTATATGATGAGGATGTGATTTATGAGAGACATCGACATAGATACGAATTTAATAATTACTACAAACAAAGTTTTTTAGATTCTGGATATAAAATTAGTGGTACATCACCAGATGGCAGATTAGTTGAGTTAATTGAGTTAGACAATCATCCTTACTTCTTAGCATGTCAATATCATCCTGAGTTTTTATCACGACCCGGTAAACCTCATCCTTTATTTAAAGGTTTAATCAAAGCCTCTCAAGATAAGTTAACTCAATCAAATTAATATTCTTTATTTTTTTGAATGAAAAAATGACAAATTTTTTACCCTTAGTCGAACAATTTCATTCATTACAAGGTGAAGGTTATCACGCTGGAAAAAGTGCTTTTTTTGTAAGATTAGCCGGATGTAAAGTTGGATGTTCGTGGTGCGACACCAAGAATTCATGGGACGAGAAAAAACACCCTTCTGTATCAATTGAAAAAATAATAGATCGCATAAAAATTGCCAGAGAAAAAGGAGCGTCTTTTTGCGTTATTACAGGTGGAGAACCTTTACAACATAACTTAGATAATTTTTGCAAAGCCATAAAAAAAATGACGATGGGAAAAGAACAAAAGCCAATGAAGATTCATATTGAAACAAGTGGAGTGAATTCGATATCAGGAAGCTATGACTGGATTACTTTATCTCCTAAAAGACACTCACCTCCAAAAAATTATTTTTTAAAAAACTGTAATGAAATCAAAATAATCATTAACAAAATAGAAGATATTGAATTTGCTGTTCAAATAAAAAACGAAACTTTACAACAATATCAACTCTCTAAAAGCGAAGATGACTTAAAAAAAGAAGATAAAATTTTTTATTTACAGCCAGCATGGAACAATGCGATTGGTTTTTCTCTTGCTATTGATTTCGTAAAAAATAACCCCGATTGGAAATTGAGCCTTCAAACTCACAAATACTTAAAAATTAATTGAAATCATATGACTCTTAAAAATAAATCGATAGTAGTTTTATTATCTGGAGGTTTAGATTCCTCTACAGTTACTGGCATCGCAAAAAAATCAGAAGCTAAAATTTTTGGCCTTTCATTTGACTACGGTCAACGTCATAAAAAAGAATTAAATTCTGCATCAATAATTGCAAAACACTTTGATATCGAAGAATTTAAAATCATTAAGCTCGACTTATCTTTATGGGGAGGCTCGTCATTAACTGATACTCAAAAAAATATTCCAATAGAAGGAGTACAAACTAATAAAATTCCTAATACTTATGTTCCCGGGAGAAATACTATATTTATTTCGGTTGCACTAAGTTATGCCGAAGCAATAGACGCTGATTTTATAGGATTAGGAGTTAATGCACTAGATTATTCTGGTTATCCAGATTGCAGACCTGACTACATTAAAAAATTTCAAGAATTGGCACATTTAGCTAATAAAAGAGGAAGAGAAAATAATCCAATAAAACTTTGGACACCACTATTAGATCTAAATAAAGAGGAAATTATTAAATTAGCTTTCGATAATCATGTCCCTTTAGAGAAAACATGGAGTTGTTATTCGGGCAATTCAAAACCATGCGGTAAGTGTGATAGCTGCAGAATTAGAAATACCGCTTATGAAAAATGGCTTAATAACAATAATAAAAAATGAAAATAAAAAAAATAATTCTAGAAAAATGGATAGATCCAGCACTGATTACCCATCATCTAACAAAAAAATTCGGAGATAAAGGATTAGCTTGGCTAGACAGTGATGGTAAAGAAAATGGGGAATGGTCAATAATAGGAATTAAACCTAAAAAAATAATCCAATCAAGAGATATCAATAACTTAGACAAAACTAATAATCCATTTAACAATTTTAAAAATATTGAAAGAGGATTTTGGATCGGATGGTTAAGTTATGAAGCGGGAGTTTACATAGAACCCAAAAACCCATGGCGAAAATCTAATATGGCAACTTTATGGATTGCATCATATGATCCAATCATTAAATGTAATCTGATAAGAAAAGAAATAATTATCGAAGGCACAAACTCATCTGAACTGATGAATTTTAAAAATATAATCAACAATATAAAAAATATTGAAGAAGAAAATAATATTAAAACAAATTTGAATTTTGATTTTTCAAAAATAAATTTGGATGAAATGGCTGAAAAATTTCAGAAAAATATTCTAAAATTGAAAAAATTAATTTCCCTAGGGGATATATTTCAAGCAAACCTAACAACTAAATGCGAGATTGGATATTCCAAACACTACAATCCTCTAGATATTTATTTAAAAATAAGAAAAAAATTAAGAGCTCCCTTCGGCGGAATAATCGTAAACAATAATGAAAATTATACAGAGGCGGTCTTATCTACCTCGCCAGAACGATTTATAAAAATAGATAATAAAAATTTTGTAGAGTCAAGACCTATCAAAGGAACTAGATCCAGAGATAAGGATTTAAATCAAGACGCACTTAATGCTATCGATTTAATAACGAACGAAAAAGATAGAGCTGAAAATATTATGATTGTTGACCTAATAAGAAATGATTTGAGTAAAGTTTGCGAAACAGGAAGTATTATGGTGCCAGAAATATTAAAACTTGAAAGTTTCTTAAAAGTTCATCATCTAACCTCAGTAATCAGAGGGAAATTAAAAAAAGGTAATAATTGGATTGATTTACTAAAAGCATGTTGGCCTGGCGGCTCTATAACTGGAGCGCCTAAATTAAGATCATGCCAGAGACTTTTTGAATTAGAAGAATGTGAACGCGGACCATACTGTGGGTCGTTTTTGAAGCTTGACTGGAATGGAGAGTTTGACAGCAATATACTAATAAGATCATTTTTAATTGAAGACAAAAAAATCAATATATACGCTGGTTGCGGAATAGTTATTGACTCAAACCCTGAAGAGGAAACTAATGAACTAAAGTGGAAACTTTTACCGTTAATTGATTCACTAAAATGATTGAAAAATTAGGCTGGCACAAGGATCAATGGTTGGATATTGATAAAATATTTATTGCTGCTAATAATAGAGGATTAAAATTTGCTGATGGTATATTTGAAACCATTTTGATAAAAGAAAACAAACCTATTCTTTTTAATGAACATCTTAAAAGGTTAGAAAAAAGTAGCAAGATTTTAAATATTAATCTAAAAATAAATAAATTAACTTTGAGACAACTTATTCACGATGGCATTAGAAAGTTGTCGCTTGAAAATGATCAATTTGCTTCAGTAAGAATAAACTATAGTCGAGGAACTAATGAAGGTCGCACACTAACAATTGATAGCACTTCAGAGACAAAAGATTTGGATAATTTATGGCTTGAGTTCTATAGAATCAAACCAAATTTTAATCCGATAAGCGTTTGCATTAGTCAAACGGAAAAAATAAATGAATTTAGTCTTATAAGTAAATGCAAAACATTTTCATATAATCAGGCAATACAAGTTTTGACAGAAGCTAATGAAAAATCATTTGATGATTCTATCCTTTTGAATACGTCAGATGAACTTTGTTGTGGAAGTACATTTAATCTTATAATTAAAAGAAATAATCAATGGATAACTCCTAGAAAAGAGAGCGGGTGTTTAGAGGGGATTATGATTTCCAAAGCTTTAAAATTGAAAGTTGTAAAAGAAGAATTAATTCCTCCAAAATTTCAAAATGATGACATTATAGTTGCAATTAATAGCTTATCTTGTAGACAAATTAATCAAGTTAATGATTTAAAGCTTAAACCTAAATTCGATCCAATTTACTTTTGGGATTTATTATATAGTTGAACTTTATTAATATCTGGTAAATAGACATCAGATACTTTAGTTATATTGTTATTAACCTTAAATTCAACAATTTTTCCAATAATGATAATTGATGGAGCTAAAAATTTTTCATCTTTGATTTTGTCTGGAAGATTATCTAATTTCTCTATCAAACATTTTTGATTTTTTAAAGTAGCTTCTTGAATAACAGCGCACTTAGTATTCTTATCTAAACCACCTATTATTAATTCTTCCACAATAAATTCAATATTTTTTATACCCATAAAAATTACTAAGCTATCTGATGATTTAGCTAAATCTCTCCAATTCACTGTCTTTTTTTCCTTATCTACACGCTCATGTCCAGTAACGAAAGTTACGGAACTCGCAGCATCTCTATGGGTTAGTGGAATACCAAAATATGTAGGGGCAGCTATCCCAGAAGTGATACCAGGAACGATTTCAACTGAAATTCCATTTTCTTCTAAAATCGATACCTCTTCACCACCCCTAGAAAAAACGAATGGATCTCCCCCTTTAAGCCTTACAACATTTTTGCCTTCTTTTGCTAATTTCAAAATAAGAGCATTAGTTTCAGCCTGAGGGACAGAACACTTTCCAGCTCTTTTGCCTACATGATAAATTTCTGTATTTTTTCCTGCCTCTTTTGTTATTTCATCAGGAATCAAAGCATCATGAACTAAAGCATCACAATTTTTTATTAGGCGTAAAGCTTTAAGAGTTAAAAGCTCAGGGTCACCAGGACCTGCGCCAACCAAATAAACAATTCCAGACACATTAATCTCCATTAACAAGTATGGTAGTAAAAGTTAATAGCAATGAAGGTAAATATTGTGAAAGAAAATTTATTGAAACCAAACAAAAAATTTATTCTCCTAAGTGCTTTTATCACCCTTTTAAATGATCGATTAAGTGAAAGTATTCTTCTACCTATTTTACCCTCTTTTGTTTTACTTTTTGACTCTAAAGCCAGTACATATGGATTGTTATCATGTACTTACCAATTAGCTCAATTTACAGCTTCTCCTTTTATTGGAGTTATGAGTGATAGATATGGCAGAAGACCTGTCACTCTTTTTTGTATTACTGGCTCAATAATAGGAATTTCAATATTATCCTTTACTGTTCTTTTTAATTGGTCTAATTCTATAGCAGCTATCCCTTTATTTTTATTATTTTTAGCAAGACTAATTGACGGTTTAAGTGGTGGCACAGCAGCCACGGCAACAACAATTCTTGCAGACATTTCAAGTCCAGAAAAAAGAGCAAAAACATTTGGACTGATTGGAGTAGCTTTTGGTTTAAGTTTTTTCTTAGGAAATATTTTCGTTGTAATTTTTGCAAAAAATACAAATAATAATTTTATTATTCCAGTTTTGATTGCTTCAATTATTCCAGTAATAAACTTTTTTCTAGTATTCTTCTATTTACCAGAAACAAAACCCAATAATTCCTCGAATAAATTAAAAACAATTCTTAAAAATCCCCTAAAACAGCTATTTACAGTATTCAAAGAAGAAAAGATCAGAAAACTATCATTGGCATTTTTCATTTATTTTATTGCTTTTACAGGATTAACCAACATCCTTATATTTTTCCTTCAAGAATCTTTAAACTGGACAACCAAAGCATCAAGCGGAACTCTTGTTTTAGTAGGAGTTATTGCAATTATTGTTCAGGGAGGACTAATTGGCCCTCTAGTAAAACAATTTGGCGAAATGAGATTAACCCTTATCGGATCGGGTTTCATTCTTGTTGCATGTGCTCTTTTAATAACTGCTCCAAAAGAAAATGCGACGAATAATATTTATTCAGCTGTATCATTTTTAGCCGTTGGGGCAGGGTTAATTACGCCCACTTTAAGAGCACTAATATCTAAGAAATTAGACGTTGACAAACAAGGATCAATTTTAAGTAATCTTCAGGGTCTGCAGAGTCTTGGAGGTGTTTTAGGGATTGCAATGGCAGGAAGGGTTTATGACAGTTTTGGTCCTAAATCACCTTTTATAGCTGGTTCCATAATCTTACTTTTCATGATATACCTTATTGCAGAGGGTAAAAGTAATAATTCTTTTAACAATCAAAAATCAAAAGCATTCTAATGAAAAGCCGTTCTGATGTTTTTATTAATAGAGAATTAAGTTGGATTGAATTCAATAAAAGAGTACTCCTAACTGGTATGGAAAAGGAGTACAAAATCCTAGATAAAGTAAAATTTTGTTCAATTTTTAGTAACAATCTAGATGAATTTTTTATGGTGAGGGTAGCTTCATTAAAAGCTCAAGTTGAAGCAGGAATTACAAAAAAAAGTGTTGATGGACTTACCCCTCAAGAGCAACTAACAAAAATAAATAAAGAAGTTAAGAATTTAACTGCCCTACAAGAAAACTATATAAATAATGAACTAGATAATGAATTAAAAGAAAAAGGTATAATTTTAAAAAAATATAAGTACCTAAGTGAAAATCAAAAAAATTGGTGCAATAACTACTTTACTTCATCTATTTTCCCTTTATTAACTCCTTTAGTTGTTGATCCAGCACATCCATTCCCTTTTATAAGTAATTTAAGTCTGAATTTAGCAGCTCTCATAAGGGATGGGGAAGATTCTAAAAATCAGTTTGTCAGAGTGAAAATACCAACAAAAAATATAAATAGATTTATACAAATTCCTAATGAAATTATTCAACATGGTGATGAAAGTAAATATTTTTTCATAAGTGTTGAAGATTTAATTGGAAATAATATAAATGCCTTATTTAACGGAATGGAATGTATAAATTATTCTTTTTTTAGAGTAACAAGAGATGCAGATTTAGAATTAAAAGAACTTGAAGCTGATGATCTTCTTTTAGCAGTTGAACAAAGTTTGCAAAAGAGAAGATTAGGTGGAGACGTAGTTAGATTAGAAGTTGAATCGGATATGCCAGAAAATATTCTGAAATTACTCATTGAAAGTATCTCAATACAAAAAGAGTATATTTACTTTTGCAAAAGTTTTTTAGGCCTTGACAATTTAAATCAACTTACAAAAATCAATAGAGATGATTTAAAAGAAAATCTACTAATTGGGAAAACTCACACGAAATTAAAAAATTTAGAGTTACCTTCAAACAAAAAACTCAATTCTATTTTCAAAATACTTAGAAAAAACAATATTCTGCTTCATCACCCATACGACTTATTTAGAACTTCAGTGGAAGAATTTATAAACAAAGCGGCTGATGATCCACTTGTAATGGCTATAAAAATTACTTTATATCGAGTTTCCAAGGATTCTCCTATTATTGCAGCTTTAATGAGAGCTGCGGAAAATGGGAAAGAGGTAATGACTCTTGTTGAACTAAAAGCAAGATTTGATGAAGATAATAATATTCAATGGGCAAAACAACTTGAACAGGCTGGAATTCATGTTGTATATGGAATCATAGGATATAAAACACATACAAAAATAGCTTTAGTAGTAAGAAAAGAAAAAGGAAGATTAAGGAATTATTTCCATATTGGAACAGGAAATTATAACTCTAATACTTCAAACTTTTATACAGATTTAGGATTACTTTCAACTGATCCTGAAATTGCATCTGATTTACTTGAGTTATTTAATTACTTATCAGGTTTTTCTAAACAAAAAAGTTATCAAAAGTTATTAGTTTCTCCCTTATCGATGAGAGAGAAATTTATATTTCTGATAAAGAGAGAAATTAAAAATGCAGAGGAAGGCAAAAAAGCTGAAATAATTGCAAAAATGAATTCTTTAGTAGACCCAGAAATAATTAAACTTCTTTATTTAGCTTCAGACTCAGGTGTAAAAATTAACCTCATCATAAGAGGTATTTGTTGCTTATATCCCCAGAGAAAAAATTTAAGTGAAAATATCAAAGTCATAAGCATTATTGGCCACTTTCTTGAACACTCAAGAATTTTTTGGTTTTGTAATAACGGTGATAATGAGGTTTTTATTGGGAGTGCTGATTGGATGAGAAGAAATCTTGATAGAAGAATAGAAGCTGTTACTCCGATAGAGGATTATGAATTAAAATCTAAAATATACTCACTTTTGCAAGCCTACATTAAAGATGATTACTTTTCTTGGATAATGAAGGAAGATGGTTCCTACACAAAACATGCATTAGATTCGGCGAAGAATCGTTCGCAAATTGATCTCATAGAACAATAAAAAAATATTGATTTTTATAACATTTAAAAAAATACTTAATATTTTAAAATTTATTTTATTTTTATAAAAGCCTTTTATATCAATAGATTTCAAGAAATTGAGACAAAAAAAAAGTTTTTTGTCTTTAAAGTTTCAACGTAAAAGTGGTTTTTATTTCGATTTCAGTGCTAGCTTTTTAAAAAATCCATTATTTAGGAGGCCAGGGTGATGGGGATCCCTCTGGAATCTGCAAAGAGCTCTTCAGATAATAATTTTGAAGAGCCAAGATTACCAAACACTGCGGGCAAGTCTCGCAAATCGAAATCCAGTCTAACTGCAAAACAAAGCCAAAAAAAATCTGGCAGACTCGCTTCAGATTCTATTGGCTATTACTTAAGTAGCATTGGTAGAGTAACGCTTCTTACTCCAGCGGAAGAAATTTTGTTGGCCAAACAAGTTCAGACGTTGAAAACTTTACTTAAATCAGTATCTGAAAACAGTGAATTTTCTGAAACATTAGCTCTTAAAAGCGATTTTAACTTTAAAGAAAAAAAGACAAATAAAATTAAAGATAACATTAATGATGAAGATATAAAAAATGGAATCGATCCTGAATCATTCAAGGCTGATTTAGAATCGAGTATTTTTTCAGGTAAAGAAGAATTTAGTAAGATTGATATTCACTCTAAAATCAGCTTTAAAAAGCTCGTTTCCTACGTTGATACATATTTCAAAGCATACAAAATGTTTGATGAGCGAAGACAACTCAAAAGATGTTTGAAAGCAAGGGAAAGAATGATGTCTGCTAATCTTAGACTTGTTGTATCTGTTGCAAAAAAATATCAAAATCAAGGATTAGAATTGTTAGACCTAGTTCAAGAAGGAGCAATTGGCTTAGAAAGAGCTGTAGATAAGTTTGATCCTGCTATGGGATATAAATTCTCAACTTATGCTTACTGGTGGATTAGGCAAGGAATGACTAGAGCTATTGATAATAGTGCTAGAACAATCCGTTTGCCTATTCACATAAGTGAAAAACTATCCAAAATGAGAAAAGTCTCGAGAGAATTGTCACATAAATTTGGTAGACAACCTACCAGATTGGAAATGGCAACTGAGATGGGAATGGATCAAAAAGATTTAGAAGATTTAATTTCACAAAGTGCACCCTGCGCCTCCCTGGATGCTCATGCAAGAGGCGAAGAAGATAGGAGCACACTTGGTGAACTAATACCTGATCCAAATTGTGAAGAGCCTATGGAGGGTATGGATAGAAGTATTCAAAAAGAACATTTGGGTAATTGGCTTTCTCAATTAAATGAAAGAGAACAAAAAATCATGAGACTCAGATTTGGTCTAGATGGTGAAGAACCATTAACACTAGCAGATATAGGAAGACAAATTAGTGTATCCAGAGAGAGAGTGAGGCAACTAGAAGCTAAAGCAATATTAAAACTTAGAGTAATGACAACACATCAAAAAGCAGCTTAATCAAATTGATAAAATTTTCGATAATTTTATTATATTTATTTTCAATTTTTTTAATATCAATAGTTTTTAAAAAATTTAATGAAGATAGCAGAGAAATCGTCAGAAAAATAATACATATTGGAATAGGACCTTTAATACCAATTGCTCAATTTTTAAAAATTAATCAAAACTCTGCTCTAATTTTTACAGGAATTGTTTCATTAATGGTTTGCATCAATTACACCTATAAATTATTTCCAACAATTGAGGACGTTGAGAGAAAGAGTTATGGAACATTATTTTATTGTCTAAGTTTATTTATTTTGATTTATCTTTTCTGGGATAAAGATCCATATGCTTTAATGACTGGATTTTTTGTAATGACTTTTGGTGATGGATTAGCTGGTTTAATAGGCAAAAGCTTTAACTCAAAGAATTGGATTATTTTAAAACAAAAAAAATCATTATTCGGGACTTTGACAATGTTTTTAACAAGTTTGATAGTAGTTTGCTCAATAGGATACGCCCAACAAAATAGTTTTAATTTAAATTATTTTGTAATAGCTTTTTTGGCCACTTTTCTTGAACAGTTTAGTCTTTTAGGAATAGATAATTTCATTGTTCCAATTTCTTCAGGATTAGTTTTTAATTTTTTTATAACTAACTAATTGAATTATATAAAATGGAGAGTAATTCTTTTGTTGTTTCTATATTTATACATGCATCTGTAATGCTTCTCCCAAACTCAAGATCCTCTTTCTTTAAAAGTTTCTGATTACCTTCCTTCAAATGACTTTCAAGCATAACTCCTAAAATATTTTTTTCACCATTGCTAATTTGAGAAGCTATGTTTTTTAGCACTTCCGATTGTTTACGGAAATCTTTATTGGAATTACCATGACTACAATCAATCATCACTTTATGGGGAAGATTAGATTGCTTCAATTCAGAGGAAATTCTTTTAATATGATCACTTTCAAAATTTGGGCCTTTTGAACCGCCTCTTAAAACTATATGTCCATCTGGATTACCTGTTGTATTAACAATAGAAGCCATTCCATTTTCATTTACACCTAAAAAATGATGAGATTTTGAAGCTGACTGCATTGCATTTATTGCAGTAGTAAAAGAACCATCTGTACCATTTTTAAAACCTATAGGCATTGATAATCCTGATGCCATTTCTCGATGAGTCTGACTTTCAGTAGTCCGCGCGCCTATAGCTGTCCAACTTATTAAATCGGCAATATATTGAGGAACAATTGGATCTAGTAATTCTGTAGCAGAAGGAATTCCACGAATTGCTAAATATGAAAGCAAACTTCTTGCCTTTCTTAAACCAGTATTAATATCATAAGAATTATCTAGATGAGGATCATTTATCAATCCCTTCCAACCAATAGTTGTTCTTGGTTTCTCAAAATATACTCTCATGATTATTTCTAATTTATCTTTATAAATTTCTCGAAAGTTTTGAATATATTTTGAATATTCTTTTGCCGCCTCTAGATCATGAATTGAACATGGACCCACTATGACTAAAAGCTTCTGATCATTATGATGCAAAATATTTTGTATCGATCTTCTAGTTTTAGATACTGTATTAGCAGAGGCGTGATCTAAAGGTATATCATTATGTAATCTGCTTGGAGGTATTAATGGACGTGTCTCAACAACATGTAAATCTGATGTCTTTTCTAAAGCAGAATTATTTGATGATGTCGTCATTGATTAATTAAGAAGTTTGAATATTTAAAAAAGCATTTATGAATACTCTCCTTTTCAATATTAAAAATAACAATAGATTAGGCATTAAACCTTACTAATGAAGAATTTGGAAACATTGCTAAAAGATTATGCAGATCACGTAGCTGAAAGAGCTACTAAAGGTATACCTCCTTTGCCTTTAAATGCTGAGCAAACCAATTGTATTACAAAATTATTGGAACAAGATAGTACTTACGATTCATCGTATTTACTTGATTTACTAATAAATAGAGTACCACCAGGAGTTGATGAGGCTGCTTATGTAAAAGCAAGCTGGCTTACGGCTATTGTTAATTCCGAAAAATATTGCAAATCAATAAATCCCGAAAAAGCAATTGAAATATTAGGAACAATGATAGGCGGTTACAATGTAAATTCTTTAGTTGAAATACTTAAAGGAGCAAATAGTTTACTTGCTAAAAAAGCGGCAGAAGTTTTAAAAAATATTATTCTTGTTTACGACTCAGCTAATGAAATTTATGAATTATCTCAAAATAATATTTATGCAAAAGAGGTTGTAAATAGTTGGGCAAATGCAGAATGGTTCAAAAATAAAAAAGTTCTTGAGAAAGAGATCACTTGTCTAGTATTTAAAGTTGACGGTGAGACAAACACAGACGATTTATCTCCGGCTGTACATGCAACATCACGCCCGGATATTCCGATGCATGCATTAGCTATGTTGGAATTTAAAATACCTGATGGACTAAAAATTATTGATAATTTAAAAAAACAAAATTTACCGATAGCTTATGTTGGAGATGTTGTTGGAACAGGGAGTTCTAGAAAATCTGCTATTAATTCACTCATTTGGCATATAGGAGAAGATATCGCATTTGTTCCAAACAAAAAAACAGGTGGAATAATAATTGGCAGCAAAATAGCCCCAATTTTCTTTAATACTGCACAAGATTCAGGAGCTTTACCTATAGAAGCTGACGTATCTCATATGAAAACGGGAGATGTTATTAAAATATATCCTTATAAAGGCATTATTAAAAAAATTGAAAAAGATTCAAATACTGAAGAATTAATAAGCAAATTCGAATTGTATCCATCAACTCTTACTGATGAAATTCAATCTGGCGGAAGAATTAATCTTATGATTGGAAGATCTCTTACGGACAAAATTAGAAACAAATTAAATTATCAACCAAGTGAAATATTTACCAGACCACAAAATCCAACCGAAAGTACTGCCGGCTTTACTCAAGCTCAAAAAATAGTAGGAAAAGCATGCGGTTTAGATGGAGTTAGGCCAGGAATGACCTGTGAACCAATCATGACTACAGTTGGCAGTCAAGATACTACTGGGCCAATGACTAGAGACGAATTAAAAGAACTAGCTTGTTTAGGATTCACTGCAGATTTAGTGATGCAAAGTTTTTGTCATACAGCTGCATATCCTAAACCAATAGATCTAGTTACCCATAAAGAATTACCTGATTTTATATCTCAAAGAGGTGGAGTAGCTCTTAAACCTGGAGACGGCATAATTCATAGCTGGCTTAACAGAATGCTTCTCCCTGATACTGTTGGCACAGGTGGAGATAGTCATACAAGATTCCCGCTGGGAATTTCATTTCCTGGAGGATCAGGTATTGTTGCCTTTGCCGCTGCAATAGGATCAATGCCATTAAATATGCCGGAATCTGTGCTTGTTAAATTCAAAGGAGAATTATTACCAGGAATTACTTTAAGAGATTTAGTAAATGCAATACCTCTTTTCGCAATTAAAAAAGGACTCTTAACTGTTGAGAAAGCAAATAAGAAAAATATTTTTAACGGGAAAATTATGGAAATTGAGGGATTACCTAACCTAAAACTTGAACAAGCTTTTGAACTCACTGATGCTACTGCAGAACGCTCATGCGCTGGTAGCACAATACTTTTATCTCAAGAAACTGTTCAAGAATACTTAAGAAGCAATATTTGCCTTCTAGAAAAAATGATCGAGAGCAATTATGAAGACTCAAAATCGATTGCAAGAAGAATAAATGATATGAAAAATTGGTTAGAAAAACCCTCGCTAATTCAACCAGATAAAAACGCTCAGTATGAAGAAATCATCGAGATTGATTTAGCAAAAGTAACACAACCTATAGTTGCTTGCCCTAACGATCCAGATAATGTAAAGGAGATCTCAGATGTTGCCAGTACAAAGATTGACGAGGTTTTTATAGGTTCTTGCATGACAAATATTGGTCATTACAGAGCAGCTGCAAAAGTTCTTGAAGGTGTACAAAATTTAAAAGCTAAATTATGGATTTGTCCACCTACAAAAATGGATGAAGAAACTCTAAAAGCTGAAGGTTATTATAAAATATTTGAAAATTGTGGTGCAAGATTAGAGTTACCAGGCTGTTCTTTATGTATGGGAAATCAAGCAAGAGTAGAGGAAGGGTCTGTAGTATTTTCTACTAGTACAAGAAATTTTGATAATAGACTTGGGAAAAATGCACAAGTATTTTTAGGTAGCGCCGAATTAGCAGCAGTTTGCGCACTTCTTGGAAAAATCCCTGAAGTAGAAGAATATCAGGATATTACTAAAAATAAAATTAATCCATATTCACATGAACTTTATCGTTATCTTCAATTTGATGAAATACAAGATTTCAGTTTGTCGAAATGATCATGAATTATGCAAAACTTTATAAAAGAAAATATTCAAAAAACCAGTAATAATTCTTCTCGCAGCATCAAAAAATTATTAAAACAAAGATCTCTCGTAGTTGTATTTTCTCTCTTATTAACAGGTTTAGGAGCTTCAATCACAAGTATATTTTTTAAAACAGGAATCTACTTTATCAATAATTGGAGATTAGCACTTTTAGACCAATTGCCATCTATTGCAGTATTACCAATTTTTGGAGCTATAGGAGGAGCAATTGCGGGATATTTGATCAAAAATATTGCACCTGCGGCTAAAGGTTCAGGTGTGAGTCAAATAATGGGTTTCCTAAGGCACAAAAAAGTGCCAATGAATATAAAAGTAGGTTTAGTAAAACTTATATCAGGAATTATCGCTATTGGCAGTGGATTCCCTTTGGGTCCAGAGGGTCCATCGGTTCAGATGGGAGGATCAGTTGCTTGGCAAATGGCGAAATGGCTCAAAGCTCCTACAGCCTTCAGAAGAGTAATAGTAGCAGCAGGAGGCGGTGCTGGGATAGCTGCAGTATTTAGCGCTCCACTAGGAGGATTTGTTTATGCGATAGAAGAACTATTAAACTCTGCTAGACCAGTAATTTTACTATTAGTAGTAATTACAACTTTTA
>CACGMX010000012.1 GCA_902574405.1 uncultured Prochlorococcus sp. | reverse complement strand
CGCAAATAAAACTGAGTTTATTGTTGCATTAAATAAGTGGGATTTGGTTAATAAAGAATTTAGGAATTTACGATTAAATCAATATAGAAGATTTTTTGGAATTAATAGAAACTTTCAAGTTGTAAGTGCTTCTCAAGGAGAAGGATGTTCTGATCTAGTCGATATGGCTCTTGATTTTCTTCCTAAGGGGCCAAAACTTTATGGCGAAGAGACGATTTGCGACCAACCATTAGATAACTTATTATCTGATTTAGTAAGAGAACAGGTATTAAAAAATACAAGAGAAGAAGTCCCTCATAGTGTCGCAGTAAAGATAGAAAAGAGAGAGGAAATGAAAAGGAAAAATGGAAAAGTTTTTACAGCTATTTTGGCTACTATTATTGTTGAAAGGTCCACTCAAAAAGGAATTCTTATTGGAAAGAAAGGTTCAATGTTAAAAATGATTGGTCAGTCAGCAAGATCAAATATGTCAAAATTAATTGATGGTCCAGTTCACCTAGAGTTGTTTGTGAAAGTTGTTCCAAATTGGCGAAAAAAAGAAGCAAGGTTAATTGAGTTTGGGTATGAGGAAGATTTCTAGATGAGTGGTTTTAATTTTGATGTAATTACATTGTTCCCTAAAGCTTTTGAATTAATAAATAATTTAGGGGTCATAACAAAAGCTCTTGATAAGAATTTGATCGATGTAAATTTATATGATTTAAGAGAATATGGAGAAGGTTCTTACAGACAAGTAGACGATAAGCCTTATGGAGGAGGAGCAGGAATGGTATTAAAACCTGAACCTATGTATAAGGCATATGAATCAATAAGAAAATTACCTAAAAGTAAAACTTTACTGATGACCCCACAGGGTAAAGTCCTAAAGCAAAAGGATCTTGCGAGATGGTCAACTTTAGATCAAATAATAATTATTTGTGGTCAATATGAAGGTTTTGATGAAAGGATTAGATGTTTAGCTGATGAAGAAATATCGATAGGCGATTATGTACTTTCTGGAGGTGAAATACCCGCTATATCAATAATTAACGGTTTGACTAGATTATTACCAGGAACTCTTGGTGATCCAAACTCCTTAGTCGATGAGAGTCATAATTCTTCTTTATTAGAATATCCTCAGTACACGAGGCCGTTAACTTTTAAAGATATGAAAGTGCCAGATATTCTAGTTAGCGGTAATCACGAAGAGATTAAATCGTGGAGAAGAAGAAAAAGTTTTGAAAGAACATTGGAGAGAAGAAGTGACTTAATTTCAAATGAAAACTACAAAAAATCCCCACAAAGTAAGAGAATAATAAAAGAAAATAATCAATTCATGAAATTTAGAATAGGCAATGGATACGATATTCACAGGCTAGTAGAGGATAGAGATTTAATTATTGGAGGTGTAAAATTGCATCATCCTGAAAATTTAGGATTGGATGGTCATAGTGATGCTGATGTTTTAAGTCACTCAATAATGGATGCACTATTGGGAGCACTTTCGTTGGGCGACATAGGAAAGTATTTCCCCCCATCTGATGAAAAATGGAAAAATGCTAATAGCTTGTTTTTGTTATCAAAAGTAATTGACTTGATAAGACAAGATGGTTGGGAAATTAATAATATTGATAGTGTTCTTGTTGCTGAAAGGCCAAAAATCATGCCACACGTAAAACTAATGAAAAAAAATATTTCTGAAATCTTAAATATTGATGAAAATTTAATTGGGATTAAAGCAACCACGAATGAAAAATTGGGTCCAGAAGGGAGAGAAGAGGGTATAAGTTGCCATTCAGTAGTTCTTCTTGAGAAAAAATGAGATTTAATTTAAATTTGAAAAAAAAAATTCAAAGATTTTGTTTATTATTAATTTGCTTAGTAGTTTTAATTTTTCAATCTGATATTCCCAATTTAAAAGCTCTTACAATGGATAGTCTTCAAAGTGAAATGGTTATAGAGGAATTAAGACTTAAAGTACCTGCTGATGTAAAAGCAGCTTGGCTAAATGCGGAAAAAGAAATATGGGAGCCATGGTTATCTTCTCAAGATGGTTTTTTGGGAAGACAATTATTTTGGGATAAAAAAAAAGAAGAAGCTTTAATATTAGTAAATTGGAAAAGTAAGAAATTATGGAAAAGCATACCAATGTCAGAAGTAAATGTAGTTCAACAAAAATTTGAAGATAATGTTAAAGCTGCTCTAAATGTAGGCGATAATCCTTTTGAATTGATTTATGAGGGAGAATTAGATAAACAAAGATGAATTTTGATATCAAGTTTGATTTTCAAAGAAGAGATAGGCTTGGACTCATTGAGGCTATTTGGGGGCAAGATAAGAGTATCGACCAATTAGAAAGATTATGTGGAAATGTATTAAGTAAAAATGAGGTTGTTTTCATTACTAGGATTAATAGTGAAAAGGCTAATTATCTTTTAGATTTGTATGATGATGCACGATTCCATGAAGAAGCAAATTGCCTAACAATTGGGAAAAATTTTAATAAAATAATTACGAATAAAAAAGTTGCCATAATTTCAGGCGGCTCAAGCGATTTGGCCGTAACACTTGAAGCACAATTAGCGCTCGAAATTTATGGAGTGAATTGTCAATCTTTTATAGATGTTGGAGTGGCGGGACTTCATCGATTGATGAGTCAGTTAGAAGAAATTAATAAATATGATGTATTAATAGTTTGTGCTGGAATGGAAGGAGCTTTGGCAACAGTTGTGGGCGGATTGTTGGCTCAACCGATAATTGCAGTACCTATCTCAGTAGGATACGGCGTCAGCAAGGACGGAGAAACTGCTTTAAATAGTATGTTATCAAGCTGTTCTCCAGGTATTGCAGTTATGAATATAGATAATGGTTACGGAGCAGCAATGGCGGCTCTCAGAATTATTAAAAGTATTTCCTAAATAATCACTTTTTTTCTATTTCTAATAGGTTTTCTATCCATAAATTTAGTTGTTTTGATAGCATTCCTTCTTCTCGCATTTTGATTGCTTTTATCACGACTTCTGTATTTACCCACTCTGGAAATCTTTTCGGCATTTATTTTTATATTCAGTATTTTTAATTTGGTACAAATTTTTATAAAAACAAGATCTAAGTAACAAATTTAATCTTTTATGTTTGATTTTGTACCTAATCTAGACAGCTCAGATGAGGTATGTTCACTTTCTACATTTTTTAATCTTTCAATCAGCTCGGAGAGATCTTTATGTGCCAACTCCCCATTTCGCTCCCATTTTAGAGACCTTGAGTTGCTATCAATTTTTTCTTCCATTGTTAAATTTAAGTATTAAAAATATAAAACGAAAAAAGGAGAAATTTAGTTATTGTTTCAATCCTAAACTTAAAAAAATATGAAGATTTTTAATACATTAAATATTTTTCTTTTATCCACCACCAACTATTGAGACAATTTCTAAATTATCACCATCTTTAAGCTTCACTTTTTCCCATTTCATTGAATTTATAATTAAATTATTTAACTCCACTACAATTGTGTTTTGTTTATATCCCATTAAATCTAGAGCCTTAGATAGTAGAGCATTTTCTTGATCAAGTTCTATTTTTTTTTCTTCTCCATTTACCCTAATTTTCATGAGACAACTTTTTTAGAATCATCATAGCGTCTTCTTTAGGATCTTCAGAATTCATTAATTCCGAAACTAAGGCAACTTTTTTAAACCCATTTCTTTTTAAATATGAAATATTATTTGACTTGATTCCTCCAATAGCAAACCAAGGAATATTTAAATCCTTTGTTAATGTTTTGATATATTCAATACCTAAAGGTACTTTATTCTTTTTTGTAGTAGTTTCAAATACTGGCCCTATTCCTATGTAATCACAACCCTCCTTAAGAGCATTTGAAATATCAATTGCATTATTTGCGCTTATACCGACAATTTTTGAATATCCTAATAGTTTCCTTGCGGTTTTTAAATCTAAATCGTCTTGACCAAGATGAATCCCATCAGCGTTAGATGCTAGAGCTATATCAAGTCTATCGTTAACGATAAACAGAGAATTATATCTTTTACATAGATTTTTAATCTGAATTGCTTCTTGAAGATGATCTTGATCAGTTCCCGTTTTAAATCTATGTTGAATAATTCTTACTCCAGCAATTAAAATATCTTCTATTATTTCTAATAAATTGTCTTTTTGATCTGTGATTACATATAAGTCATTTTCTTTTAATATTTCCTCCGACTTCCTAAACTTGCTATAACTCAATAAGTCAATTTCAATAGTATAAATTTCATATCTAATTTCAGAAGCGATTTTTGAAAGCTCATGATTCTGAAGCCTTGAGAATTCTTCTATGACTCGTAATGCTTCTTGAACTCTGGCTGAATTAGAACTTATAATTTGCTCAGAAGTTTTTCTGTTAAATTGCTCTTGATGAGTCAATCCTTTACATTTGTCCTCAATATGATTTCTAGATTGTTTATAAACTTCTAAATGATTTTTTCCTAAAGTTTGTCTAAAATTTTTAATCTTTTCAACATATTTATTTTTGCCTAGGCCAAATCTAGACCAATCCTCTAATACTCTTAATCCTTCTCTAGCTCTATCTAAATTAGCGTCAATAATTTGATAAATTCTTAAATCTTCAGCTTCTTTATTATTGGAATTCAGCATTTGTAATTTAATTTTTGCAATTTTTAAAAATTCTTAGGGCAATATCCCTATCATTTTTTATTTGGTTGGAAAGTTGATCTATATTCTTGAACTGGATTTGAGATCTAAGTTTTTCAACTGGTTCTACAGATAGATTTAAACCATATAGATTGATATCTTTATTAATTAAATGAACTTCAACTGCAGATGGCCATAGAGGATTTATTGTTGGTTGGGAGCCAAGATTCATAACAGATTCAATTTTTTGATTTGTATTTTCTATAGTTGTCCAAGCTGCGTAGACTCCTTCTCCTGGTAAAAATTTTCTTCCATCTATTTCAAGATTTGCGGTGGGCCACCCTATACTTTTTCCAATACCCTTACCTTTGACAACCTTTCCATTAAAACTATAAGGCCTATTTAGAATCTTTAAAGCATTCTTGAGATCACTTTTCTCTAATAAATCTCTTATTCTGCTGCTGCTGATTCTACCTTCTTTGTCTTCTAAAATTGGAGTAATTTTTAGTTTTATATCAGTATCTTTAATTGTATTTTTTATAGTATTTATGTCTCCACTTCTTTTAAAACCAAATCTAAAATTAGCACCAACAGAAATGTTTTTTGCTTGTAATTGATTTATCAAAATATCTCTTACAAATCTTTCTGCACTTAATTTTGATAGTTCCTTATCAAAAGGAATCAGAACTAATTGTTCAATCCCGAGATCTTCAAGAATAGATAGTTTTTCTTCAGGTAAATCAAGTCTAAGGCGACTCTCATTGTAGAGAACTTCTCTGGGATGAGGCCAGAAGCTTGCAATTGTTGGGGTATATAAATTGTCTTCAATAACACTTTTGATTAATTTTCTGTGCCCAGCATGTAGCCCATCAAAACTTCCAATAGCTATTGAAGTAGGATTATTAACTTCAGATGGCGATATTAAAGAGATCAAAAGATTACGTGCAATTTTATGATTTTGATGGCAAATTTGAATAGATTACATTTTATTCAATCAAATGAATGTCTGACAAAATTGATTTTCAGTCCCTTTCATTTGGAATGCGGCGTGTTGGATGGATACGCTTTTGGGTTCAATCCATTTTAGGTGTTGTTGTCGCGGCTGTTTTGCTTTTTTCTAATGTTGTTAATAATAGCGAAGGACAGCTTGGCTTGGCACCTGGACTATCACTTACAACGATTTCCTTGATTTTACTACTTTTTAGTCTTTGGCAAGGTTGGTTAATAGTTAGAACGGGTAGAGCAATCGCAAGCAATGCGAGACCTTCAAGAGGACAAACGAGTAAATTAATAAAAAGAGGTCTAATAGTTGATTTATTTGGAATTTTGTCTGGATTAATTGGATATCAAGCTCTTATGGGTGCCCTATTTATTCAAGCATCCTCTCAAACAACAGGACAATTGATAACAGCGACATCTGATATTCCAATTACAGGACTTGAAATATTATCAGTTCTCAGCAATACACAGGTTATTGCTGCACACTTCTTTGGACTTTGCTTTTCTTTATGGCTTTTAAGAAGAATTTACAAATGAATTATTAATTTTTGGTAAGTCGTATAAATTACCCCTCCAAAATAAATCTGGTTCTACAGGTGTAAGCGATATTTTATTATCTTGAATTTGGGATACGTCGCTGGGCCAGTTTTTTGGACCATAACCTTTTGATTTAAGATCTAAAACTACCTCACCTGCTAACCAATAATAATCGTCACCCCTTGGATCTTCCCTTTTGGAAAATTGATTTTTATATTTTCTTACTGATAATCGTGTCCAGGATAATTCTTTTATTTTGCTTTTCTCGCAAGGAGGTATATTCAAGTTTAGTAGAAGTGAAGCTGGCCAATTATCGTTAATTGCTTGTTCTGCAATATTCATTGCAATTTCTCCAGCATATTCAAAATTCTTCCATTTAAAACTAGCTACACTAATCGCCATGGAGGGAACATTTTCTAGAGTGCCTTCCATGGCTGCTGCAACCGTGCCTGAACAAAAAATATCTGTTCCTAAATTTGGCCCGTGATTTATTCCAGATAGAATTAAATCAGGTTTATTATCCAAGAGTTCAGATAGGGCTAATTTGACGCAATCAGCAGGTGTGCCAGAACATCCCCAAGCTTTAATTCCTTCACTAAATAATTCGTCCGCCCTTTCAACTCTTAATGGAGATTGTAAAGTAAGGCCATGACCAGTAGCTGATCTTTCTTGGTCGGGACATACTACTTTTACATTATGTCCTCTTTTTTGCGCTGATTTTGCTAAGGCTCTTATCCCCGCTGCAAAAACCCCATCATCATTACTAATCAATATATTTAACGGTTTCATTAATCAATACATTTTATTTATGGACGATATTTAAGTAAGATAAAGTAATACTTATTTTTACTATATCAGTGAGTCAAATTGAATCATTAACTCAAATTGAAGAAAAATTAAATAATCTTTCTCTTACAGCAAAAAATAATATAGATAATTCTAATACTCATGAAGAGCTGGATCAATTGAGAGTGTCTTTGCTGGGAAAAAAAGGTGATTTGTCAGTAATCTTGAAAACAATGGGGCAATTATCTGCTTCTGATAGACCAATTGTGGGCCAGAAGGCAAATTTAATAAAGATAAATTTGCAGGAATTAATAACAGAAAGAAAAAATCAACTAAATATTAAAGCCTTAGATAAAAAGATTAAAACAGAAAAAATTGATGTAACTATCCCTTCAATTGGAACCCCCCCTGGGAATAAACATCCTTTAATTTCAACTCAAGATGAAATAATAGATATTTTTTGTGGTTTAGGATATTCAGTTGAAAGTGGCCCGGAAATAGAAACTGATTTTTATAATTTTGAATCTCTCAATATACCCAAAAATCATCCTGCAAGAGATATGCAGGATACTTTCTACTTAGATGAAAATCGTCTTTTGAGGACACATACTTCTCCTGTTCAGATAAGATACCTTGAAAAAAATCCTCCTCCAGTAAGAATTATTGCCCCTGGAAGAGTATATAGGAGAGATGCTGTAGATGCTACTCATTCCCCTGTCTTTAACCAGGTTGAGGTTTTATGTATCGATCAAGATATTAATTTTAGCCATTTAAGAGGAACAGTTCTTACATTTTTAAAGACCTTTTTTGGAGATATTCCTGTAAGATTTAGAGCTAGTTATTTCCCATTTACAGAACCTTCGGCAGAAGTTGATGTTCAATGGAAAGGTAAATGGTTAGAAGTAATGGGATGCGGAATGGTAGATCCGAAGGTCTTAGAAAAGTTAGGAATAGATTCTGAGAAATGGACAGGATTCGCAGCTGGATTAGGAGTTGAAAGATTTTGTATGGTCAGACATCAGATTGACGACATCAGAAAATTTTACACAAATGATCTTAGATTCTTAGAACAGTTCTAATAAAATAGAAATTTTAAATTAGGATTGTCCAGCAAATTAGTTTAAGATAGTCATAGTTTAAGTTTTTTGATTGGTACGTAAAGCAGGACTAATCGTTAATGATGGAAAAGAACTTGCTGTTCAAACTGCAAGTTCTGTTCAGAAAAAATTGGAAAAATCCAATTTTGAAGTTGTACGAGTTAGTAGCTCTGGTGGAATGGTTGGGTTCGCCAATCCCGATCAACATGTTCGCCCTTTGGGATATACGAACTGTGTTCCGGAAGGATTTGACTCGTCAATGGACTTTGCAATTGTTCTTGGTGGAGATGGGACTGTGCTTTCTGCAGCAAGGCAAACAGCACCTGCTAAAATTCCAATCCTTACAATAAATACTGGTCATTTAGGTTTTCTTGCGGAAGCTTATTTATCAAATCTTGATGAAGCAATAGATAAAATAATTGCTGGAAATTGGGATATTGAAGAAAGAACTTGCTTTATAGTTAGTGTAATGAGGAATGATCAGAGGAGGTGGGAGTCTCTCTGTCTTAATGAGATGGCTCTTCACAGAGAGCCTTTGACAAGTATGTGCCATTTTGAGATTTCTATAGGGCGACATGCTCCTGTGGATATATCGGCTGATGGAGTAATTTTATCTACTCCAACTGGATCCACTGCCTATTCTCTAAGTGCTGGAGGGCCAGTTATTACACCTGATTGTCCAGTAGTGCAATTAACTCCAATTGCTCCACATTCATTGGCATCTAGGGCATTGGTTTTTAATGATTCAGAGCCAGTGACTGTTTTTCCCGCGACACCTGAAAGGTTAGTAATGGTTGTTGACGGAAATGCTGGTTGTTATGTTTGGCCTGAAGATAGGGTTTTAATAAGAAAAAGTAAACACTCAGTGAAGTTTATTAGACTTGAAGATCATGAATTTTTCCAAGTTTTAAGAAATAAACTAGGTTGGGGATTACCCCATGTTGCTAAACCCAACAAATAAAATTATTTAAATATATTTTTTTCCTTTTAATAAAAAAACAGGGTTATTGGGTTCTAATCTCATTCCTTCAGCGATGCTTAGGCTTTTATATGTCTGAATTAAATTTAAATTTGTTTTGAAATCTTTATCTTCTAATTCCTCTTTCAGTTCTTTAATAGTTTGAATGTCAATTATTGGGATAACGATAATATCTCCAATACTCATACCCTGAGCCAAAGTATTAATTATTTGAAGTTTAGTTTCTTTATTGCATCCTCCAATCACTAATCTATTAGGTTTTTCAAAAGAACTTAAATTTCTTATATTCAAGGTATTGTTTATGTCTTCCTCAAAAATAAATTTTGGTTTAACGCCAAGCCTTTTTGAATTTTCAAGAATTAATTCTTTTGAGCCAATCCTTTTATCGATACAGAATAAATCTAAATTAGGGCTTAATTTTAATGCCTCTAAACCAATTGAACCACAACCAGCTCCTATATCCCAGATTACACCATTTTTAGGAAGTTCTAAATCAGCTAAGATTTGGACGCGAATCTCCCTTTTAGTAAATAAATTTGGCCTGTCATCAAAAGTCTTAAAAATATGGTCACTGATTCCGAAAAGAGGGAGATTAATGTTCGAGTAATTTATCTTTGTTTTTGTAAGAACTACAATGTTCAATCCTGATATATTCGATGGGAATGATTCTTTAAGGTTTAATTTTCTTATATTTTCTTTGTCGAAGCCTATTTCTTCACATAGCCAAAAATCATAGAAGTCAATCAGATTTAATTCTGATAAGTTTTCTTTGATTATTTCTAAACTTTTTTTATTTGAATCTGTAATAATAGATAAACTTGAAGGTTTTGCTTTAAGAACCTCAACTAACTTAGTCGAATCTCTGCCGTGAATACTTACATTAACAGTATCTTGCCATGGAATCTTTAACTTGTTAAATGCTAATTGTATGCAAGTATTTGAAGGGTAGAAACTTAATTCATCTTTTGAAAAATTTTCTAGTAATATTCTTCCAATTCCAAACCAAAGTGGATCTCCTCTAGAAATTAAAATAACATCAGTTTTTTGAGATCGAAGCCAGTTAAAAAGTTCGTTATTACTTTTGCTCGAAAAAAATGATTTCTTTTTTAAAAAACCATTTTCTTCGCTCCATGATTTAATTTTTTCAAAATATGAATTTGGAACTGCAATATTTTCTGTTTTTAAAAATAGATTTTGCAAATTGTAAGATAGATCCTTAAATTTATAAGAATTAATACCGATTACATGAATTTTTCTACTAACTTCAGTCATCAATAATTAATGAAATGGAATTAAGTTGTTTGAATGTTTTATTAATTTATCTTATTATTATTCGAGTTATCATATTAAAATAATTGTCTGACAGGAGAAAGAGATTACATGATTTATTGTTAACTCTAATTAATAAAGATAGTGAATTTGAATTTATTGAAGAAGATTCTAGCGATCTAACATCTAGCTATTCTGAAAAAGACACTTTGAATTTATCTCGAGTGATAGAAAAAAATCGTAAAATAATCAAGAGATACCAAGCTATCGTAAGAACAGCTGTGACTCTAGATGCCCTGATGGATTCTGAAAATGAAGAAAATTACAAAATCAAATAAAAATATTTTTTTAAAAGGAATATTATCTTTACTTTTAGTTCTATCCTTTATTTTTAACCCATTAAAAGTTTCTGCAGAAGTTGCAGAAATAGAAATAAACGGGGTATTAATGAATGCCAGCAGTGAGTTTTTAAGGGATTTAGACTTTGAAACTTGGCAATTAGTAGCTTATAAATCACCACTTTTTGAAGATAAATTGATCTTGAGAGTAATAGGCTATCCAGGAAATCTCAGGATTGATCATCCTACTGACTTGAGGGTTGAATCAGGTAGAAAACAGTGGCTTTTAGATGATAAAACACTACTTAATGTGGAATTAGCAAATGATGGAAGACAAGCTGCGGCAGAATTCGATCTTGATGAATTGATTAAAAATTTAGATAAAAACAGACCATTAAGATTATTTTTGTCAGGAGTTTTTTCTGAATTACCTGTTCCGCCCTTCGTTGTTAAAGAGTGGAGATCAATAAACTGAATTTGATTTTTGGAAATGTCTGAAAAAAATGTAAGCCATACAAAATGGATGAAGAGAGCAATTTTTTTGGCATCCTTAGGCAAAAATACAACGAGTCCCAACCCTAGGGTGGGAGCGGTGATACTTGATAAGAACGGAAGCCTTATTTCAGAAGGGTTTCATTTCAAGGCAGGGATGCCTCATGCAGAGGCAATGGCTTTTAATAATTTAAAAAAGGATGCTAGAGGTGGAACAATGTATGTGAATCTTGAACCTTGTTGTCATGAAGGTAAAACACCTCCATGTGTAGATAAGGTGATATCCTCTGGGTTAAAAAAGGTATATATATCTATTGAAGACCCTGATAAAAGAGTATCTGGTAAAGGTATTAAGCTTCTAAAAGAAGCTGGAATTCAAGTTCATTTGGGATTATGTAAGAAAGAATCCCTAGATTTAAATAAGGCTTTCATTCATAGGAATATTACTAAAAAGTCATTTGGTGTTCTTAAATGGGCAATGAGTATAGATGGAAGAATAGCTTTAAAAAATGGAAAAAGTAAATGGATTACTAATGATGAATCAAGGTCATTGGTTCATTCTTTTAGAGCAGAATTTGATGCAATCATCATTGGGGGAAACACATTAAGAAGAGACAATCCACTTTTGACTACTAGAGGTTCAAAAAATCCTGAACCTTTGCGAGTTGTTTTCACAAAAAGTTTAGATCTTCCTTCTAAATCTAATCTTTGGGATTGTAATAAGGCAAAAACTTTAGTCATTTATGATTCTTCTACAGCAAATGAAAGATACCTCTCAAGGATTCCAAAATGCGTGGAGGTTGAAAAGGTATCGACAGATAATCCAGAGTTAATTTCAAAAATACTCGCAAAAAGAGGATGTAATAAAGTGCTTTGGGAATGTGGCCCAGGATTGGCTACTGCCGCTATTCAATCTAATTGTATTCAAGAACTTATTACGTTTATTGCTCCAAAAATTTTAGGTGGAGAAAATAGTATGAATCCCCTAAGTGATTTTGAATTTAGAGAAATGCACGAAATTATTAAATTAAGTGATTCTCAGTTTAGTTTGATTGGAAATGATATCTGTTTTAAGAGTTCATTAAAAAATTAATTTCTATACAAATTTTTATGGGTCAAAGTGCCGTACGGTTCTCACCCAAAAAAAATAATACAGATACGGAAACTCTTCGTTTAGTTTATAATAAGTTCAAAATTGATCATAACTATGCCAATAAGACAAGACGATAATCAACCTAATAGAAGATTCGGAATTGTAAATATCATTTTGATAGGAGTTGGGGCGTTACTTCTATTTAGCAGCCTTTTCCCTAGTCAAAATATGCAAATCCCTAGGGTTCCTTATTCTTTATTTATTGATCAAGTTAATGATGGTGAAGTTAAACGTGCATACATTACTCAAGAACAGATTAGATATGAGTTGAATGGAGCTGAAGAAGGTGCTCCCTCCGTTTTGGCAACAACCCCAATTTTTGATATGGACCTACCACAAAGGTTAGAAAGTAAAGGGGTAGAATTCGCTGCCGCTCCTCCCAAAAAACCTAATTTTTTCTCTACGATATTGAGTTGGGTTGTTCCTCCATTAATTTTCATCCTTGTTTTACAATTCTTCGCTAGAAGAAGTATGGGTGGTGGAGGTGCTCAGGGCGCTCTTAGTTTTACTAAAAGTAAAGCAAAGGTTTATGTCCCCGATGATGAATCAAAAGTAACATTTGCTGATGTGGCTGGCGTAGATGAAGCTAAGGATGAATTAACTGAAATAGTTGATTTTTTAAAAAAACCTGAGAGATATACTGATATTGGTGCGCGAATACCAAAAGGAGTGCTTCTCGTGGGACCTCCGGGAACAGGAAAAACTCTTCTTTCAAAAGCTGTTGCGGGAGAAGCAGAAGTTCCTTTCTTTATAATTTCTGGTTCTGAATTTGTTGAGCTTTTTGTTGGTGCAGGTGCCGCAAGAGTTAGAGATTTATTTGAACAAGCGAAGAAAAAAGCTCCATGTATTATTTTTATCGATGAATTGGATGCTATTGGTAAAAGTCGCTCTGGATCAATGGGGGTTGTTGGTGGCAATGATGAAAGAGAACAAACATTAAATCAACTTCTTACCGAAATGGATGGCTTTGCCTCAACAGACAAGCCAGTTATAGTACTTGCTGCTACTAACCAACCCGAAGTCCTAGATGCCGCTTTATTAAGGCCTGGAAGATTTGATAGGCAAGTTTTAGTCGATAGACCAGATTTGTCCGGAAGAAAAACTATATTAGAAATCTACACTAAGAAAGTTAAGTTAGCTGACTCAATAGACCTCGATTCTATCGCACAGGCTACTAGTGGATTTGCTGGAGCAGATTTAGCGAATATGGTAAATGAAGCTGCTTTGCTTGCAGCAAGAGCAAAGAGGACAAGCGTAGAACAGCAAGATTTAAGTGAAGCTATAGAAAGAGTTGTTGCTGGTCTGGAGAAGAAAAGTCGTGTTTTACAAGATGATGAGAAGAAGGTTGTTGCTTACCATGAAGTCGGACATGCAATAGTTGGTCACCTTATGCCTGGGGGATCAAAAGTTGCTAAAATTTCAATTGTACCAAGAGGTATGAGTGCACTTGGTTATACTCTTCAGTTACCAACAGAAGAAAGATTTCTAAACTCAAAAGAAGAATTAAAAGGACAAATAGCGACCCTATTAGGGGGTAGGTCGGCAGAGGAAGTGGTTTTTGGTAAAATCACCACAGGTGCTTCTAATGATCTACAGAGAGCAACTGATATAGCAGAACAAATGGTTGGGACTTTTGGTATGAGTGATATTCTTGGCCCTTTAGCATATGACAAACAAGGAGGAGGACAATTCCTTGGTAATGGAAATAATCCGAGAAGATCAGTGAGTGATGCTACAGCACAAGCGATTGATAAAGAGGTAAGAGACCTAGTTGATGATGCTCATGAAACTGCTTTGAAAATTTTGAGAAATAATTTGCCTTTATTAGAATCAATATCTCAGAAAATCCTCAAAGAAGAAGTTATTGAAGGAGAGGATTTAAAAACCTTACTTGCTGAAACTAAAATGCCTGCGTAGTACAATTTAGTTTTAGATATGAGAATTGATGCTAGAACCTAAAGAGCTTGCTAATAAAAATTTTTTATCAAGTTCAGACATGTCAACTCAAGAAGTTTTGCATGTTCTTGAGCTTTCAAAAAAAATTAAATCTAAAGATATAAAAATTGAATTTGATAATAAAGTATTAGGCCTAATTTTTGATAAGTCCTCTACTCGAACCAGAGTTAGTTTTCAAGTAGCGATGTCAAGGCTTGGTGGGTCAACAATTGACCTTAATCCTTCTACTTCCCAAATTGGCAGGGGTGAACCAATTAAAGATACAGCAAGAGTTCTTAGTAGATATTGTGATGTAATCGCAATAAGAACCTATAATCAACTCGATTTAGAAGAGTATGCAAAATGGTCTTCTAAACCAGTGATTAATGCCCTTACAGATTTGGAACACCCATGCCAAGCCTTGGCAGACTTTTTGACAATTCAAGAGGAATTTAATGGCTTTAATGAAGTGGTTTTAACATTTATAGGCGATGGTAATAATATTGCCAATTCACTTATTCTGTGTGGCGCCTTATTGGGGGTTCAAGTAAGAATTGCCTGTCCCAAAGGTTATGAACCAAATTCTTTAGTTGTAAAAAAAGCAAATGAAATTTATAAAAATAAAAAATTACTCACTATCACTAATGATATCCATAGTGCAGTCTCTGGAGCAAATGTTGTTTATACAGATGTTTGGTCATCCATGGGTGAAGAAAATCAAAAGAAGAAAAAAGATCAGGATTTTATTGGTTTTACTGTTAATGATGAAATTGTAAAGAGAGCAGATAAAGACGCAATTATTCTTCATTGCCTACCTGCTTATAGATCAAAGGAAATAACTGACGAAGTAATTGAAAGTAAAAACAGTAGAGTTTTTGAACAGGCAGAAAATAGGATGCATGTTCAGCAGTCACTTTTAAGCTGCCTTTTGTCAAAATAAGCTTGCAAGTTAATACTAAAAAGGGTACAAATGTATTAGAGTACAAATGTTTCAATGCCAGGGTCTTCTGAAGGTAATCTTACTCCTGCTCAAAATGAGCTTTATGAATGGATTAAAGATTATATGAAAAATTTTCAACATAGTCCATCAATAAGACAGATGATGGAAGCGATGGGCTTAAAATCGCCGGCCCCGATTCAAAGTCGATTAAAGCATTTGCAAGAAAAGGGTTTTATATCATGGCAAGAAGGTAAAGCTAGAACTATGAAAATAATAGACGAACTTCTTGAAGGAGTACCAATTATGGGATCAGTGGCTGCAGGAGGTCTTATTGAAACTTATGATGATATTCAAGAAAACTTGGATATTTCTGATGTTTTAAAAAAAAAGGAAGTTTTTGCTTTGACAGTAAATGGTGATTCAATGATTGATGCTTGTATAGCTCATGGAGATATGGTTTTAATGGAACCAGTCAGAGAGGCAAATTCCTTAAGGAATGGAACCATCGTGAGTGCTATGGTTCCCGGTTTAGGTACAACTCTAAAATATTTTTTTAAAAGAGAAAACCAAATATTTCTTGAGGCAGCAAATCCTTCATACGATCCTATTATTTTAGATAAAAACCAAGTTTCTATACAAGGTAAATTACTCGCAGTTTGGAGGAAAGTTTAATATTAAATATTTTTTAGGTGATTCATTGGTTAGCATATAATAAGTAAAACTTTGAAAATATTGAATAAATTGCAATTAAGAAATTTAATAATATTTTTGCATGGAATATTAATAGTTGATTTTTTATCCCTTCATAAAGATCAGGCTTATGCAGAATTTTTTACTAACAAATATTCTGAAGAAGTAGAAAGAAATAATGATTTCTCTAAATCAAAAGTAAGCAATAGTTTTAATAAGTCAATATCATTTGTTCAATTTGATGTCCTAAAGGAATTAGAAAATAATTCTCAAGAATTAATGAACTTTTTGGCTTTTGAGGAAACTGATACTCAGGAAGAGAATTTTGTAGAGATAGAAGCTGAGACGCAATATAGGAAAAATGACATATTTTATGCTGAAGGAAATGCTGTAATTTATCTCTCTAATGCCTCTTTGAGAGGAGATTTTATAAAATATGATACTAAAAATAAATTATTAACCGTCGATAAGAATGTAGTTTTTAAAAAAGGTAACCAATATTTTCAGGCCACAAAGCTTTTTTATGACTTACAAAAAGATACTGGATACATTGATAACGTATATGGATTATTAGATAGTAAAACTTTTGCTGAGGATTTTAATTTAGTAATCAAGCAAAAAAATGAAGATATTATCAATGAATATAGTGAGGATGTAAGTCAGCCAAAATACGTGAACACAGCAACTATAGGACTAGTAAATCAATTTGAAAAAGATAAAAACTTTAATATCAAAAAAGCAGAAATAAAAATCCCAAAAATTAGTAGATGGAGATATAGGACTAGTCAATTAACTTATGATTCTAAAACTTTTAAATCCAAAAAAATATTTTTTACTAATGATATCTATAATAAGCCACAGTTTATTTTTGAAAGTAATAATTTTTCTGCTGAAATTAAGGAAAGCAAATTAAGACTTCTCAGTAAAAATAGTTGGATTATATTAGATAATACATTAAAAGTACCTATAGGAAGGAGATCCGTTTTTGATAAAGATCCCCTAACAACATGGGGTTTTGGTGCTGACTTTAAGGATAAGGATGGATATTATTTATTCAGAGGTACTTATCCAAGAAAAATATTTCAAGATTATAGTATTCAAATACAACCATATTTCTTAATTCAAAGAGCTTTACAAGGTAATACAAATACCTATACTGCTAAAAATGCATCAATTTTCAGTAAAACAGTAAGTAATGATTTGAAATTATCGGATTATTTAGCATTTGATATTAATATAGATGGCTTACAGAATAAATGGAATATAGATTCATTGATTCAATTAAGCAGCTTGAATTCTGAGAGATTAGATCAATCTCTGAGATCTAAATTAATTATCTCCCGAAGTTTTAATTTAAATAAAAAAAAGGATGATGATTTTACTATGCAAAATAACGATATAACTAATAATTTTATTGGTTTTGAGGATGGTAGTTACAAACAAGTAAAACCTTATGAGGATGAAATAGATAAAAAATTAATAAAACTTTATTCGAAAAAAAAAAGATGATGAATTTAGTAATTTTCTTGACTTTAAATTTTATAATATTTTTAGAGAAAAGGTTATAAAGGATTTTGCCACAGAAGAGATTTATTTTGCTAGCGGTTCTAGTATCTCAAATAAGAAATCATGGTCTAAAAATGATAGAAATTCAAATTTATCTTTGATATACGATATTGGACATTTCAAAGCAAAAAGTAGAACAGAAGAAAAGTTTAATGAATTATTTAGAAATACATTTGTTGCTCAATATAATCATAAATTCCCAATATGGAAGAAATTCGCTGCAGAAAAAACTATTGATGAAAGTTATAAGTTTTCACCCATTGTGGTGAATCAATCAATAGATTGGTCTAGTGGGATACAGTCTGGTCTGTTTTTTTATAGTGATGGATCTAGCCAATTTGCTACAAAGTTCAATACAGGTCCAATTATTACCCTAGGTGCTTTTAAAAGAAAATTTCTAGATTATACTTATTTTTCTGCCAATTTTAATTATGTCTTGAAAGATGGTAATAGTCCATTTAGCTTTGACAATATAAATAAAGATCCAAAGATAAATTTTAGTTATGAACAGCAAATAATTGGTCCATTAGTTTTTGGTTTACAAACTTCTTTGAATTTGGATAATGAAGATTTTTCTGACCCATATTATGCATTAGATTTCAAAAGAAGAGCATATGCAATTGGAGCTTTTTATAATTCAGCAGATGAAAGCTTAGGTATAAAGTTTAATATCTTTAATTTTGATTATTCTGGCTTAGCTCCTAAATTTTAAATGAAATAAATTTTTTATACCACTTAAAAATTAGTTGTTTAATTGAATAAACTTGAGTCTTTTTAAAATAGGAATCATTAAATTTTATTTAATATTTTGGTATTAAACTATTTTTAAATTTATTAGGAATGAATTTTTACTTTAAATAATCGGAAAATCAAAATAGTAAAAATTGAATTTGTACTTGCAAGACTTATCAAAAGTAATACTAATTTATGAGTTTGAATCAGAGCCGCAAATAAAATTGAAGGACCAACAATAGTATTTATAATGCCGACATAAATTACCCTTCTAGTAATAAGAAGATCTGATTTTTTTATTATTTTCTTACTCAAAAAAAGGGATCACTTTTATTTTAAAAATAGAATTATTAATACTTCGAATTTTATGAAGAAGTTTAATCATCATATAATAATGATATTTACAAAATAATTTTCAAAAAAATCATTACTTTTCGAATTTAATTTTCATTTATCTATATTTTTTAACTTTGAAAGAAACTCTTGTTAAATTCCCCCTTTCACTTTGACTTCCGTTCACAGACTACTTATTACTCCAAATCTGACTTTTTAGTAGGAGGGTAATTATTTAACACAGTCCAAGAAAGCATGCTACAACTTGTAAATCTCTAGATAAATTTTAAAATTAAGAGTTCATTAATTAAATGCTATAAAGTATTATAGGAATTACAATAGTTACTATATAAATCTTAAGATTGATTGGTATAGCTGTTGTTTGACGATTTGGGGCCATAGCTCAGCTGGTAGAGCACCTGCATGGCATGCAGGGGGTCAGGGGTTCAAATCCCCTTGGCTCCATTAAATTATCAAATTCCTCTTCTATAATCAGAATTTATTTCAGTTTATAAATAGGCAGGCTTCAGTTTTAAAAATGTTTTTGAAAAATAGTGCGTAATTTTGAGATTAATAAAATTTTAAAAAAATAGAGAATATGAATATACTCTTGGTGATTTCATATTTTATAAAAAAATTTCTAAAATAAAAATTTTGGTAATCTTAAAATATAAGATAAATATTTAAAAATATGGAAATTAGAACTCTTAAATTGGATGATGTTTCAGAAGATTATGTTTCTTGGTTTTCTGACAAAGATGTAATTAAATATTCAGACAATCAGTACAAAATTTTCTCATTAGATGGTCAAAGAGATTACGTGAAAAATTGTTTAAATGATAAAAATATTTTATTATTTGGGATTTTTGTAGATAATAAGCATATAGGAAATATTATTCTAAATGGTATAGTTTCAGTACATAAAAGAGCAGAGGTAAGTTATCTAATTGGTGATAAATATTATTGGGGTAAAGGTATTGGTAAAAGTGCAGTTGCAAGAGTAATTTCTCTAGCAAAACAGGATTTGAAATTAAATAAATTATTTGCCGGTGTGGCAAAAAATAACATTGTTAGCAGGAAAATATTAGAGAATAATGGATTTATTCTGGAAGGCATAAGAAAAAATCATTTATTCTATAACAACATTTTTGAAGATCAGTATGATTATGGTTTGGTTTTTTAATTTTACTAATTTGAATAAATATTTATTTAATAAAAAATTAAAATGCTGTCCACCCTCCATCTACAGGAATGTCTGCGCCTGTTATATAGGAAGATTCCTCAGATAGTAAAAATTTTATAATGCCAGCTGATTCCTTCGCTAAACCAATTCTTTTTATATGTGTCCTTTTACTTAATTCTTTAATAAATTCTGGATTTTTTTGGATTACTTTTTGTGATGGGAATGGACCGTAACTAACAGAATTAACTCTTATCCCTTTACAAGAAAAAATACTTGATAGATATTTAGTAGATTGAATCAAAGCAGCCTTTAATGATCCATATAATAAAGGATTCATCTCATTATCTTTTAGGTAAATTGATGGATCTGGTGATACTTTCCCATACATACTTGAAATATTTATTATTGAAGATTCTGGTGAGAATAGGCTTGCTAAATTGATAATTAATCTTACATGATAGAAAAAAAGGCCTTCCCCAGCTTTTGTACTTGTTTTACTATCAATTGACATTGATGAATTTGGCATATTAAAAATTGCATTATTTACTAATCCTTTTAAATTTAATTTATTTTCTCTTAGGATATTTTTTATTTTGTTGCTTAGATCCTCGACTTGGATAATTGATAAATCACAATCTAATGGAAAGAATTTTTCTTTCAGTGAATTATCTAATTTTACTTTATTTGAATTTCTAGAAATACCTATAACAAAGTAATCCTTAAGTAATTCTGGAAGAATTGCCGAACCTAAATTTCCAGAGCAGCCAGTCAAAACAATTGTATTTTTTACCATATTTAATTTTCAATTATATTTTCTAAATTTATATAAAATTTTGTTTTAAAAAGATTCATAATTTATTTTATTAAAACAATTTTACATTCAAAAATTTATTTAGATTTCTTTAAGTTTATCTTTTTATAAAGATCTCTTTTCATTTTCTCTCAGTAGATCTAAGTTTTCCCATACTTTATAAAAGACTTTTAATACAAGATCACATTCAAAATTGTCAAATTCATGTAGGCATAAATTTAATGATATGAATAATTTGTCATGCAATGCTTCAGCTACCGGGCATATACCCTTTTTGTAAGTTACATCTCTCCTACTTTTTTCATAACTCCAAGGAAATCCATTTCTGCCATAAGCCATTTTTTCTTGAAAAATTGGCATCAAATGCAAATTTTGATAACCTTCGGCTATGCCTGTTAATCCTTCTGCTTTTAAGGCAGATACTAATGTTTTTCTTGATAATCCAATCTTTTCTAAGTCTAAAATTATCCCATAAATATAATATGCATGTGTATTCCCCTCTTGTACATAAGGAATAATAATTCCTTCCAAAGATTCTAAATTTCTGCTTATCCTATTAGCAATTTCTTGTCTATTCTTGACAAGATAATTTAATTTTTTCAATTGTTCAATGCCAATAGCACACTCTATTTCGCCTAATCTGAAATTGTGTCCAATAATATTGGTTATATTTTTAACTCCTTTCTTCTCTACTACAGCTTCACCATGATTTCTAATGAGTTGCACTCTTTCGCATAAATCATCATCATTGGTAACAATTATTCCACCTTCACCAGTATTAATATGTTTGTGATAATTTAAGCTATAACCTCCAATGTCACCAATAGTACCCGTAATTCTTTCTTTATTTAGGGTCCCAGGTGCTTGAGCGGTATCGGTAATTAATTTTAAGTTATGTTTTTTGCTAATTTTAATTAATGCATCTATATCACAAGATTGGCCAAAAATATCAACTGCTAGTATAGCCTTTGTATTCTTAGAAATATTTTTTTCTACAGAATCTGGATCTATGTTAAATGTTTTTTGATTGATATCTGCGAAAATTGGAATTGCATTCCAATGAAGTATTGCAGAAGCGGTAGCACACATTGTCCAAGGAGTAGTAATAACTTCATCGCCTGGTTCTAATCCTAAAGAACCTATTATTGCAATTAATCCTGATGTCCAAGAATTTACTGTGATTGCATGTTTTACATTAAAAAATGATTTACAATCATCTTCAAATTTTTTTACTTTACTTCCACCATAAAAATCATCATCCCAACAACCTAGGAATCTTGAAAGTACCCCCGACTCTACAACTTCTTTGGCGGCTTTAATTTCTTCATCACCAATCGAATTGTATTTCTTAAAAGGATTTATTATTAGCTTTTCTCCTCCCAATAAAGCTAATTTCTGAGAATTTGTGGTCATATTTTTTTACTGATTTTATGGAGTGATTTTAATGTTTTTAAAGCTTGCAAACCAGTACATATATGAGTTTCTTTACCTATCAGTGAATTATAAAGCATATCTAGAACGTTTTTTTG
>CACGMX010000011.1 GCA_902574405.1 uncultured Prochlorococcus sp. | reverse complement strand
TTTGTTGTTGCTTGGCAATAAGCAGCATTGTTCTTTTTAAGACATTTAATGTATTTTGCTTGTAGAACTTTTTGTGCTTCTGTCTTTATGCAAAGATCCAAGTAATTTTTTGCAAATTGGTTCATCCCAATGTCGTTATATTCTGCATATTTTGAACCTGCTCCTTTGCATTTAGAAACTATCTGTTTATATGTAGGTTCTTTTTTTAAAGGATTAGTTTGAACGGCTGTAGGTAAAGCCAGTGCTGCTAGTAGTGCGAGTAGTAGGCGTTTCATAAATCTAAATTAATCCTCTTCTTCATAAATTTCTACCTCTCTATATAATTATTCTTGCCAAGAATAATATTATAAAAATTAAACCTGAAGACCATATCAAATAAAAACTATTTAAAAGTTGATTAATAGTGGTCAAATGTTGCTTAAATTGTTCGGACAAATCACGCAGAATTAAGCAAAAAAATTAGAAGTCGATCCTTTTAGTAATAATTAATTAATTCAAAAATATTTTTGGGGAATAAATAAGATATTATCTTAAAAGTAATTATTAAAAAAACATGCTTGATATAAAAACCAAAAAAAATGATCTTGGATTATGGGAAGCTGAAGCAACACTGAATCTACCTGAAGTAAAAGTAACCCTTATGAAAGCTGATAAAGATAATTTAAAATATGAATTACAAAGAGCTTTCTCAGATATCGTTAATGATTATGTTGAAAAACATGCTAAGGATGAAATGTAAGTACTTTTCTAAGGGAAAAAGAAAAGTTACTATAAAAATAAACTAAAGGAATAAAACGCTATGTTCTTACTTTCGCTTCATTCATGGGTCATATGAAAGCTTTTTCAATTGATTCATGATTAATAGAACAAGCATTTGTACCAAAACCACTTAGATCATAACAAGCCCCATTTAGGTTATAAGCGCAGCCATCTTGGAGTCTATCTCCACCATTCTCATCCAACCATTCTTCAAAAAATTCCTCATTGAATTTATAAACATCGCCTTCTTTATTCATCCAATGGCTTGTTATTTCTTTTGGACCTTCCAAGATAAAACTTGCTGAAATATATTTGAATAGAGGTATTTTAACTCCATCAATTTTTTCAATATAAGGAGAATTCGCGGTGACATTTTTTAACTCTAAAAATTCAAACCCCTCATCTTCAAAAGGGGAAATATTATCAATAATAAATTCAGCATCTAAATTTTGTTTAACTAAATTTATAGCTTTTTTATCATTTCCATCTTCAATAAATTTTATTAGTTCCTCATAGTATTCCAGTTCGATTATTGTTTCGATATCTTCTTCTTCAACGGGGAAGCCACCCTTAAGGTATCCATCAACTTGAAATTTAATAGTGCTCATGTCATAGAATTTTTTTTATTATAGATAATAAAGGTATTAATAATTTACGCATTAAAAAAGAGGGTTTTATCCCTCTATGTTAGATCGACTGTCAATTGTTAATTAAGTATAGGCTTTCATACTTAAGCTTTTGGCCATTGATGAGGAACTAAACCACCTAGTGCAGCTTTATTTCTTGGGGTATCTTTAAAAAATGCAGCATCACATTGCCTACAACCCCAAGTCCTATCAATAGGAAAATCTGGAATACAGCCAATTAGATAAATATTTTCATTATGGAAATCTTCTTCGGTTGGATAACCTAAAACAGCTTTTCTAACTTCTTTCTTACCGCATCTGGGGCAAATAGTTGGTTTCCTATCAGTAATGAACCAATCTTCTCTTTCTGGTATTGGATTGCAATTCATGTTACATAAAGTCGTTAAGAATATAGTTCCAATCAACTACACCACCTTGAGCTTTGGTTTCCATATCCATTCTTCGAAGCTGAGTGGATGGAACAATCAGGAATGACTTATGACAGGGAATCAGAAGTTAATTAATAAAATCTAAAATATAATTTATTCGCAGCAACGTTTTTTATTTGAAGAATAATCTGTCAAAGAAGTTATCCATTCCTTGATCAAAAAGAGAGCTTCTTTCTTTAGGCTGTAATACACCCATCTACCTTCTTGTCTGTCTGAGATAAGACCAGCTTCCTTCAAAATTTTTATGTGATATGAAATTCTGGATTGAGATAACTTAGTTAATTTCATAATATCGCAAACACAAACTTCTCCCTCCATCATTAGGTCTATTATTTCTAGCCTAAAAGGATCAGAAAATGAAACCATCAACTTAGATATATCTTCTTTTTTTACTTTGCTAATATTTTTTAACAATTTTAAAGTAATTAAATTTTCCTAAATATAGCTTAAATAAAAAAGATTTCATTAATCAAAACAACTTGATACATCAAAATATTTTGATGTATAATTAATATAGAAAATTTCAACAGTGATGAAAATTGGAATTAATGGTTTTGGAAGAATTGGCAGATTAGTTTTCAGAGCATTATGGGATAGAGCTGATATAGAAATAACTCATATAAATGAGATAGCAGGAGATTCGAATGCTGCTGCGCATTTACTCGAATTCGATTCAGTCCATGGTAGATGGGTGAAAGATATAAAGGTTAAAGAAGAAGAAATAATAATTGATGGAAAGAAATTAACCTACACATCTTTTAAAAATTACCTTGATGTTCCTTGGGAAAAATCTTCTGTAGATATTATTTTGGAATGTACAGGAAAGAATAAAAAGCCAGACAAACTAAATCCCTATTTTGATACTCTTGGGATGAAAAGAGTAATAGTAGCTTGTCCAGTCAAAGGAATTGTTGCAGAAGCTGAATCACTGAATATTGTTTACGGTATAAATCAAAGTCTTTATGACCCTACCAAACATAAATTAGTAACTGCAGCATCCTGCACTACAAATTGTTTAGCTCCGATAGTAAAGGTAATTAATGAAAATTTTTCTATTAAACACGGTGCTATTACAACTATTCACGATGTAACGAACACTCAAGTTCCTGTAGATTTTTATAAAAGTGATCTGAGGAGAGCAAGAGGATGTATGCAAAGTTTAATACCTACTACCACTGGATCTGCTAAAGCTATCGCTGAGATCTTTCCAGAATTAAAAGGAAAATTAAATGGACATGCAGTAAGAGTTCCTCTACTTAATGGTTCTTTAACAGATGCAGTTTTTGAATTAAATAAAGAAGTGACAACTGAACAAGTGAATATGGCACTAAAGGAAGCTTCAGAAACTTATTTAAAAGGAATTCTTGGCTACGAAGAAAGACCTTTAGTTTCTGCAGATTATGTAAATGACTCTAGAAGTTCAATAGTTGATAGTTTATCAACGATGGTTGTTAATTCAAATTTATTAAAGATATACGCTTGGTATGACAACGAGTGGGGTTACAGCTGCAGACTTGCAGATCTTACTGAATATGTAATCAAAAAAGAGATTTAATTTATGTCTTTATGAAGTTATCTAATATTCAACAATATAGTGTTGTAACAGCAAACTATTGGGCGTTCACGCTTACTGACGGCGCATTAAGATTATTAGTTGTTGGTCACTTTCATGAGCTAGGTTACACAACTCTACAAATTGCTTTACTTTTCCTTTTTTATGAGTTTTTTGGAATAATTACTAATCTTTATGGTGGCTGGATAGGAGCAAGATATGGATTAAGGCTTACTTTATGGATTGGGACTATCCTGCAAATCATCGCTCTTTTTATGCTTATTCCAGTTAAGGAAGATTGGCCGGTAATTTTTAGTGTCGCATACGTTATGGTTGCTCAAGCAGTTAGTGGAATAGCAAAAGATTTAAACAAAATGAGTGCTAAAAGTGCTGTTAAGACAGTAGTCCCAGAGACAAATGATGGCAATGATACTGGCCAAAAACAACTTTTTAAATGGGTTGCTATTTTAACTGGATCTAAAAATGCTCTTAAGGGAGTTGGTTTTTTCTTGGGTGGACTTTTATATAAGTTATTTGGATTCAATAATGCTGTAGGAATTATGGGTTTTGGACTCTGCTTAGCCTTTTTATTGACATTAATTTTACCTGGAGAAATTGGCAAGATGAAAACCAAACCAGCTTTTAATGATCTTTTTTCAAAATCAAATGCCATAAATATTCTTTCTGCAGCAAGATTCTTTCTTTTTGGAGCAAGAGATGTTTGGTTTGTTGTAGCTCTTCCAGTATTCCTAGATATGGCATTTGGTTGGGACTACATGGAAATAGGATTATTTCTTGGGGCCTGGGTAATAGGTTATGGAATTGTTCAGGCTTCTGCTCCAGCAATTAGAAAGATATGGGGCCAGAAAGAAAGTCCAGATCGTAAAGCTATCCAATTTTGGAGTGCCGTATTAATGGTAATACCATCTTTGATAGGAGTCGCATTATGGAGAGAAAGTTCTCCATCAATAGCAATAATTTTAGGACTTACTATTTTTGGATTTGTTTTTGCAATGAATTCCTCTACACATTCTTATATGATTTTGGCCTACTCTGATAATGAAAAAGTCAGTTTAAATGTTGGCTTCTATTACATGGCAAATGCTGCTGGAAGACTAGTTGGAACATTACTATCTGGCTTACTATTTATGATTGGGAGAAATCCGAGTATTGGTCTTCAATATTGTCTTTATTTTTCATCACTTTTAATATTCTTATCTTGGATTTCGAGTCTTAAATTACCATCAATCAAACAAAGCTTATCAGCTCCATAAAGACTAATTTTTAGGAATTAGAATATTTTAATGGCAAAAATATCCTTAATTGAACTTGCAAAAACTTTCCTAAAAATTGGTATTTTAAGTTTTGGAGGACCCTATGCTCATATTTCCTTATTCGAAGATGAACTTATAAATAATAAAAAATTGATATCAAATCAATCTTTTGAAAAAGGTATTGGATTATGTCAAATACTTCCAGGACCAATATCTACTCAATTGGCAATATATATAGGTCTTAAAATCAATGGTTATCTTGGTGGATTGATATCAGGTATAAGTTTCATTATCCCAGGATTCATTTTAGTATTAGCTCTTAGTTTTTTTTGGCAAATTGGTTCTGGATCAAAATTCTTAACAGATTTAATTTATTTTAATCCGCCTATTATTGCAGGGATAATTTTTTCATTCTCATTAGTTCTATTAAAAAAAAGATTAAAGTTTGATCGAATATTATTCTCCAGCTCAATATTATTTCTACTTATATTTGCTAAATATAATAGTATTCAATTTCCACTCATAACAATTCTTAGTATTGCAGGATTGATAAATATATTTTTAAAGAAATTCAAAAATATTTTTTATAGCTTGGTCCCTTTATCTATATTTTCAACAACCTCATTTTTGATTAGCTCGGTCTTTTTAGATATATCAAAGTTTTATAATTTTTTAAGAGAGTCTATAACCTCAAAGTTTTTAGTAGATTACCTTAATCTGTTTTTTTTCTTCTTTAAATCGGGACTTTTTATTTTTGGAGGTGGATTAGTAATCATTCCTCTTATGAGTGATTATGTTATCTCGCAAGGATGGTTAACAAATAATGAATTTATAGATGGAATAATGATTAGCCAAATAACACCTGGGCCTGTCTTATTAATTACAAGTTTTATTGGATATAAAGCAGGGTTTTCGATCGGAGGAATAAATGAAGCTTTAAAGTATTCATTTATATCAACTTTTGCAATTTTTTTACCAAGTTTTATATTGATTTTTGTTTTTGGAAAAGGCTTTATAAAAAACAGAATTAAATCAATTAATTACTTTATCGAAGGAGTGATCAATACAATTCCTGGAGCAGTTATTTTCTCTGGATTTAATTTAATTGAAGATAGTTTTTCATCAAAATTCTTTTTAATTAGCTCTATTTTTATAGTTTTAATCTCCACACTATTATCTTTTTTAAAAATAGTTCCAACATACATACTCATTCTTTTTTCTTTAATATTAGGCTTGTCAAAATATTTGTTTGCATAAAAAAAAGGAGGAAATAAATTCCTCCTTTTAAATATTGTCTTACGGTTTATTTACCGATTCTTTTTACAGCAGCTCTTGACTTCTCAAGAATATCTCCTTTTAAGGGGACAAATCCAAGTGATGGAGCTTTATCTTGATACTCATCACTTAATAATGTATTAAAGGCTTGTTTGATAGCTTTAGTGTTTCTACCATTACCCTCTTCATAAGCAAGTATCCATGTTAATGAAGCTATAGGGTATGCTCCTTTTGCAGTTGGATTAGGATTTTTACCAGCAAGATTTTCATCTAGAGTAATACCATTAAGAGCCTTAGCTCCTGCTTCTACAGATGGTTTTAGAAACTCACCTGAAAGATTCTGAAGTGCAGCAGCTTTGACATTACCTTTTATGTAAGACTGGTTAACATAACCAATTGCGCCTGGAGTGTTTTGAATAACACCCGCAACACCAGAATTACCTTTAGCACCAACACCTGCCGGCCATTTTACAGACTTACCTGTGCCTAATGTCCAGGTTTTTGAAAACGCTTCCATAGAGTTTGTGAAAGCCTTAGTAGTGCCTGATCCATCAGAACGATGAGTCCAAGTCAATTTCCCTGGTTTACAACCTAATTCTTTCCAATCTTTAATCATTCCCATAGCAACTTGTACTGCTTTCTCTTGGGAAAGTCTTAAATCGCAATCATAGTTATAACCAAATGCAATAGTTCCTCCAACCATAGGTATCTGTACTAATCCTCTAGTAACTTTTGCAATATCTTTATCTTTCATTGGATCATCTGAAGCACCGAAGTTAACAGTCTGATCAATAAATGCTTTTCTTCCAGAACCAGAACCAACTGCTTGGTAATTAACTCTTGGTCCACCTGATTTTGCTAGATCAAAAAACCATCGAGTGTAGATTTTGGCAGGGAATGATGCTCCAGCACCACTTAATCTTGTTCTTGCCGAAACACTTGTGCCAGCAGCAATGGCAACTACAGATGTAAAGACCAAAGCTTTCTTAGCTATGTTCATTGATTTCATGAATTAACGAAAGACAACACATTTATAGCACTTAATTTGAACACAAATACTCTTTAATTAAAAGTTTATCTTTTAATTAATTAGTTCTTAACCCTCTCTTAAACTAAATCTTGATTAGAGCTTTTTTCGTTTGGATTTAAAAATATTTGAGGATAAAAATAGATTAATTTTTTTAACTTTTTTACAAAAAAATCTCAAAATACATAGACAATTTTTTTTTTAATTTAAGAGATGTTTAAACTCTCTTTAAAATTCTATATTTGCTTTTTATTCTTACCATCCTATAAATCTGTATTAAGACAAGGAAAGATAGTTTCAATAATCGCTCCACCATCTTTATGATTAAATGCCTTTATAAAACCTTTATTGTTATTAATTATTTTTTTTGTAATTGAAAGACCTAAACCACTTCCACTTTTCTTAAATTTAGTCCTTGATGGATCCCCACGATAAAAACGAGAAAAAATGTCATTTGATTCATCTTCTTCTAATCCAATACCTTTATCTCTAACTCTTATAACAACAGAGCTATCTCTCTTAAAAATTTCAATTTGTATGCCCTCTTTTGTTGGGGAATAACGAATAGCGTTATCTAAAATATTTATAAATGCTCTTTTTAAATTTTCAATATCCCCAGATATATAATATTTTGTTGGAGAAAATAAATTTATTTTTATATCCTTTTTTTCTGCAAGCGGTTTTAGTGTTTGCCAAGATTCCATAATCAAATCTGAAATAGATATTTTTTTGTTTTTATTAAAATCTTCGCTACTTTCTAGCTTAGAAAGCTCTAAAGTCTCTTCGACCATTTTTCTTAATCTTTTTGACTCTTTCTTAAGTCTTTTAACAAGATACCTATCCTTTTTTGATACTACTGATTCAAGTCTTTCCCCAATTAAGATAAGTGATGTAAGAGGAGTTTTCAGTTCATGAGACACATCATTAATTAATTGATTTTGTCGTTTTTTTATCGATTCAATTGATAATTTACTTTCCAATAATATTAAATAATTCTTTTTCCTTCCTCTAACAATATTTACCGAAATGGGTACTCCCGCAATTGTGAAATCAAAGTTGAATGGGAAATCTTTTTTTCTTAAATATAGAATTTTATTACTAAGTACTTCAAGCTCATTAATATCATTAATTGCTTTTCCAATAACATCTTTATATTTGATAACCCTAATAAGAGATAAAGCTTTCTCATTGATAAATTTTATTGTTAGATCAGATGATAAGATTATCCACCCTTGCGATGAATAATCTAACCAAGACAACACTTCTTGAGGTCTAATTTTATCAAATGGGAAATCAATAGTTTTTTTATACTTATTTTTATCAACTTCAAATTTTTTTTCTTTTGATTGAGAAAAATGCTTGACTTTTATTTTCCACTTCTGATGTAAAAAAAATAATACTTCTTGTAGTGTTTTCATTTTCATCCAAACTTATATCCAAAACCTCTTACAGTTTTAAGAAACTTTGGAGCTGAGGGATCTTCTTCTAATTTCTCTCTGAGCCACCTAACATGAACATCTACAGTTTTAGTATCACCAATAAAGTCAATTTCCCAAATTTTTTCAAGTATTAAATCTCTTGACCATACCCTTTTTGGATTTTTCATAAATAACTCTAATAATTTAAATTCTTTTGGAGATAATGTTATTTCTCTATCAAAAGAAGTTACCCTACATTCTTCCAAATACATTTTTATATGATTAAACTCGAGAACAGTTTTTGATTTTTCTATATATTTTTTATTACGTTTAGATCTTCTTATTAAGGCTCTAGATCTAGCAATTAATTCATTTAAACCAAAAGGTTTTGTTAAATAATCATCTGCACCAACCTCTAATCCAAGAACCCTGTCTGATTCATTATCTTTAGCACTCAAAATTAGTATGGGTGTATAGTCTTCATCATTTCTTATTTTTCTACATAACTCTAATCCATTTAGTCCTGGCAACATTAAATCTAGAATTATTAGGTCAACATCTTTTTTAATATCATTATTAATAAAATCTAAGGCACTTAAACCGTCTTTGAAACTTGATACTCTAAAACCTTCACTGCTCAGGGTTTCACTGACTGTAAGCCTAATACTCTTATCATCCTCTACAAGAAGAATTCTTGAGTCTTGCAAACTTTTATGCTCTTTAATAGCCATTTAAAGTCCCAACAATTTTATTTTATATAATCAAAATTATTTGATCTAATTATTTCATAATTAATTTACATTGAATTATGGTTTAACTTCTACTTAATAAAATTGCCTTATAAATTAATTATGTATAAAAACTTTTGACTATGAAAAAAATTCTTTTAATAGTATTTTCTTTATCTTTTCTGTCCTCATGCAGTAATGATAAAGATTTTTTTCTTACCAAAGAAAATGCATTAATTAGTTGCGGTGGGATATCTCGTATTATCGAAAATGAAAATGAAGAGATAATTAATACAGAAGTGAAGGATTTAATAGATGGAATAGGTAAGTATGTGGAATTTACAGTTGTAGAGACTGATAAGAAAGGAGGAAAATATAGAATTATTAATTGTTTCCCAAGTGAAGAACCACAAGATTCAATAATAAAAACTATAAAAACAAATTATAAATTAAATAATTAGAAGATTTTTTGAGTGAGAGACTTGCATTTTCAGAAAATAAAGGGAATATAAAGAAAATGATAATTCCAATGGAATCAATTAAAAAACCAAAAAGAATTATTAAGAAACAGCTTAAAAATGTTAATAAAGCAATTATTGAAATTGCAGAAATGAAATTTGTAAATATTGAAGAAAAAGAAGAAAAATTAGATGCGCTTGTTTTTTTAAAGAATCAAATATTGAGGAAGGCGGAGAAGTTAGAAATTAAATAACTAAATAATTGTAGATATTGAATCTTTATTTTTTTGTATCAGCTACATTCTTAAAGAAATCGCAATAAGCCATCAATTCTGACTCGGTTTCGATTTTAAGATTTAAATCGCTAATTGCCTTCTTGGTATCAATTCTGTAGCCATACCAATCTAGACAAACTTCTCTCTGCCTTTGGGTTTCTGAAACTGAGATCGAATCTGTCATTGAAGTCTTGGAACAACCCCAAATGAAAATAATTAAAGGGATGTAGAAAATTCCACGTTTCATTTCTTAATCTCAATAAGTTTTTTATGATTCTGCATAAGTCCAAGAAGATTCTTCCATAGTTGAAAAATAATTAACCTGTGAATCCCATTTTCTGTTCTGCTGCCATTAATGAACCAACAAGCTTATGTTCAGCAACTTTTTCATCGTCAGTCATAACTGGTTTGATATCAAAATCTATATCAAACTTAACTTTCCAAGGAGCAAAGTGTTCTGTCATTTTTATACCTGCTGAAGCTTGGACAATAATATAAACATTATTTGAGTAAGAGGCATGATACCTTCCCAAAACTTTAAATCCTTCAAACTCATCATTCAAAGTTCCATCTTCAATAACCTTTAAAAAAAGATCATACGCTGCACCCATAAGAGAAACATTTTTAAAAGTTGCAGTTACTAAATAAGTATTCATTTGATTAATAAATCTATAAATCTTTTATAGGGTATAGCATTTAGTATTGAGTTAAGGATCTTGAAATGAATACTTCTGCTAAAGGAATTTTTTTAGATCGACTGTCAATTGGAGTCTTACAAAACTACTTAACCTAAATCTTTAAAAAATATTTTTCTGAAGATACATCATAAAATACATTTATGTAACAGTAACGTATAGGTTTAATGCAAATACAAACATAAACGACCAATTTCTTTACATAAATTAATATTAGTGTTACATTAGTTTACATAAATTACTCTTTACAAAAATGACCCCTGAAGCAGAAAGATTTAACGGTTGGGCAGCAATGCTCGGTTTTGTTGCAGCTGTTGGCGCATACGTAACAACTGGTCAAATTATTCCTGGTTGGTTCTAATGACAAACACAAAAACAGTTGAGAAGGAAAAGGTTATAGCTGAAAAGCTTAACGGCAGATTTGCAATGATGGGCTTTATTGCTCTTGTTGGTGCTTATCTAACAACAGGTCAAATTATTCCTGGCTTTGTGTAATGCTTGAGGCAGGAATTAACACTTGGATTAACACTATACTTTTTCCTTTTATGCCAGTCATAACAGTATTTATGGTTAGTGCATTAATGTTGAGTGATTTGCCATGGAATGATGATGATGACGATGATGATGGCGGTGGATTAATCTCACCTGTCTATAACTTCGTTCCTCAAGGTGCTTAGAGGATAAATATCAAAATGATTTTCATCTCATCTTTATTTAATTCAGTCCCTTCAAGTGCTAAAGACCTTTTAGAGTTTGGTTTCTTTCTCACTGTGGGTATTACAGCAGGAAAAGTAGGACTCTTATGAAAACATATCTAATTGCCATATCACTATTTGGCATCGCAATAATAACTACTGCGATATCACCAAGTATTGCCTACGCATTATAAAAATTTAATCACTTTTATTAACGAACAATTAAAAAATGGAAAATTCAAAAACAACTTATTGGCAAAATGCTGAGAGAACCAATGGAAGAATGGCAATGATGGGTTTATTCGCATTGGTTGTAAACTACGGTCTTTTTGGCTGGATCATCCCAGGTATTTTTTAAAATGAATATAGACATTTTCTTAATCTCCTTCTTTACATATCTATTAGTGCCAGTGGTAATGATAGCTAAAGGAAAAAAAGCAACTAATTAAAACAATGAATTTAGGAATTCTTTTTCTCTTAGTTAATGCAACTGGATCAATAACTTTATCCGAATTGGATTGGATTGCAGATCATCAATCAGAATTTTCAAGGTTAGATATGGCAATAGTTTTAAAAATTGGTCGCCTTATGGATGAAGGGATAATAGAGCTTGATTGTAAATTGCCAGCATAAAAATTTAAAATTTAATCGTCATGAGAGCTTGCTTTTAGGGATATAAGCGAGCTTTTAGCTTTCTATCTGTGATGAGTGTGTTCATTAAAAAAGTTAGAGCGTGAATTATTAGCTATTAATAAATAAAGGATATTAATGAACCTAAAAATCAATATAAATTTTTTAGAAAAATATTTAGCTAATTTTGTAAATGATATTGAATATAAAAGGATTACAAAAAAATTAAAAGGATATGATTTAATGGCTGACGTTGATGATCAAAGATTTCATCATTTTTGTTCTTAAATTTAAGTGCATTAGCCAGTAATTTATCTCAGTCATGAAGACAAAGATAATTTATTGAACTTTCTTTTGATAATAGAGTTTTATGAATAAAGATCAATAGACTTAATTTGCTCTTCTGCCCAGTCCTGTACAGTGAATGACTCTACTGCTGATGTCATCATCTCAATTCTCTCTAATTGTTCTTCCAGCGACATTGAAATTGCTTCATTAATGGATGCATCCATTTTATTTTGAGAATAAGGGTTAGTTAGAATTGCCCCATTTAACATTACGGAGGCTCCTGTAAACTCCGATAAAACAAGGACTCCTGGTTTACCTTTTCTTGCTGCCACATATTCTTTGGCGACAAGATTTAGTCCATCTCGAAGAGGCGTAATCCAGCAAATATCTGCTTGAGTAAACCAAGCAACCAATTCTTCATAAGGAATTCTTTTGGTTGATAAACGTATTGGAACCCAATCAATAAGACTAAATTTACCGTTAATTCGACCCACAATTTCTTCTATTGCCCTTTGGGTTTCCTTATATATTTTCATTCCGCTCGTAGCTGAAACGCATGCCATCATTAATACAATTTCTCCATGCAAGTCTTTTCTTTTCTCCAATAAACGTTCAAAGGCCAAAAGCAATTCTTCATTACCTTTTGTATAGTCAACTCTACTAGCTGACAAAATCAGCTTACGCCCTTTTTTTGTACCTTCTTTAATTTTTTGTATTTGAGTCTCTACAGTCTTACTTTTTACTAGATTAGCTATTAGATCTGGAGAAGTCCCAACTGGGGAAGCGATTATTTTTATCTTTCTGCCATCATAATTTAGATATGGAGTAAAGGTTGGTTCTGAGAGTGCACTTCCTACTGAAATAAATTTTTTACTAACAGACTCTTTAGAATCTTTTTTTGCTCCTAAAAGAGAGCTTGCCGCTCTTGCAAAGTTTTCTGCATATCTTGGAATATGAAATCCAACCACATCACATGAAAGTAGACTTTCTAATATTTGATTTCTCCAAGGTAGAATCCCAAATACATCGCTAGCAGGAAATGGAGTATGATGAAAAAAAATTATTTTAATGTCAGGCCTGATTTCCCGAATATAGAAAGGAGCAAGCCATAAATTGTAATCGTGTATCCAAATTGTTGCTGATTTCGCTGCTTGATTACAAGCAGTTGTTGCAAACCTTTTATTTACTTCCTCAAATATTTTCCAATCTGCATTGTTAACATCGAAATAATTAGGAAATGTATGAAGAATAGGCCAAAAAGACTCTTTTGAGGTTACATGATAAAAACTACTTATTTCTTTTTTATTTAAGGGTATTCTTATTAAGTCAAATGATGTTTCCTTATTAATTCTAGTTATTTCATCTTCTTCATTATCAATATCTTTTATTTCACGCCAAGCTATCCAAGTACCATCTACCTTATCTCTAAAAATATTCCTTAAAGTGGGAATAATACCGTTGGGACTTTTTTGATCTATCCATTTCTTTTTACCCAATTTGTCTTTAGATTCGTCATAAGGAGACCTGTGATAAAGAACAATAAAATCGCTTTTTCTTTTTAATATCATTGAATAGATTCTTTTTAATTAATAGAGTTAAAGGGGGGAAATTTATTTTTTTTTAATTAAGTATTTAATTTCTAATGATTATTTTTCTTGAAATGGCTTTTATGGGAATTTTTTCGTTCACCCTCATTTACCCTTATCTCTCGTCCCATCCATTCAACATCTTGAAGATCATCAATGGCTATTTTCTCAGAACTTTGATCATTTAAATCTACAAATGCAAACCCTCTTTTTCTGCCTGTTTCCCTGTCGAGGGGTAAATAACATTTCTTGACTACTCCATAATTACTAAAAAGCGATTCAAGATCTTCTACTTCAGTATCCCAAGATAAATTTCCAATAAAAATAGTCATTTTTTTTTGTCCTTGTGTAATATTTTCGAATAGTTAGCAAGGACCAGCGATAAAAGACCAATACAAGATACTACTTTATTTACAATAACTCTTGGTAGATGAGATTCAGTATTAATAGACCTAACCGTTAATAAATAAGTTATTTGCCTCTTATTTTAGATCGACTGTCAATTCTTAAAAACGTATTTCTTCTTGAGGTATTGATTCAGGAAAACCAAGCTATAGTTTTATTTTCTAATAAAAGAGAAAAGGTCATGGTTTGTATTTGATCTAAGAAGTCAAGTGTGCACTTATATAAACGCTCGAACTCTTCTTTCTGCTTGGATATATTTAAGATTTTTTTTGTAATAGTTTAACGCCAGATATTATTGAGATTATTGAAATTATACCAAGAAATATCGAGTAAAAAGGTTGCAAATTAATAATGCCAAAATTACCTGTATGCCATTTTATTAACCAAAAAGCATCTATTCCTAGTGGTTGCAGAATACTATAAATAGTCCCGGATACAATAGTAATTAGTAAAGGGATTGCTGAAATTGCGGTTATTTTTCTGTGAATTTTTCTTTGATTTGTTTTTAATTTTTCCATCTATTTCCTCAAATAGATATGTAATTCTTTTTCGTTTTTGCATGGCATCCATTTATCTTGAATCTTATGTATTCCTTCGCAACCAAGTTCTAAAGATCTATTTTTGGCGTCCTCTTCAGAAAGAAATCTACCCCTCATGTGTGCATGCGAATAAATATTGAAATTTAGAGGTAAGGAGAATAAAAAAATAAAAAATTTAAAATTTCTAAGAAAAATATGCATTATTTCAAATTAAGTATTTCTATTAAGGAGAGACTTTATCAAATATTTTTGTTGTTTCAGTTTTACTAAATGAAACTACTTTATAGTTCTCATAATCATGAGTGTGCGAATCGTGAGAATGAATTTCCATCCCTGGAGATCCAAGTGGCATGCCGGGAACTGCTATCCCAACGATATTTGGTTTTTCTCTAAAAAGTTTGTTGATTGATTCAATCGGGACATGTCCTTCAATAGTATAATTAGCTATTTGAGCAGAGTGACATGATCTTAGATTATTGGGAATTTGATATTGGTTTTTAATTACGGAAACATCCTCAACTATATTATCAACAACTTCTAATCCATTATCTCTTAAATGATTGATCCATTTTTTGCAACAACCACATGATGCTGATCTGTAAGAAACAACTTTTGGGATATCTATATTTTCTTGAGTTAAAGCAATACTCTTATTAGGATTAATTATATTAGTGAAAAAAATTCCCGAAAAAATTAGATAATTTAAAAATCCTCTTTTCATAAATATTTTATTAAGTGCCATACTAATTACGAAGATTGAACTTAATATTTAAATTAACCATAAATGAAAATTTATTAAATCGCTATTTAATCAAAATTAAGATACTCATAATTGCCATTAAAAGATTTTCGATAAAACTAATAATTCCTAAAGGAGTTTTTGCATTTCCACCAATACATGCACAATTTAATTTTAATTTATCCAAATAAACAGCCTTAAATACTGAAATCATTCCAGAAATTCCTAAAATTAGGGCAATAAAAATAATTAAAGAGGGTGGAGAAGAATTAAGAAAACTTATTCCAATTAATAGTTCGCAAAAAGGATAAATATATATCCAGCCATCAAATTTAGAAGATATTAAATCATATTTCTTATAACTTGTTCCAAAAGCTTCAATATCCATAAGCTTGAGCATCGCTAAAAGACAAATTGATATCCCCATAAAAATTTGGAAACTTTTTAGCAATGTAATGGTTATAAGAAATGAAGTACCAAAGACTGCACCTAAGGGTGTAAATGATTTGATCTTCATTTTTAACTTTTAAGGATAGAGTCACAAATACTAGATGGATTTGCCTGTTTAACTATTTTTAGTCTTTTGATAAGTTCGTCTCGATCTATTTGATGTTTTAAATATTTAATACATAAATTTTTTTCTTGATATACCACTGATATTGGAGCAATCTTTAAAGCTATAGCAAAAGTACCAATAACTAAAAGAATGTTTGTAGCTAGTCGAATATTTGGTCGAAAATTTGATCTCATTCGTATTCTTTATTTCTGTCAATAACTTCTATTAAATATATATCTTTTAGCTCGTCATTGTATCCATTTTTTTTTTGCAAATTTCTCTAATTCCTTCAACTCTTTTTCTGTCATTAAGCAGATTTGGATATATTGTTTTTCATATCTTCAATTTGGTTGATTAATTCATCTAACCATTCTGTATTATTTTCGGATCTTTTCTGAAAATATGTAATTTTAGGTTGATTGATTTCTAGTGTCTCATAATCTCCACTCATAAATTACCCCTAAATTTATACTCTGCATAATTTATCTAGAGAGATTATGGACATCAATAGGTTCTATTACTTATTAGACATTTACCATGAGAAATAAGTCGTTTTTTTAATAGTATAAATATCAAGGAATTTATCTCTTAAAAATATGGCAACTAATGAAGAACTAGAAAAAAGAATTGAGACTTTAGAAAAAGAAGTACAACACCTTAAAGCTGTTTTGCAATATCAAATTAGAAATAAGAAAAAGTGATTTATTCTTATTGCATAGAAATTACTTTTGGTCAGATAAGCATTTTCTCTTTATTGTCTTGAGTACCTAATGTCAAAGCTAAATATTAAAAACTAATCCATAATCAGTCATTTTTTGAAAAAATAACTTTAATCATTGATATTTAGAACATATTTGTTTTTATATATATAAAACTGCTTTATATGATTAACTCCATAGCTATTACATTGTTATTATTAGGTACTTTAGTCGCTTACAAAAGACTCAAAAGAAAGAAACGGCAATTTCAAGCCCCACCAACAAATCAACTTCCTAGTTAAAGATTAAATTCCATCATCGTCTTCCCCAAAAGGATTGTATCTAATATCCCAAATTAGAACTACTGCTATAGATAAAAGCAATAAACCAAAAATAACTTGAGGAGGTGGTAATAACATCAATGAGACATAACAATTATCAATAAGCTTTGCTTATGAAAATTTTAAAGGGTAAGCGATATTATTTGGTTCTAAATGTTTTACATAACATGCTGTTGTGCAATCTACTCCTTCACTATTAATGCTACAAGAAGTTATACATTCAAAAAAACTTTCCAAAGCATCTGAATCTTTAATATTTGAATAGATGTCTTTTTGCATGTTAAATCTTTCATTATGAAGGTTATCTAGCAATTAATTTTTAATAATGTCAAATTTTAGGTAAAGTACCTACTCACCATTTATTTAAAAAAAAACTATTGCATCTATAAGTTTTTTTCCACCCTTCCTTTAATAGTTTTTTATATTCGTTTCTCGCTTCTTCGATAGATTCAACCCTAGAGCCTTTCATAACTGGCTTATTTGATTGTTTAAAAACACAACCATAAGAGATTAAAATTGCATTAATTTTAGAAGAGTTATTGGAACTATCTTCAAAAGGTTCAAATACTTTAATCCTTGATCTAGTTTTATTGATTAAAGTAAATTTTTCCATAAAAAAGGGCGTTAGCTTCGCCCCAATCAAAAAGCGGGATAATCCCCATCACCCAGCCTTTTAAGAATCTTAGCACTACATATGGTGTTTGTAAGTATTTAAAATTTACTATTGATGGGGTTGTTTGTTTCTGTTTAATTTGTCATTATAGGAGTCCCCATCACCTAGGCTCGTAAGAGTCTTTTTTTTTGCTATTTTTCTTCTAGGCCCTTTAAATTAGTGTTTAAAGACTTTTTATTTAATTTTTAAATTTGATAATTAATAATTAAAAAAATAATTTTATTAATGCAAACTTACATCGTACACTGGCAATTTCCAGACCAAGAAAGTCATATGCAAGGAGCCGAAGCTTTTGCGGGTTTTGTTGAAGGAGGATGCGAAGGTGATGAATTTGATGGGTTTAAAGTTCTTAATCGAGTAGTAAATCCTGAGGGGGCTAATGGTTGGGCGATTGTTGAATCTTCAAACCATCAGAATATTTGGAAATGGAGTAGTATTTGGGTCGATAATTTTGGCGTAGAAATTGAAGTTACACCAGTTCTAACGGATAAAGAATTTCTTTCCGTCCATAAAGAAATTGCAGCAGCCTCTAACTAATAGTAAATCTTTTGAGTATTTGACTCTTGATCTAAAATAAAAGGGTAGTACCTATTTTTTATGGGAAAATTTTCTTCTGAAGAAATTGAAAGTCAATACAATTTAATTAAAATGCTTTTAACTGAACCTGAAAAGTATATAGATGCCATTAATGCAATAAAGAAAGATATTGCATATATGCCTATAGAGCTTAAAAAAAAACTTGAGGAAGAAAATATTATCTTATGAATGAATCGAAAATGGCATTCATCATGATTGTTAATTTTTAAAAATTAGTAAATAGTCCTTTTTCGTAAACTAACCGAGAGAGTCTAAATCTCTACGATGGTGAACTGTATTTCCGTCATCTTGTGAGACTTTCTGTTCTCTCATTAAATCTGCAATTGTTGGATAATCTTTTGCATTATCAAGATCTCTTGAATTTTTATCTTGAATTGCGAATGGCGATCTTTTTAAATTCATAATTAATTCCCTCAAAATTTTTGTTTGATTCTGATTACAGATCTTGGGTTGTCATGTACGTAAGAGTTAAATTCTTTCGCAAGCATTAGGCATTCGTATGCATCGCGTGCGTAAAAACCAACTTCATGTGTCTTATTTGATGAATCTTTGTAACTTAATACGTATTTATTACAAGATTTGATAGGTGTTGAAGGCATTAAATTTATCTCTTTCACTACTAAGTTCTAACTAGGAATGCTCATTAACCGACTAATAAAAATGTACGGTTTAAGCCACAAATATATTCGGATAGAGGACCAACAACTAAATTTAAAAATGAATATAATGCATATGATTTTCCCGTGAAGTAGGGAGAAAATTTATATTACTCTTATTAAATTATTTTCAATACAAACTTGATTTTTCTTAGCAACTTTTATTAAAACTAATGCTTAAAAAACACATCAATTATTTCGCTAAATAAGTATGTTCGAGATTATAAGCATATTCCCCCCCATCATCATCACCATCGTCATCATCATGGAAGGAAGAGATTAATACGTAAATTCCTCCAAGCCCCAGAAACATAGATAAATATAGAATAGGGTCTGACATTTCTTAATTTTGAAACATTCAAATTAAATTTGAGGATGATTTTCAATATCTATATTTTCTTTTAATCATTAGATGAAAAACTTTTTACGATAAAAAATTTAATTTTTTTATTTGAGAAAACAAAAAGTAGATCTAGAATAAAGAAAATTTACTGCATTTTTATAGTGAGTTTCAAAAAGATTTTGAAAAGCAATGTGCGGAAGATTTGAGCTAAAAACTAAATTCGATAAATTGCCAAATGTTTTGAAAAAAGACTATCCAATTGGTCTTAATTCTAAATATGAGACGCAAAATCTAATAAGACCTAATGATCCTGTGCTTGTAATTAAAAATGAAGGCAGAATTACAACTACTTTTATGACATGGGGCTTTATTGCTCCTTGGGTGAAAGAACCTTTTGATAAGGGGAGAACAAGACCGTTTAATGCTAGATCAGAAACGGTAGAGCAAAAAAAATTATTTAGTGGAAGTTGGAAACACAAAAGGTGCTTAATACCTGCCAGTGGGTTTTTTGAGAAAAAATATCGTTTTCGAAAAGCCAACTATGAGACTTTTTGGTTGGGAGGGATTTGGAGTAAGTGGACCTCACTAGATGGAGCAGAACTTGAAAGTTGTTGCGTTTTAACAACTGAACCAAATTATTTAGTTAAACCTGTACATCATCGCATGCCTGTTATTGTCCCTGATGGATATGAGGAACAATGGACAGAGCAAGTTAAAGATGTAGATGAATTAAAAGGATTACTCCCAATAATGATGGGTTGGTCACCTAATGGTTGGCTAGTAGAAGATATAGAGAAAAAAGAAACTGATCAAATGAGTCTTTTCTAGATGAAACTCTTACTTATTACAAGGTTAGATTAATGGCTAAACCTTATTGGCTGATAAATTTAAATAGTTCAGAAGTTAAAAGATTTATAAAAAACGACAAAAGTATTGATGGAGTTTTTGAGTATATGTTTATAGATACTGGAAAAATAGTGGGAGTATTAGGAAAAGAAAAACCTATAATGACCAATACAGTTTCTGTTGAAATAGATTTAGCCAGAGAAATTTATGAAAGATTACTTTCTCAGGGATGGAGAAAAATTGACGAAGTTTGGATTTAGAGAGGCTTAGATCTGCGCATAAGAATCAAATATTAAAAATAATTTTAAACTCAACGGACTGAAAATTAATTAAAATTGACAGGAGATCAAAAATATGAGGAAATTAGTTAATTATTTAATGTAGATAAAAAAGAAACATCTAAAATGGCTACTAGAATAAACAAATATTTAAGCGAAGTTGGTTATTGTTCTAGAAGAGAAGCAGATAGATTAATCATAAAAGGGAAAGTAACTATAAATGGAAAAGTTCCTGAAATTGGTTCTAAAGTAGAAGAAAGTGATCAAGTAGAAGTTAATGGCCGAATAATAGAAAAATCAACAAGACAAAAATATATATACTTAGCCTTTAATAAACCTGCAGGAATTGTTTGCACAACAGATAGAAAAGTAGAACCCAATAATGTCATAGATTTCATTAAATATCCCAAAAGAGTTTTTCCAATCGGTAGATTAGATAAGCTCAGTGAGGGATTAATTTTTTTAACTAATGATGGAGATATCGTAAATAAAATACTCAGAGCAAGAAATAATCATGAAAAAGAATATATTGTAAAAGTTAATCGTCCGATTAATAGCGACTTTATTCAAAGCATGAGTAATGGAGTTGAAATATTAGACACAATAACTAAGAATTGTTTCGTAAAACAATTGGGGCCAAAAAAATTTAAAATAATTCTCACTCAAGGACTTAACCGTCAGATCAGAAGAATGTGTGAGTCCTTAGGCTACAGAGTAAAATCATTAAAGCGTGTAAGAATAATGAATATTAAGTTAGACATGCCATTAGGAGAATATAGAGAATTAAGTAAAGAAGAACTCTCAAAATTAAATGAATTACTAAAAAACTCCACGAAAACTTTTGACTAATTAAAAACGAATAACAGTGGATTTTATTGCCCGTGTTCGATAAATCTTAAAAAGATGTACAGAGCTTTCAGCAAAATTTTAAAATAAAAGGAATAAAAAACAGAGATAGCGAACTATTTATTCTAACCATATTTGATTTAAATAAGTGGATTGAACCTAAGCCTCATATTGAAGTAAATGCTACCCAGCATTGTTCTCTCCATTTTTATTAAAATCCAAATTATTTATTTAGAGAATTGGATATGCTATCCAACCAAATAACGTGTAATTAATTATCACAGCCATAAATCCAATCATAGCAAGCCGACCATTCGTCCTTTCTGCAATAAACCAATAGCTATTAGGCCATTCAAAATTTCTGTCAATACTTGATTTTTGATCTTCTGAAATTGTTGTTTCTTCAAGAAGATTGTCTTTATTATAAAAATCACTATTTGGGTAGTAGCTTTCGCTTGACATATTTTCTGATTTAAAATCAACCATTTTGCTTGAAATATAAATTTTGTATATTCTAAAAACTAAAAAGGCAAAATAGGTTAAATCGAGCTTTTTCTCTCATCTGATTCTTTTAATATTGCTAATTATATAAGTTATAAAAAAAAGTAAAACCATTTTTGATTCTTAGGAAGGTAAAAGCCTTGCTGATCCACATCTGGTCGCACTTGGCATTTCTGCATCGAATATTGCATTTGCTTCATGCTGATACTTTGCTTCGATTTTTTTAAAGAAATACTTTCCACCAACTGAATTTAATCGATACCTAATCTCCCAAGTTCTCATAACAAAACCCTAAAATAAAAGTCTATTTAAACTACTATACAGATTATTCTCTTGGAAATTCGAATTTAAATGTGATTGGGTGACTTAAATAAACCAAAAAAAATATATATTAAATGTTGCAATTCTCTGGCCTTGAGATGACAATCAGATCACGTCATCTATTATTTGTTAACGCTTTATATAGTGTCTGAAGAGGAATTGAAAACGGCAAAGACACAACTGAAATGGATTGGGACACCATCGCTTGGGCAGGGTAGATCCAGTGGTGGTAATGCTGCAAGTGAAATTTTTGAAGCAGGTGGATCACAAAGAAAACGATCACTGCTAGAAACACTTGTCAGAGAAATCTGTCAGAACAGTCTTGATCAGAG
>CACGMX010000010.1 GCA_902574405.1 uncultured Prochlorococcus sp. | reverse complement strand
CTTTAAAAGAGAGGTAACTTTAAATCATCCATATCCTTTTGATTTAGGCGTTATTTGGAGTGATCCTCCAAGAAGAATGATATGTCTTGAACCTTGGACTAGTCCCCGAAATTCTTTTGTTGATGGATTTAGAAACATTATGATTCCTTCAAATGATAGTAAAAGGTTAAATGCCTCAATACAAATAAAATCTCTTAAGTAATTTTGCAATACTTATGAAATTTGTCGTTATAGATGATGATCCCACAGGTTCTCAAACTGTTCACGATTGCTTATTACTGCTTAAGTGGGACTGCTCAACTTTAGCTAAAGGTTTTGAATCTAAATCAAATTTATTTTTTATTTTGGCTAATACAAGGTCACTATCGGAAAATGATGCGAAATTAACAATAGAGGAAATTTGCAAAAATCTTAAGACTGTAATTACTTCTCAAGCCTATGAAGAAGAAATTATTTTTATAAGTAGAGGAGACTCTACTCTTCGAGGACATAACTATTTAGAGCCAATTGCTCTAAATAGTTGCTTAGGTCCTTTTGATGCTACTTTTCATATTCCAGCTTTCATAGAAGGTAAAAGATTCACAATTAATGGATCTCATTTTGTTGATAAAACTCCTATTAGTCAAACAATTTTTGCAACAGATAAAATTTTTGGATATGAGACAAGTAATGTAAAGAATCTTTTATTTCAGCAGAGTAAATCGCAAATAAATTTTGAAGATATTCAAAATCTTTTATTGTCAGATATTGAAATGCTAAATGATGAAGAAAATAATATTGTTTTTAAAACACTAAAGAACTTGAAGAATAATAAACATGTAGTTGTAGATGTAGAGAATTATTCTCAACTAAAAAAATTTTCTTTAGTAATTAAAAAATTAATTAAACAAAAAAAATTCCTTTTTCGAACTGCAGCAAGTTTCATAAGTTCAATTTCTGAGAAAAAAAGTGTCTCTCAGACTGAAATATTTTTCTCTAATTTAAGAATTAGAAATAAAGAGAAGAGTTTTCTTCCTGGACTGATAATTGTTGGATCTTATGTAGAACTTTCAACAATTCAATTGAATAATTTATTAGAGATAAGTAATTGCAATCCAGTTGAATTAGATGTTTTTGAATTCTTTAAAATTACTTCATCAGATAATAATCAGAAGAGAAGGAATTTGTTTAAAAATAAATTTTTAAAAGAAATTAGATTTTCTTTTGAGAGAGGAAAAACTCCTGTTTTGTTTACTTCAAGAAAATTTATGTCTTTAGATTCTTCTGAACTATTTAATTTTTATAATTTACTTGCTTGTTTTATTGCTGAATTAGTAACGGATTTGAAGTATGAAATAGGATATTTGATTTCAAAAGGAGGAATAACAACAAATTTGATTCTTAGTAAAGGACTTAATGCAGATTATGTTTATCTTGAAGGACAGATTTTAACTGGCATTTCAGTGGTGACTTACAACCTAAAAAATGGCGAAAAACTTCCCATTGTTACCCACCCTGGAAACATTGGTACTAATGATTCACTAGTTAATATTTGGAAAGTTTTTGAAAATAATAATAATTTTTAAAATTAGAAATTTGAGATAATTTCTTCAGCAAAACTGCTGCAGGATAAGGGTTCTACTTTTGGTTCCATTAAGCGTGCTAAATCATAGGTGACTTTTTTTTGCTCAATTGCCTTACTTAAACCATTAGTAATTAAGTTAGCTGCCTCATCCCAACCAAAATATTCAAGCATCATTACACCACTAAGAATTACTGAGCCTGGATTAATCTTATTTAAGCCTGCATGTTTTGGCGCAGTACCGTGCGTAGCTTCGAAAATTGCCGCATTATCTCCAATATTTGCACCAGGAGCCATACCTAGGCCACCAACAATTGCTGCAGCTGCATCAGAAACATAGTCTCCATTGAGATTTAAGGTTGCAAGAATTGAATATTCTTGAGGTCTAGTTTGAATTTGTTGAAATATACTATCAGCTATCCGATCATCAACAAGAATAAGTTCTCTCCATTTTTCATCTCCATGAGAATTTGATATTGATGCAACAACTTCTTTAATTTCTTCGCAAATGAATGCTTTTTTGTTATTTGTAAGCTTGTCAAAACCTGGTTCGATTTTTCGGGCATTATTTTCAATTGTAATTTCTGGATTTTTATGAATATTATCTAATATCCAGCTTTCTCTTTCTGTAATGCAATCTTCTCTAAATTCATTGACTGCTAATTCATAACCCCAATCTCTAAATGCACCTTCGGTATATTTCATAATATTCCCTTTATGTACAAGAGTCACATGCCTTTTATCTCCTGATAATCTTTTAGCATGTTCAATGGCCTTTCTAATATGCCTTTGGCTTCCAGATTTACTTACTGGTTTTATTCCAATTCCTGATCCGTTTGGTATGGATCTATTTTTTAAATTTTTACTATTTGGTATTACAACATTATTTAAGTGATTAATTAATTCAAGACAATTATTATCCTCGGCTTCCCATTCAATTCCCATGTAGATATCTTCAGTATTTTCTCTATAAACGATAACGTCCAGATTTTGGGGATTTTTGTGAGGGCTTGGAGTCCCTGAATAATATCTGCATGGTCTAACACAACTATATAAATCAAAGATTTGTCTTAATGCAACATTAAGAGATCTAATACCTCCACCGATGGGAGTCGTTAAAGGACCTTTGATAGCTACGCCGAAGTGCCTGATTGCCTCAATAGTATCTTGAGGGAGATAGTTATATGTTCCATAAAGTTCACAAGCTTCATCTCCTGCATAGACTTTAAACCAATTAATTTTTCTTTCATCTCCATAGCTTTTTTTAATCGCTGAATCAAGAACGATTTGAGTAGCAGGCCAAATATCAACTCCAGTACCATCACCCCTAATAAAAGGGACAATTGGATTATTAGGAACATTAGGTTTGCCTTGATTAAAAGTTATTATCTCGCCTTCTCTAGGTAAAGTTAATTTTTCAAATTTTGGCATAGCATTGAATTAATAAAAGATAACTCTTTGAAGCTCATAGTATTTTAATTTGAGCTGAGTTATTTTCTTTAAAACCTAGAAATTTATTAGTCAAATGTGAATAGAGAATACTTTATTGATCAGCATTTCAACATCTTTATTAAAAGAAAAAGTAGTTAATAAGCCATTTAAAGCAAATTATGTCATTTTCAAAAAAATACTCAGTCATTTATGAATGCGAGTTCAAATGTAAGTAATGTTGAGATAGCTAATAAAATTGCTTCTACTGCAGCTTTATTTCGGAAATATTTTCCAGATGCAAGCGTAAACTTTAGTCCTTGGGACAATACAAATGAATCTAAGCAAGATACTATTGATTTTGCGTTTCATTTTCCTGGTTGGAGTCCTCTTATTGAATGTAGAGCCATACTCTTACAATTAAGAATTGAAAATGATAGTAATGACAGAGTCCCGAAATTGTTGGGAATAATAATGCGAGGTATGATTGTTCCTTCCGAGAGATGGAGAGTGGCTACCATCGGTGATTGGGAAATGACTGGTACTCATCTACCGCAAAAGGAACAAAAAGATAATCTGTTTTTGGTTTGTAAAGAACTTTATAAGCTATTCTCTACAACATCTGCTGGTAACAAAAATTAGCTGTTTTATGTATTTTTCTTGTAGATTAAACACAGTTACAAAAATAATTCAAAATATATGGCAGTTGCTCTTGCAGGACAATTAAGAGAAGGGACAAAAAAATCCCACACTATGGCAGAAAATACTGGCTTTGTGGCTTGTTTTTTAAAAGGAGTTGTTGAAAAAAAATCTTATAGAAAATTAATTAGTGATTTATATTTTGTTTATGAAGCCATGGAAGAGGAAATTGAAAGACTGGTCAATGAGGAACATCCCGTCATAAAACCTATAGGTTTTAAATCATTATTCAGGAAAGAAACTCTTGTTAATGATCTTAAATTTTATTTTGGTGAAAACTGGAAGAATGAAATTAATATTTCGCACTCAGCAAAAGAATATGTCGAAAGAATTCGAGAGGTCGCAAAAAATTCACCAGAACTCCTAGTCGGTCATCATTACACTCGCTATATAGGAGATTTATCTGGGGGGCAAATCTTGAAAAGGATCGCAAAAAAAGCATTAAATTTGCAGGGAAATGATGGTTTAAATTTTTATGAGTTTGAATTAATTGCTGATGAAAAAAAATTCAAGGAAGAATATTCCCTTACTTTGAATCAACTTCCAATAAATCAAAAGACGGCTGATCAAATTATTGATGAAGCTAATCAAGCTTTTACTTACAATATGAAAATGTTTAAGGAGCTTGAAGGCAACTTGATTGCTGTTTTAGGCAAGATTGTATTCAATTACATTACAAAAAAAGTAAGGAAAGGAAGTACCGAGACCTAATGTTTATGTTTGATTCATTAGTTGATTTCATTAAAACCAATATTGATCAATTAAATGGACATGAAGTACAAATATCTAGTGAATTCAAAGAACATCACAATGAAGACTCAAAATATATTATTAAAAATTGGCTTTTTTCATCTCCCGAATATAGAAAGTGGCGAATAACAAGATTAGATGGTGGCAAAAAACTGCAAGTGTTTAATACGGTCGCATATCCTAATTTTGATAGTGAATTTCCTATTTTAGGAGCTGATATTTTATGGTTTGGAACTTCTCAAAAGTTATTAGCAATACTTGATTATCAACCTTTAATTCAAGAAAGCAAATATCTTGAAAAATATTGTTCAAGTTTAGGTAGTATTAAGAAAAAATATTCTGCATTTGATAATAATAAAATGAAGAATATATATGATTCAAAAAAGTATTTTTCCCCATGGGTGATTATATGTAGAGGAAATAAATTAAATCTTGATAGAGATTTAAATAATATATTCCATTCATTTGTAAATAATTATTTGAACATTTATAAATCGAATCCTGTTAATCAATTTTTAAATGCAGAAGAAATAAAGAATAATCAAATTAAATATGATAAGTATAGTTTTGAAAAAGACCCTGCAGATAAATTGTTTAAATCTTTTTTTGGAGAAAAATGGACGAAGAAATTTATTAATAAATTTCTTTTTACATTAAATAATGAGATTATTCATTGAATGTTAATACAAGATACTATTTTTTATAGGCCAGATTGGAAATGGCATAATTTCTTAAAATATTTAACAAATAATTTAAATAAATATAACTGTTTAGAAAAAAAAATACCCTCGGAATATTCTTATAAAGATTCAACTTATGGTTCAAGGAAATCAAAAAAAAATGTGAATCTATCTACTTGGGGTGTAACGCATAAAAAAAGAATTCAATTCGCAAGGGCAGTTTGTATAAATAGTCCAAATTATTCTGTTTTAAATTTTTTAATTATTCCTAATACTATTTATAACGTCCCATTTTTTTGGAGTAGATTTTGTTTCTCTCCCTAATAGTTATTTAATAGTGTTAGATTTTCAGCCTTCATTAAAAATACAAAATCAATACAATAATGAGTTATTAGAAAAACTTATAAAACTCAAAAATCATTGTCATTCATCACTTCCATTAGCTGAAAAAATGTCTGCGGATGTAGCAAGATTTTTTTCTCCAGGAGTAATATGGTCAAAATTACCAAAAGAAGAAAGAAGTGATTTTTTAATTACTAATCCGCTTTATACCTCATTTAAGAAATATCTTGATTTGTATTTGGAAATTCTTTTCGAAAGCAAAGAAGTCAATATTGAAATGCAAAAAGAATTAATAAACGGTCAAAATAATTATTTGAATTATAGAAGAGATAACGATCCAGCAAGGCCAATGTTGTCGAGTTTGTTTGGCAAAGAATTTACTGAATCTTTAATTGAAGAAGTTTTATTTACTACTTAAAAGTCTTATAATCAACTGGAATTTAAAATCATATGAATAAAATTTCTGTTCTTTTTGTATGTTTGGGAAATATTTGTAGGTCTCCTGCAGCAGAAGCTATCTTTATAAGACTACTTGAAAAGAATGGATTAACCGATGCCTTTATTGTTGATTCTGCTGGAACTGGGAGTTGGCATATTGGAAAAAAAGCTGACTCTAGGATGAGAATTGCGGCAGAAAGAAGAGATATAAATATCTTAAGCAAGGCTCGTCAAATTACTAGCAAAGATTTTGACGAATTTAACTATATTCTTGCGATGGACGATTCAAATTTTAAAAATATTCAAGATCTTAAAAATAGAACAGCTTCAACTGGTTTTGCAGCAATAAAAAAAATACAAGATTTTAGATCAGTTTTTAATGAGCAAGAAGTTCCTGACCCATATTTTGGAGGTGACGAGGGCTTTGATTATGTCCTTGATATTCTAGAAGATTCTGTAAAAGGTTTTTTGGAAAGTATTTCTTGAATTTATTTGATCTCAGTCTCTTTAGGAATCTTGTCATTGTAAAGGTCAATAATTTTATCCACTACCTCATTAATTGTATATCCGTCGGTAGTAATTTCTATTGCATCATTCGCCTTAATTAGAGGCGAAATTTCCCTATTGGAATCTTCAAAATCTCTTGTCTTTATAAGTTCTTTTAATGTATGCAGGTCTATTTCTTGTGAGTCTTGACTATTTTTATCAGATTTTCTTCTTTTTGCTCTTTCATCGATGCTAGCAGTTAAAAATATTTTAAGTTCTGCATGAGGAAAAACAGTAGTTCCTATATCTCTTCCCTCAGCTACAAGTCCGCCTGATTCTCCAATTTTTCTTTGTTCTTCTACTAAGAATTCTCTTACTTCTTTTATTGAGGAAATTTTAGAAACGATGGAACTTATCTTTTGCGACCTAATTTCTTCAGTAACACAGTAGTTATTAACATAAACATCCTGATGTGAATTTGTATTCGACTTGAAAACTATAGATATACCTTTAAGAATATTCTGTAAATTTTTTTCTTTTTTATAGTTAATACTTTCTTTTATCATAAGCCAACTCAATGCCCTGTACATTGCGCCAGTATCTAAATATAAAAGTTTAAGTTTATTCGCTATTAACTTTGTTACGGTACTTTTACCTGAACCTGCAGGACCATCAATTGCAATAATCGGCCTTCTTTTCATCAGAAAAACGTGATCAATTAATCTTGTCTCTCCACATCTTATCGCACCAGCCAATAACGAAATATTATCTTCAAGTCTCGCTTTTTGGAGTGTATGAGGGTGTAAATGTTCTAAATATTCAATTGAAATTTTTTTTGCTGATAGCTTCTTAATTATTTGGTTTAAATTGATCTTTTTATCTTGTTGAAAAATTTTTTTTGCTTCTAATAACTCACTTGAAAAAAACTTAATCAATTTTCTTTCGTTTTTTGATAAATGTATATTACGTGAACTTAAAGGAATTCCATCAAAATCTCTTTGTGTAGGAATAGATTTAATAGCAACATTTAATTTCATTCTAAGGACAAGATTTTTTAAAATTAAAAGTTGTTGCCAATCTTTTTCTCCTAAGTAAAGATTTTTTGGCTTGATGAGATTAAGTAATCTATAAACTACTGTACAAACGCCATCAAAATGTCCAATTCGATTTAATCCACATAATGCAGAAGATAATTCTTTTGGAGCTTTTAGGAATTTAATATTTTTATTATTCGGTGGATATATATCTTCATTACTTGGGATGAAGATAGCATCTGCGCCATTTGAAAAGGAGATTTTTATATCATTATCAATTGTTTTAGGGTAATTCTCTAAATCTAACTTGTTATCAAATTGAAGTGGATTAATAAAAATACTTACTAAATTAACATTAGAATTGTCATTTTTTGCTGTTGATATAAGTTTAATATGACCATCATGAAGATTACCCATTGTTGGAATGAAGTTAATTTCACTATTTATATTTCTCCTCCAATGTTCTATTTCTTCAGTTTTCCTTATGATTACTTTCTTCACTTTGTTTTTAAAAAATAAATCTATTTGATAAATAATTACTGGACAAAAACAATCTTAGGAGGAATATCTATATAGGGAAAGTCTATCATTTTTATTTCATGGATTACAAAACATCAGGTGTTGATATAGAAGCTGGGCGAGAATTTGTTTCTGAAATTAAACAGGCAGTTGAAGGAACTCATACATCTAATGTGATTGAGGGTATTGGCGGGTTCGGAGGTTTGTTTAGAATTCCTATCGATAGTTTTAAAAAACCAGTTCTTGTTTCAGGGACGGATGGTGTTGGAACAAAATTAGAATTAGCCCAAAGTAAAAACTTTCATTTTGAGGTTGGTATTGATTTAGTTGCTATGTGCATGAACGATATCATTACTAGTGGGGCAAAACCTTTATTTTTTCTGGATTATATTGCTACCGGTAAGCTTGATAAGAAACAATTATTGAGGGTTGTTCAGGGAATTTCACATGGATGCGGAGAAAATAACTGTTCATTACTTGGCGGAGAAACTGCTGAAATGCCTGGATTTTATTCAAAAAATAAGTATGATCTTGCAGGATTTTGTGTTGGAATAGTTGATGAGGATAAGCTTATTAATGGTAAAAAAGTCTCTGAAAATGACTTAATAATTGCTTTAAAAAGTAATGGAGTTCATAGTAACGGCTTTAGTTTAGTCAGAAAAATTATTCAAAACAATAATCAAATAGATAAAGAATTTGAAAAAGTTTCTCATTTAAATTTTTATGATGAGTTATTGAAACCTACAAAAATTTACAATAATGTGATTAGCCAAATGTTATCTGAAGATATAGAAATTAAAGCAATGTCTCATATAACTGGAGGAGGAATTCCAGAAAATTTACCAAGATGTATTCCTTCTGATTTTATTCCTTATATCAATACCAATTCATGGCAAATACCTACTTTATTTAAATTCCTTAAAGAGAAAGGATCTATTCCCGAAAAAGATTTTTGGAATACTTTCAATCTTGGAGTGGGATTTTGTTTAATTATTGATAAACAATTTAAGGAAGCGATATTAAGTATCTGTAAAGATCATGATATAGATAGTTGGGAAATTGGAAAGATAGTTAGAAAAACTGATGCAACAATTAGTAAATTTTTGCCAGAAATTTTAACTTAAATTTTTTTACCTTTTTTAAATGAGTTTTAATAAATTATTTTTTATACCCAAATGAAAAAGTTAGGTGTAATATAATAAAATTACCGCCGAATTATATCGGAAGTTTAAGTATTAAGATTAAACCTTTATTCAATGCCCTTTGCAAATAATCAAAGAATTACACGTAGACGTAGTTCAGCTGGTCCTACACCTCCAAAAAGACCAATAGGTAATAATTCCGAATCAATTGGTAGACAGGCTCAAGGCCCAAGGCCAACTTTCTTGACACTTAGAGATCATGGGAAAGTTTTTGTCGCTGATTTACCTAATTTGTCCGATGGTCAACTAGCGCATATTAGTAAAGAAGCTAATGAAGTTTTAAATAGTTTGGAAAAAAGACTTAGTGATCTTGAAAATGAACCTAATGTTAGTAATCCGGAAAACGATACGCTGATAAAAGCTTCTACCAAAAGAGATGTCACACTGAGGTTTATTAAATCAATAGAAGAAGAACAAGAACATAGAAAGAATAATCCTGCTTTACGAGATGCTGCATCTGAATCGTTACCTAGAACTTTTCTGGAGGTTGCAAGACATAGATTGCCTGGAGCAACTTTTGATTCACTACTTCGAGAGGCTCTTGAGGCTTGTGCAGTTGATGAAAGTACTGAAGAAAATCAAGTTATTGAAGAGCCTAAAGAAACTGTAAAAATTATGGATTTACCTTCTTCCAACACTAATGCTTCACTTGTTGTTAGTATCGACTCAAGTGATGATTCCAAGAATGACTCTATTTGATTCAACACAAGAGTTAATAAGTATTAAAGGCCAAAATAATTCAAAAATTAACCTTACTTCAGAGAAAGATCCCATTTTATGTAATCATTGCAAAAGGACTGCATCAAATGGTGTTAGATGTTTAGGAATGTGTGTAGCAGATAATGATTACTAGAATAAATAAAATCCTAATTAGAATACTTTTATCTAAAGTGGATCGATCCAAAATTTTATTTTGAACAAGTTTTTTAAATTTATTGATTACTTTGAATCAGGAAAGATATTTCATGACTGTACCGCTTACCAGATATCAATAGAATATTTAGATAAAGCAATTGAATTAAGTACTTATTTGCCGATAAATAAAAATCGTCTTGTGAAGGCATATGAATTAAGAGGAAATTCAAAAATATTTTTGAATAATTATCAAGAATCAATACTTGATTTTTCTAAGGCAATAGAATTAGATCCTAAAAATTCATTTTTATATTTCGGTAGAGGAATGTGTTACGAATATTTAAATCAAAATGAAAAAGCATTAAAGAACCTTAGAATCTCTTTAATGTTAGATCCTGAATTTTCTTTAGCATTGAGTATGCTTGATTACTTAGAAAATGAGAAAAATATTTGATTATAAAAAATTTATTTTTTATAATCTTAGAGATTAATGACAAATACCTCTACTTATAGAAAAAAAGGAAAACAACTTTATTTTGAAGGTAAGTTTTTAGAAGCGATTAAAAACTTTAATAAAGCGATAGAACTTGATCCTCAATACTCTGATAGTTGGTCTTATAGAGGTTTATGCTATTACGAATTAGATGAAAATGAAGAGGCAATTGATAATTTTGATAGGGCATTAGATTTAAATCCAAATGATGCAAGATCCTTTGATTACCGATCTAAAGCACTTGTGAAAGACAAAGAAAACTAGAGAGTCAGGATATTAAACATCATTAAAGGAGTGGCAAAGAAGAATCCTGAGTTTGTATAAGTAGGTGAATACTATAATAGTGTGATATGGATTAAATGAAGGTCGATTCACCTACTACTCACCTACCAGTTTTGAACACTTGAAATACCACAACAGATATTCAAGACTTAATTTATTGGAAAGGATTACAAGGAAATTTGTCCTTGTTTTAAGAAAGGCGGCACCCAGATTCGAACTGGGGATAAAGGATTTGCAATCCTCTGCCTTACCACTTGGCCATGCCGCCGAAAAAGATTCGATTGAGTCTTTTTATGATCTTAACAGTAAGGTGTCTCATTCTCTATTATTTATATGCAATGGTCATGGAGAAGATGTAATCGCATCGGAGATAATAAAAAGATTACTAAAAAAAATAAAAAATAAAAATATTGAAGTTTTGCCGTTAGTAGGAAATGGATATGTATTTAATTCCATAAAATCAAAGAATTTTCGTAAAATAGGATATTTAAAAGAGCTTCCTAGTGGAGGTTTTAGCAATCAAAGTCTGAGGGGATTTGTGCTTGATTTGTTAGCGGGATTTTTAATCGATAATTTAAGAAATTTTCTACTTGTAAAAAAGAAGTCAAAAAATAACTGCAAAATTATCGCAGTAGGGGATTTCTTGCCATTACTCTACGCTTGGAGTTCAGAATGCGACTTCAGTTTTATTGGAACCCCCAAAAGTGATCATACTTGGAGTAGTGGGCCAGGTTGGGATTTAAGCGATTTTTATCATAAGTTGAAAGGTTCTGAATGGGATCCATGGGAAATGTTTTTAATGAAATCTCCAAGATGTAAAAATTTAATTATGAGAGATAAAATTACAGCTAATAATTTGTATAAAAAAAATATTGATGCAAAATACTTGGGTAATCCAATGATGGATTTTGTCAATGTAACAAACAATAAGATATCAAATATTATTTCTTTTAAAAGGATTATTTTATTAGTTGGAAGTAGATACCCTGAAGCTCTTAAAAATCTTGATAATTTTCTAAATTGTTTGCAAGATTTTGATTTGTCAAAGGATTTATTAATACTTTTGCCTTTGAGCATTAATGCGAATGTGATTCAAATTCAAAATTATTTAAATAAATATGGTTTTATAAAACAGAGTAAAGTTAAATTTCATATTGATGAAGATTCAGTATGGAAAAAGAAAGATCAATATGTAGTGATTAGCAAAGGTAAATTCAATTCATGGGCCAATATGGCAGAAGTTGGTTTGTCTAATGCAGGAACTGCTACAGAGCAAATTGCTGGCCTTGGAATCCCATCTCTTTCTCTACCGGGACCTGGTCCACAATTTACAAAATCATTTGCAAAAAGGCAATCAAGATTATTGGGAGGTAGTGTTTTAGTTTGCAAGAACAAAAAAATTCTTTTAAAACGTTTAAGTTTACTTTTGAAAGGAAATGTTGATAGATTAGAACAAGCAAAAATCGGAAAAAAAAGAATGGGAGAATCCGGAGCAACTAAGAAAATCGTAGATGCCATAAACCTTCATTTGTTATCTTAGTAAATGGCACTAGCTTATTAATTATTAATTCTTTTATGTATCCAATAAATGATCGGCAATATCTAAAAATTTGTGCAGAGATTGCAAAACTTATGAGTATAAGCTTATCTTCTGCTAAAAGGAAAGTAGAAATTCAAATTGCAAAAGAAGGCTCGAAAACTATTCAAGAAAAAATACAAGTTGCGCAAAATGTTTTAAAAATTTGTGAAAAAAATGATGGAGATAAATTAAGTTCTTCAAGAATACTTGATAAGCTTATGGAAACTCTTGATGGTGAAGATAATTTTTTAACTGAAGATTGATTCTTAATGTTCAAATATATTTGAGAATTTTAGTATGTCTAAATCAGCATGTACAGAAACTGTTTCGAAACATTTTTGAGCTAATTCATATCTATTCTCTCTCTCTAAGATAACTTTTAATTTATGCATAGCTTCAATTAAATATCTAACATCATTTGCTGCATAATCTAATTGATCTTTTGTTAAATCTTCGATGCTACCCCAATCACTACTTTGCGAGCTTTTGTCCAGTTCTATACCTAACAATTCATTAATTAGATCCTTTAAACCGTGTTTATTTGTATAGGTTCTTGCCAACTTACTAGCAATTTTTGTGCAAAAAATATTTTTTGTATTTATTTCAAGATTGCATTTTAGAGCTGCTACATCAAATCTTGCGTAGTGGAATATTTTAGTAATTTTTTCATCTTCAAGAAGTTTTTTTAAATGAGGCGCAGAAGATGTATGAAGTTCGATTTTTATACACGATGTTCTTTTAAATTCATTACATATTTGTACTAAACAGAGCCTATCTCTTCCATGAATTAAACCCATTGCTTCAGTGTCAATAGCTAGGTAAGATGATTTTTTATAAAAATTGTATAAATCTTCTGTTAAATCGCTATGAAGAAGATCAATATTTTTATTTTCAATAGTCATTTTTAAAAAATATTTAAAGAAATTTAAGATTTAAAATATTACTTAAGATTTTTTTTAATTAAGAATTTTTATCTAATAGGAATATTTTACAGAATAATTCTAAAAAATTATAATATGATGTAACTTTAATTTTTATTCTCAAAGTTACTAGAAAAAATTATTTAATGTCATATTCCTTAAATTCAACATTATTGCTGACAATTCTTTTGGCTATAGGATTATTTTTTTTTCTTAGGGCTTCTACTAAAGATAGAACAACCATCGTTGAGATTTCATCTTCTCAACAGCCAATTAAGGTTTTAAATGGTTTATGTGAATGGCTTAATTTGAGGGGATGGAAGCAAACAGGAGGAGATTTTGAACAAAGAATTTTAATATTCAAGGGTCAAGTTGTTTCTAGTAAATTTTTAGCAATTTTTTTAGGTTTTCTTGGAGGTTTTGGTTCTTGTGCTTTGGGATTAGTAATTATTCAAATATATCCTGAATTAGGTTGGTGGCCTATTCTTTTGGGATTAATTGGTGGCCCTTTGTCTGGAATTGTCTATTATAAAAAATCAGCTAGAGAGGAGAAATTTGAATTAAGGTTGATCAACGAAAATGAAAATGATTCAACTTTTATGAGACTTAGAGCCCATAGGGATGAATTAATCTCTTTAGAAAATGAACTCGGAGAAAAACTTCAATTGAAAAGTGACGGTTCTTTATTTAAAACACCTATTTAAGATACTTACAAATTTTATTCGATAATTTTTAATCAAAAATATTATTTTCTATACAGAATTTCTCTAACTCTTTATCATTTAACCAATCTTGGGGTTTTGTAAAAATTGATGTGAGAAATTCCTCTCGAGAACCATTTTTAGCTTTATATCCATATTCCCATCTAGCTAAAGGTGGTAAGGACATTAATATAGATTCAGTTCTGCCATTTGTTTGTAGTCCAAAAATTGTCCCTCTATCCCAAACTAAATTGAATTCGACATATCTACCTCTTCGATATAGCTGGAATTCTCTTTCCTTCGATGAATATGTTTGAGAAGCTCTTTTTTCAATAATGGGCAAATATGAAGGGAGGAATGCCTGCCCACAGTTTTCCGCTAAAGAAAATAAATCATCCCAATTTAAATTAGATCTGCCAATATTTTGTGAAGCTTTTGATGCTTCTCCATTTTGATTATTTCCTCTATAAATATTGCCAGAACCATCTTGATAATCATAAAAAATACCTCCTATGCCTCTAGATTCATTTCTATGCTTCAAGAAGAAATATTCATCACACCATGGTTTGAAAACTTTATGCAAATCTTGATCAACTTTCTCACAAGCTTTTTTATGCTCAGTATGAAAATTCCTTACATCAGAAAGATAAGGATAAAAAGGGGTTAAGTCTGCACCTCCCCCAAACCACCAAACAGGACCAGCTTCGAAATATCGATAATTCAGATGAACTGTAGGAATATAGGGATTCTTAGGATGCAAAACCATAGAAGTCCCCGTAGCGAACCATTCATGACCTTTTGCTTCGGGCCTTTGAGAGATTATAGATTGAGGTAATTCTTTTCCTTGTACTTCCGAGAAGTTTACGCCTGCTTGCTCAAAAATAGAACCATTTTTTAATACTCTTGATCTTCCACCGCCACCTTCGTCTCTTAGCCAGGATTCCTCTGTAAATTTCCCTTTACCATCTACATTTTCAAGTCCCGAACAAATTTTGTCTTGTAGAGTTAATAAGAGATTTTTAGTTTTTTCTCTCGAGTTTTTAGGTGGTTCTTTCAACATGTATTTAGTAAATCTTGAAGAAAAAAATTTTTTTGGTTAATTATAAGTTTCTCTTTATAATTTCTCTTAGGGGGTACTTATTGCCTATTATTTGATAGTTCGACATAGTTCTTAATCTTTTAAACAGTCGACTACCTTGTCAAAATATTTAAAAATTTAATGACCACAATAGAAGATGCGAATTTTGCTTTACAAAAAGTTCTAGATGCGGGATCACAGAAAAATGTAATTGAATTAGCTTGGATTAAAAATGTAAGAGTAACTATACCGAGAGTAATCGTAACATTATCATTACCATCGTTTGCAAATTCTCAGAGAGATAGAATTGTACAAGAGGTTAGAAAAGCATTATTGGATTTTGAAGATATTGATGATGTTCAAATAGAGGTAGATAATAATCCTTCCAAAACAGAATCTCAAAATCAAAGTAATGCGCCTGAGTTGCAGAAAATTGATGGGATTCGGCATATCATCGCTGTTAGCAGTGGTAAAGGTGGAGTTGGAAAAAGTACCATTGCAGTTAATCTCGCTTGTTCTTTAGCTAAATTAGGCTTAAAAACTGGTTTGCTGGATGCAGATATATATGGACCTAATACTCCCTCGATGATGGGAGTTGCCGAACAGAATCCAAAGGTTACAGAAGGTAGTGGCAGTGATCAAAGGTTAATACCAATAAATAAATATGGAATTTCATTGGTATCAATGGGTTTCCTAATAGAAGAAGGTCAGCCAGTGATATGGAGAGGACCAATGCTTAATAGTATTATCAGACAATTTTTGTACCAAGTTGAATGGAATAATCTTGATTTTTTGGTTATTGATTTACCTCCAGGAACAGGAGACGCTCAAATATCCCTTTCTCAATCTGTTCCTATTTCTGGAGCTATAGTTGTCACAACTCCTCAACAAGTATCTTTACAAGATGCTAGGAGGGGATTAGCAATGTTTAAACAACTCGGAGTACCTTTACTGGGAATTGTAGAAAATATGTCAGTATTTATTCCGCCAGATATGCCCGGTAAAAAATATGAAATTTTTGGTAAAGGTGGTGGACAAACATTAGCTAACGAAAATGACTTGCCATTATTAGCTCAAATTCCTATTGAAATCCCTCTTGTTGATGATAGTAATAAAGGTGTACCAATCTCAATAAGCCAGCCAAATAAAGAAAGTTCTATTGTATTTGGTAATTTAGCTCAATTAATTAAGAATCAATTTGTTAATACTTAATTGATGTTTAAGAGAATTTCTTTATTAAATAACAGAGGACTTTTCCAAAAAAAAGACAACTTTAATAGAGGTTTTTTATTTTCTCCGCTACTTATAATTCCCCTGTTTTTAGTGCTTATTTCGGGTTTATTAATAAAAAGTATTCAGGGTGATTTTTTAGTATCGAATTATTTGAGTCATATCTTAACTGGTTTTTTCGGTTATTTTTTAGCATTTTTTATTTCTTATATACCGTTAGAGAGACTAAGAAAGTATTTGCTCCCATTTTATATATCTACTTTAATATCCTTATTTCTAATTTATTTTTTTGGGATATCAGTTTCTGGAGCTCAAAGATGGTTAAACTTGGGCTTTTTTTCTTTTCAGCCTTCAGAAGTAGCTAAACTCAGTACTGCATTAACTCTTGCTTTAGTACTCGACAAGAAAATAATAGTAACAATAAGAGATTTATCATTGCCTTTTTTAGTAGTAGTTATTCCTTGGTTATTAATTTTCTTTCAGCCGGATTTAGGTACCTCTTTGGTTTTACTTGTTTTAACAGGTGTGATGCTCTATTGGTCGCAAATGCCCATTGAGTGGATTTTGTTAATAGTTTTTTGTCTTGTTACTTCTATATTATATTTAACCTTACCAACTCTTCTTATTTTCTGGATTCCATTTATAGGATATCTTGCTTATAGATCTTCGAAAAAGAAAATTATTTTTTCTACTATCGCTATCTCGTTCCATTTACTGGTGGCAAAATTGACACCAATTTTGTGGCAATATGGTTTGAAAGAATATCAAAAAGATAGATTAGTTCTATTTTTAGATCCAAATAGAGATCCATTAGGTGGTGGATATCATTTGATACAGAGTAAAATTGCGATTGGTTCTGGAGGATTATTTGGGACTGGTTTGCTACAAGGTAAGCTGACTAATTTGCAATTTATACCAGAACAACATACTGATTTTATATTCAGTGCTTTAGGCGAAGAATTGGGTTTCATGGGTTGCATAGTAGTTTTATTTTTGTTCTTTTTTTTGATAAAAAAACTTATTAATACTGCAACAATTGCCAGGACTCAATTTGAATCTTTAATTGTTATTGGAATAGCCTCAACTTTTTTATTTCAAATAATTATTAATTTATTTATGACTATTGGATTAGGACCAGTTACTGGAATTCCTCTTCCATTTATGAGTTATGGTCGAACTTCATTGGTAATTAATTTTATATCTATTGGTTTTGTTTTATCTATATTTAAACGTTCTAGATCACTAAAAAGTTTATGAAATCACAAATAACTATAAAAAAAATTCAAGAACTTTTGATTAAAGGAGTTAAAGATATATATGTTGACGACAATACATCTAGAAGAATGTGGTGGGCTTCTTTAGAAGTTATTCAAAAAGATTTCCTATCTCAGAATTATAAACATGGGGGGATTTGGGTTGCTTCCCCTTTGCCAGCTTTTAATGATAAAAAATTTTTAAATCAACTTCATGGATGGCTTTGGTCTCCTGAGGGGTTTCCATACTTTCAAAATGAGAATGCAGGTTTTTTACCAATCAATAATTCAGATAAGATAAAAAAAGGTTGCGATTTAGTTAATAAATATAAAGTCTTAAGTCTTAGTCAAGAAGATGGTTATGAACCTTTTTTGATGGTAATTACCCCAAATTTTCAATGCGTTTTATCGATTGCTGGAGAAAAAGATAAGAAAATTCTATTAATGAAGTGTGATGAAGAAAGCCTAAAATTTACCATTGAATTAATGCATGCCAAGTTAAATCAAGAAAATCATGAGGAAGGAGTAAAATTTCGTAATGCAATAAACAATCTAGGAAACCTTAATATTGATAATCAATTTGAAAAATTATTTTGGCCAATATTATCGGCAAAATTAGCAAATATCACTCAAAACCACAATATACAGAATTCTGTTAAAAATGATGAAAAAAATGTGCAAATAACTGAAGCAAAATTATTACGTGCAATTTCTCATGAAGTAAGAACGCCTTTGGCAACAATCAGAACGCTCATAAGTTCTACATTAAAAAAATATAATATGGATGAATCAATGAGAAATCGTTTAATTCAAATAGATAATGAATGTAATGAACAAATTGATAGGTTTGGCTTAATCTTCAATGCAGCAGAATTAGTAAGTAATGAAGTGCCTTCATTTAATAATTTGGCGAAAATTAATTTAGCCGAAATTTTTAAAAAGCTTGCTCCTTTATGGAATAAACAGTTAAGTCGACGTGGTATTTCTTTAAAGATAGATATCCCCAAACAACTGCCGCAAATTATGAGTGATTCTGAAAAATTAGAATTAATGTTAGGAGGATTGATTGATAAAAATACTAGAGGATTAAAAGAAGGTAGTACATTGATTTTAGAATTAAGACCAGCTGGTCAAAAACTTAAACTTCAACTAAAGGTACAAAAATTAGATAACAATCAAAAAGAAATTCTAAAAAACAATAACGGTTCTGATATTGGTCCCGTTTTAAATTGGAACCCTCAAACCGGAAGTTTACAACTTAGTCAAAATGCAACTCAAAAGTTGTTAGCCAGTTTGGGAGGGCATGTCACACAAAGACGTAATACAGGTTTGACAGTGTTTTTTCCGATTTCAGATTCAAAATGAAATCAGAAAGAAGTTATACATATATTAAATAATGTAGAAAATTTCCTATCAATTCAGAATTTTGCAAAATATGAATGCTAATTTCTTATTAGAAATAACTCAAAATCTAGGATGACTGAAACTTTAGTTGGTCAATTTCCAAAGCATATAGGAAGTACTGGGGGTTTATTAAACTCTGCAGAAACCGAAGAAAAGTATGCAATTGTATGGAAAAGTTCGAAGGAACAAGCATTTGAATTGCCCACAGGTGGTGCAGCTATTATGCATGAAGGTGATAACTTAATGTACTTCGCAAGAAAAGAACAATGCCTTGCTTTAGGGACGCAATTAAGAGCTTTTAAACCAAGAATAGAGGACTTCAAAATCTACCGAATTTTCCCAGGTGGTGATATTGAATTTTTGCACCCTAAAGATGGTGTTTTCCCTGAAAAAGTTAATGAGGGTAGAGAAAAAGTAGGACATAATCCTAGAAGAATAGGTGAGAATCCTAATCCGGCTGGTTTGAAATTTTCAACTAAGAATACTTTTGATTAACTTCCTGAAAGTTGATATAAAAGAAGAAAATAATTATAATTTGGGTTGACACTATTAGTATGATCAGCTCACAGAAAGATAGTTTTTTAAAGGCTTACAAAGAAGGTAAAAATTTTATACCTATCATTGAAACTTGGCCAGCAGATCTAGAGACTCCATTGTCGACTTGGTTAAAATTATCCTCAAAGGATTCACATGGTGTTTTTCTTGAATCTGTTGAAGGTGGAGAAAGTTTGGGTAGATGGAGTATTGTTGCTACTAAACCTCTTTGGGAAGCGGTTTGTTATGGAGAAGAAATAGTTAAAACCTGGAATAATGGCAAAAGTGAAAAACATAAAGGTGATCCCTTTGTTATTTTAAAAAGTTGGACAAAGAAATATAAATCAACCATGCTTGATGACTTGCCGTCAATTGGCCAGTTATATGGCTCTTGGGGTTATGAATTAATAAATTGTATAGAACCAAGCGTTCCAATAAATCAAACACGAGAAAACAATATCCCTTATGGTTCTTGGATGTTTTTTGATCAGTTAGTTGTTTTTGATCAAATAAAAAGATGTATTACTGCAGTGGTTTATGTAGATACAACTTCTTCAAAAGAGTCCTCGATTGAAGAATTGTATCTAAAATCAATTTCTAAAATTCAGAAAACTAGAAAATTAATGAGAGTTCCTCTAAAAGAAAATGAGTTTTTAGATTGGAATGAAAATGAGAATTTAAATTTGGATTTAGAAAGTAATTGGGAAAGAAAAGATTTTGAGGATGCGGTTCTCCGCGCAAAAGAATATATAAGAAAGGGAGATATATTCCAAATAGTTATAAGTCAGAGATTTCAGACTCAAGTCAATAATGATCCCTTCGATTTATATAGAAGTTTGAGGATGGTTAATCCATCTCCATATATGTCATTTTTTGATTTTGGCTCATGGTATCTGATAGGTTCAAGTCCTGAAGTAATGGTAAAAGCTGAAAAAAATAAAAATAATAAGATTGTTGCAAGCTTAAGACCAATAGCTGGCACAAGACCTAGAGGTATTGACAATCAACAAGACTTGGAATTAGAAAAGGATTTATTAAAAGATCCAAAAGAGATAGCTGAGCATGTAATGCTAATTGATCTTGGTAGAAATGATCTCGGAAGAGTTTGTGAAATTGGTACTGTGAAGGTTAAGGATTTAATGGTTATTGAGAAATATTCTCATGTTATGCATATAGTTAGTGAAGTTGAGGGAATCTTAAAAAACAATGCTGACGTATGGGATTTGCTTAAAGCATCTTTTCCTGCTGGTACAGTTACTGGTGCTCCAAAAATAAGAGCTATGCAATTGATTAAGCACTTAGAAAAAGATGCTAGAGGTCCTTATGCGGGTGTTTACGGTTCTATTGATATTAATGGTTCATTAAATACCGCAATTACTATAAGAACTATGATAGTAAAACCCTCAAAAGATGGGAAATATGATGTTTCAGTGCAAGCAGGAGCTGGAATAGTAGCTGATTCTTTCCCTGAAAATGAATATCAAGAAACGATAAATAAAGCAAAGGGGATACTAAAAGCATTAGCCTGTTTAGATAAATAAATGAGTCAAAATAATCTTTATAAAGGTTTTGAGGTGGAACTTTTCACAGGTTCTTTAAATTCTCATATTGGTGTTTCGGCTGAAATAGAGAAAAAATTTCCTGATTTTGTCAAAGAGCCAGATAATAGAAATGTTGAATACATAACAACTCCTGAAAAAGACTACAGTTTTTTATATGAGAAATTAATAACTCCAAGAAAAAAGTTAAGACGATGGCTAAACAAAAAAGAGTTAACAATCATTCCTTCATCAACTCTTTGTTTTAAACACAATATTCAATTTCAAAGATCTGATATTAACAATCTTTATCATCAATTTATAGAAGATAATTATGGAACCTCTATTGCAACTTCAAGTGTACACATAAACGTAGGGATAGATGATTTAGATAAGCTTTTCGCGGCTATTAGACTAATAAGATGTGAGGCTGCTTTATATCTATCCCTAAGTGCTAGTTCACCTTTTTTAAATAATAAAATTACTGAGAATCACTCTCAGAGATGGATGCAGTTTCCTAAAACACCAAGTAAGGTTCCTTTTTTTGTAAATCATAATTCTTACATCGATTGGATCGAAGAAAATATAACTAATAAAAACATGCAAAATATCAGACATTTTTGGTCTTCAATTCGACCAAATGGTCCCCAAAGACCCTTAATTCTTGATCGTTTGGAGTTAAGAATTTGTGATTTTGTTTATGATATTAATTTGCTTTTAGCTATAACCGCCATGATAGAACTAAGGATTTTAAGTCTGTTTGAAAATATAAATACTTTAGATCCTTTGAATGCCAGTTTTTTTTCTATTGATAAATTATCAGAAATATGTGATCAAAATGAAATTAATGCTGCTAAAGATAGTTTGAATTCAGAATTAATTCACTGGCAAGATGGCAAAAAAATTATTTGTAGAGAGTGGATTCAAAACTTATTATCAGATTTGTCATCCACAGCAGAAAATTTTGGTATGAAACATCTTTTGAATCCCATCTATAAAGTTCTTCAAGAAGGAAACCAATCTATGAAATGGATAAATCAATATGAAAAAGGCTTTTCTATTGAGCAAATAATGAAAATTTCTATCGAAGATATGATTAGGATTGAAGACGAGAATGTTTGATTATTCAAATAAACATTTGATCTGAACATTTTCAATTGTGACATAATGATTATATGGAATCTTTTCGACAGATAAAAAATAATAACGTGGATCTGATAAGTAATAATGATCCACTTGATAAAAATCGTCTTTTAATAGAAGAACTATGGGAATCTGTACTCAGAGAAGAATGTCCAAAAGATCAAGCAGAGAGATTGATACAGCTTAAAGAATTAAGTTATTCAAAACAAACTGATAGTGATAGTTCAAAAACTTTTAAAAATGAAATAGTTGATATTGTAAATTCTATGGATTTAGCAGAATCCATAGCAGCAGCAAGGGCTTTTTCATTGTATTTTCAACTCGTGAATATTTTGGAACAAAGAGTTGAGGAAGATAGATATATTCAAAGCTTTACCAATAAGGATGTTAAAAAATCGCCGGATAATCTTGATCCTTTTGCTCCAGCATTGGCTAGGCAAAATGCTCCAGTAACTTTTAGAGAATTATTTTATAGGCTTAGGAAGTTAAATGTCCCACCAGGCAAATTAGAAGAGTTATTGCAGGAAATGGATATTCGTTTAGTTTTCACTGCACATCCGACTGAGATCGTAAGACATACGATTAGACATAAACAAACAAGAGTAGCAAATTTGTTAAAAAAAATACAGATTGAGCAATTTCAAACAAAAGAAGAAAAAAATTCTCTAAAAAACCAATTAAAAGAGGAAGTAAGACTTTGGTGGAGAACAGATGAATTGCATCAATTTAAACCATCAGTTTTAGACGAAGTAGATTATGCCTT